>NZ_LT854637.1 GCF_900184255.1 Haloimpatiens massiliensis | reverse complement strand
GCTCTGCTGATTGAGTTTCCTTAACTCATCTTAAAATCTTTGATTTTGTTGCAAATTAGCACTTATTAGATTATCTAATAAGTTTGTTTCTATAATTGATTCTCCAGTGAAATCATCACAATTGTAATAATTTCTACTTTCTTCACTGTGCAATTTTCAAAGAACAAAATGGTGGGTCTAAATGGACTCGAACCATCGACCTCACGCTTATCAGGCGTGCGCTCTAACCAGCTGAGCTATAGACCCATATGGTGGAGAATAAGGGATTCGAACCCTTGACCCCCTGCGTGCAAGGCAGGTGCTCTCCCAGCTGAGCTAATCCCCCATATTTTAAATTAACAGTTAGTAATGTATAACTACTTATAAAAGTACAACATACTAAACTGAAAATCTTATTATAATAGAGAGTTATAACTTAGTCAACTCACAAATAAAGAATTAACTCTTAATTTTAATGGTTAATTCTTAGTTGTTAATTATAATTGACTTGGTCTCTCAAAATTAAACAANGATAGGTCACCCGGTTTCGGGTCTACAGCATGCAACTAATCGCCCTATTCAGACTCGGTTTCCCTGCGGCTCCGCACCTTAAGTGCTTAACCTTGCTACATACCATAACTCGCTGGCTCGTTCTACAAAAAGCACGCCGTCACACATGTAAAGTGCTTCGACAGTTTGTAGGCACATNTTCTCCTTAGAAAGGAGGTGATCCAGCCGCAGGTTCTCCTACGGCTACCTTGTTACGACTTCACCCCAATCACTAATCCCACCTTCGGCCGCTGGCTCCTTACGGTTACCTCACGGACTTCGGGTGTTACCAGCTCTCATGGTGTGACGGGCGGTGTGTACAAGGCCCGGGAACGTATTCACCGCGACATTCTGATTCGCGATTACTAGCAACTCCAGCTTCATGTAGGCGAGTTGCAGCCTACAATCCGAACTGAGATCGGTTTTTGAGATTTGCTCCACCTCACGGTCTTGCGTCTCGTTGTACCGACCATTGTAGCACGTGTGTAGCCCTAGACATAAGGGGCATGATGATTTGACGTCATCCCCACCTTCCTCCTGGTTAACCCAGGCAGTCTTGCTAGAGTGCTCAACTTAATGGTAGCAACTAACAATAGGGGTTGCGCTCGTTGCGGGACTTAACCCAACATCTCACGACACGAGCTGACGACAACCATGCACCACCTGTCACCAAGTTCCCCGAAGGGCACTACCGTGTTTCCACAGTATTCTTGGGATGTCAAGTCTAGGTAAGGTTCTTCGCGTTGCTTCGAATTAAACCACATGCTCCGCTGCTTGTGCGGGCCCCCGTCAATTCCTTTGAGTTTTAATCTTGCGACCGTACTCCCCAGGCGGGGTACTTAATGTGTTTACTGCGGCACCGAGGTTGGACCCCCGACACCTAGTACCCATCGTTTACGGCGTGGACTACCAGGGTATCTAATCCTGTTTGCTCCCCACGCTTTCGTGCCTCAGCGTCAGTTACAGTCCAGAAAGCCGCCTTCGCCACTGGTGTTCTTCCTAATCTCTACGCATTTCACCGCTACACTAGGAATTCCGCTTTCCTCTCCTGCACTCTAGATGCCCAGTTTGAAATGCAGCACCCAAGTTGAGCTCGGGTATTTCACATCTCACTTAAACATCCGCCTACGCACTCTTTACGCCCAGTAAATCCGGACAACGCTCGCCACCTACGTATTACCGCGGCTGCTGGCACGTAGTTAGCCGTGGCTTCCTC
Organism: Haloimpatiens massiliensis; assembly: GCF_900184255.1. Taxonomy (NCBI): domain Bacteria; kingdom Bacillati; phylum Bacillota; class Clostridia; order Eubacteriales; family Clostridiaceae; genus Haloimpatiens; species Haloimpatiens massiliensis. The sequence continues at coordinate 356,215 of NZ_LT854637.1, read as the reverse complement.
CTCTGGTACCGTCATTATCGTCCCAGATAACAGAGCTTTACAACCCTAAGGCCTTCATCACTCACGCGGCGTTGCTGCGTCAGGGTTTCCCCCATTGCGCAATATTCCCCACTGCTGCCTCCCGTAGGAGTCTGGACCGTGTCTCAGTTCCAATGTGGCCGATCACCCTCTCAGGTCGGCTACGCATCGTCGCCTTGGTAAGCCTTTACCTTACCAACTAGCTAATGCGCCGCGGGCCCATCTCAAAGCGGATTACTCCTTTGATTACAAAACCATGTGATTTCGTAATTTTATGCGGTATTAATCTCCCTTTCGGGAGGCTATTCCCCTCTTTGAGGCAGGTTGCCCACGTGTTACTCACCCGTCCGCCGCTAATCCGTTCCCCGAAGGGAACTTCATCGCTCGACTTGCATGTGTTAGGCACGCCGCCAGCGTTCGTCCTGAGCCAGGATCAAACTCTCAATTTAAAGTTCAATCTCAAACTCAAATTCACTGACTTTATGATTTATCATCATCATCTCTGTTTAATTTTCAAAGACCAATTTTTAAGCATCATCTTACGACGTACTTTATAATATCAAAATTAACTTAGCTTGTCAATAGCTTAATTAATTTTATTTCGTCGTTACACATCGCGGTAACAGCGACAAGTGTTATTATATCGCCTTAATGCTTTCTAGTTTTGACCACTTAATGCCATGTAATAAAATTATATTAATTTTTCTCTTTATTTCTTCATATATTTAGTTTTTTCTGCTATTGATACACCTGATAACGTTTCTTTATACTTAACAATGTAAATACATAATAATAGAACCCATCTAACCTTCATCCATAAAGGCTAGATGAGTATATAGTTTACATCATATTATTAATTATTTCTTTAAATTTATCTCCTCTAACTTCAAAGTTAGGGAACATATCGAAACTAGCACAAGCAGGTGATAAAGTTACTACATCTTCCTTTTCAGCAATTTCCCTTGATTTTTTTGCAGCTTCTTCTAAACTATTTACTACATATATAGGAATACTTACTCCCTTTTCTTTCATTACCTTGTGAAAGGCGTCTTTTATTTTATCTTTTGTTACGCCTAAAAGTATAAGAGCTTTTATTTTAGAATAACCACCTTCTGCTAAAGGTTCAAAGGGTATATTTTTATCGTAACCTCCTGCAATTAAGACTACAGGTTTGTCAAAAGCTTTTAATCCAGCCAATGTTCTTGTAGGACTTGAGGCAATAGAATCATTATAATATTTAACCCCATTTATACTTCTTATAAATTCTGTCCTGTGCTGAACTCCAGTAAAGGTAATCGCAACCTTTCTCATACTTTCTATACTAACATCCTCATAGGTTGCACAAAATGCCGCCAATAGATTTTCCACATTATGCATTCCTAATATTTTAATTTCTTCTCTTTTACAAACTGCATTGCCTTTTATATAAAGGGTTCCGTCTTTAAAATATCCACCATCTTCAACTATCTCTTTTACACTAAATTGCATTACATTGCCTTTAGCCTCACTAACCATCCCATTGGTAATGTAATTATCTCTATTTAGTATAAGTAAATCTCTTTCACTTTGATATTTAAATATATTCTTCTTAGCTTCTACGTACTCTTCCATCCCCCTATGCATATCTAAATGATTTGGACTTAAATTTGTCACTAATGCTACATCCACAGAGTATTTCATTTTCATAAGTTGAAAACTTGATAATTCTAATACTACTCTGTCTTGTTTGCCTATATTTTCTATTTGCGAAAATAGCGGTGTTCCTATATTTCCACCTACCCAGGCCTTATGTCCTTCTGCCTTTAAAATATTATATATCAATGTAGTTGTAGTAGTTTTTCCATCGCTTCCTGTTACTCCAAATATTTTTGCTGGACAATATTTTATAAACTCTTCCATTTCAGAAGTTATATATGCTCCTTCTTCCTTTGCCCTTACTAAAACAGGATTATCAAATCTCATAGAAGGTGTCTTAAATACAACTTCAAAACCTGTTAATTTTTCTAAATATCCTTCTCCTAAAACTGTATTAACTCCAATACTGAATAATTCATCATATGTTTCTCCTAATTCTTCCTTACTTTTTTTATCAAACGCAGTTACATTTGCACCTAATTTTACTAAAAAGTGAATTAACGGCTTATTACTAACTCCTATACCTACAACTGCCACCTTTTTCTCTTTTATAAATTCTTTAAATTCTCCAAATTCACGTCTCATAATATATATACCTCCAAAATAAGTGTTATCGCAAATCATTCATCATCATTATATCACTCTAATAATAAAATAAAAATTATATATATTGTGAAATAAACTTAAAATTTATTCTCCTTAAGATAAAGGAACTTTTTAAAATATATCAACGACATAAAACTACAAAGAAGGACATTGTATCTATTGTATAAATTGCGCGAATTTATTTAATTTAAAAACTTTATTTTTACCTATTGAATATTATAATAAACCTATGTTATACTTCTCTTGTGCCGTAAGAAAGTATTAATAATTCCCCAAGTTTTAGTAAACATATGACATATCCCCATGATTAAACCCTATTTACCGGATAATTATTATCCGGTTATTTTTTTACTTTAAATAATTAAATTAAAAGCCTGTGTCTAAAAATTTACAAACACAGGCTTTTAATTTTATACTAATAAACTATTTTTTAGTTATTATTTATTTGTATTAAAATTGAAGTTTTTCTTCTACAAACTTTTCTAGTTCTTCTATACTTAATCTTATCTGTTCCATAGTATCTCTATTTCTTATAGTAACAGTATTATTTTCCAATGTATCATAATCTATAGTTATACAATATGGAGTTCCTATTTCATCTTCTCTTCTATACCTCTTTCCTATACTTCCTGCATCATCATAATCTACATTGAATTTTTTGCTTAAGCTTCCATAAACCTCTAATGCTTTATCTGATAACTTCTTAGTTAGTGGTAATATTGCTGCCTTAAATGGCGCAAGAGCTGGATGTAAATGTAATACCGTTCTTACATCTCCATTTTCAAGTTCTTCTTCGTCATAAGCCTCTACTAAAAATGCTAGTGCAACTCTGTCTGCTCCTAGAGATGGCTCTATACAATATGGAACATATTTCTCGTTGGTTGTTGGATCTAGATAATTCAAATCTTGACTTGAATGCTCCATATGTTTATTTAAATCATAATCTGTTCTATCAGCAATACCCCATAACTCTCCCCATCCAAATGGGAATAAATATTCTACATCTGAAGTAGCATTACTATAAAATGATAATTCTTCCTTAGCATGATCTCTAAATCTTAAATTTTCTTTTTGCATTCCTAGTGCTAATAGGAAATTCCAGCAGTAATCCTTCCAGTATTTAAACCACTCCAAATCAGTTCCTGGTTTACAGAAAAACTCTAGCTCCATCTGCTCAAATTCTCTTGTTCTAAATGTGAAGTTTCCTGGAGTTATCTCATTTCTAAAGGACTTTCCTATTTGAGCTATACCAAAAGGCACCTTCTTTCTTGATGATCTCTGTACATTTTTGAAATTCACAAATATTCCCTGTGCTGTTTCTGGTCTTAAGTATAACTCTGATTTTGAATCCTCTGTTACTCCTTGGAAAGTCTTAAACATTAAATTGAATTTTCTTATATCAGTAAATTCTTTTTTACCACATTTAGGGCAAACTATTTCGTTCTTTTCTATATATTTCTTTAGTTCTTCACTTGTCCATCCATCTGCACTTACATCATCTTTTCCATTGGCACTTAAATGATCTTCAACTAATTTATCAGCTCTATACCTTGCCTTACAAGCTTTACAATCCATTAATGGATCTGAAAATCCTCCTACGTGTCCTGAAGCTACCCAAACTTCACTATTCATCAATATAGCTGAATCAATTCCTACGTTATATGGACTTTCTTGAACGAATTTTTTCCACCAAGCTTTTTTTACGTTATTTTTAAACTCCACGCCTAAAGGACCGTAATCCCATGCATTAGCCAATCCACCATATATTTCAGATCCTTGGAATATAAATCCTCTTCCCTTGCATAAAGCAACTATTTTTTCCATGGTTTTTTTACATGTCATAATTTATCCTGCTATCAAAAATTCTATAAATTGAATTTTTGCACCCTATAAACTATATAAGGTGGTAGTATAACCTCATTATTGAAACTACAAAGCAGTTCTTCACCTACCTTTCTTTATTATGATTTGAAAAAATTTCTTAAAATACTATTTTTATCATTTAAAAATAAATTATTATAACATAGTTTTTTATATAAAAAAAAAGCCCAATACCACAAGGGACGAAATTCTATTCCGCGGTTCCACCCTCTTTGGCATCAGCCCATCTTGCTTTATCATGTACTCCAAAGCGCCCTTCACCATAAATTTTAGCCATTTTCACCTACCATGACCTCTCTAAAAAAATAATCACAGCTACTCCTCTTTTTCATAGTACATAACTATATGAATTTATATATTATTTTACCAAATATAAAATACATGTCAATAGATATTCAAAAAATAAAAATGGCTCCGCAGAGAGGACTCGAACCTCCAACCTATCGGTTAACAGCCGAGTGCTCCACCGTTGAGCTACTGCGGAACATTTATTACATTTATTATTATATCAAAAAAAACTAATATTGCAATACTTTTTTTATTATTTTCCCTACTAAAATATAAGTTATTTATTAAGCCTTCACAGTTATAAATCACAATTTAAAATTAAAACTTAATGAAAAAATTCCTACAAAATTCCAACTTTTATTTTAGATTTTACATTCTAAATTTTAAATTAAAAACTATATTTGTATTTCATTTATTCATCTAATGTAGGATTCAAACTTTATATAACAAAGTTAAGTTATTTATAAGCTTACGAAATTCTTATGATTCAATTTTCTCACATACTCTCCAATACTATTTACAGAAAGAACTGTAGCTATTATCATAATTCCTGGAAATAAACTTGTCCACCATTTATTAGATAAAATATCCTTCTGAGCATCTATAAGCATACTTCCCCAAGAAGGTATTTCCACCGGCAACCCTAAACCTAAAAAACTTAAAGTAGATTCCATTACAATTGCACTAGCCACATTTAAAGTACATATAAAAATTATAGTTGGCATAAAATTAGGCAATAAATGCTTTCTTAATATATGAAAAAAGCCTCCACCCAACCCTTTTGATGCCACTACAAATTCTGATGATTTTAATTTTATTACTTCACCCCTTACTATCCTAGCAACTCGCATCCAACCAGTGAGTGAAATCACTAATATTATCTCCATTAAACCCTTTTCCTCAAAAAAAGCTTGAATAAAAGCCACTATAACTATAGCTGGAAGTATTAGAAAAAAATCTAATATTCTCATCATTATTTTATCTAGTACCTTGCCATAATATCCACTTACACATCCATATATAATTCCTATAGCACTAGACACTATCATACAAACTAAACCTACTAATATGGACACCCTACCTCCATATATACATCTTATGAGTATATTTCTTCCCATACCATCGGTACCAAAAATGTACTTAGAATTTGGCGGAATATATGTTCTCGATAAATTCATATAATTTTGAGGTTCATTTATAAATAGAGGAGCTATGAAAGCTACTAATGTTAGAAAAATCAAAAAACCTACAGATACATATGGAAATTTATTTTTGCTTATATGCTTATTATTTGGACATTTAAATCCAAAGGAATTTATGTTCCTCATATTAAACCTCCACCTCTCTAATTCTAGGGTCAATAAATTTACAGAACATATCTGATACTACATTACATAAAATTATTATAATTCCTATAATAATTATCCCCCCCATTAAAAGAGTATAATCATGGTATTTAGCTGCCTCAAATATGTATTTTCCTATGCCTGGATAGCTAAATATAGATTCTATAACTAAGGACCCAGACAATAAGTGATTTACAGATATAGCAATCAAAGTAATATAGGAAGCCATAACATTTCTTAAAAGATGACTAAATAATATTCTATGTTTAGGAACCCCCTTTGCCTTAGCAGTGACTAAGTAATCTTCTTTTAGCTCTTCTATAATCTTATCTCTAACAAAATTAGAATAGTATCCTAAATGACCTATAAAAACCACTAGCCAAGGTAAAATCGTATGTATTATTCTATCTACTAAATCTCCTTCATTTCCCATTCGGTAAACACCCGATGAAGGCAATAAACCGGCTTTAACTGAAAAAATCAACACAAGTATCAACGCCAACCAAAAACCAGGTACACAGTAAAAGAAAGTGCCCAATTTAACTAATGCCTTATCTATAAAACTCCCTTCATTAACAGCACATAAAAATCCTAATAGTAATGAAAATATCATTATGGTTACTATAGTTATTATTCCTAGAAACAATGTATTTCCCAAAGCTTCTAGTAAAATATCTTTTACTGGCAAGTTGTATTTAAAAGAAATTCCTAAGTTCCCATGAAAAAAATTAGTTAGCCATTCTTTGTATTGATAGAGCAGGGGCTTATTAAGCCCCATATTTTCTATTATTCTTGTTCTCTGTATACTGGAAATTTTGGCTGCTGATTCACCAAACATAGCGTACAGAGGATCACCTGGCATAATGTGAGCCATCATAAAGGTTAAAAAACTTAAAGAAAAAAAGCTTACAACTATATTAATTAAGATTTTTGCCACACTTTTTGGTTTACAAGTTATCATTCTATATCCCACTCTTCTATATTCCATAAGAAACCAACACCATGGTGTCCTAACACTGTATCTTTTATTCCTTTAATTTTATTGTCTGCACCATATACCGCATCTATATATGCAATCATTGCATATGGAGGATCATTGGCAAATTCCTTTTGGAATTCCTTATAGTATTCTTTTCTTTTATTATCGTCTAGTGTAGTTCTTGCATTTAGTAACAATTCATCAACTTTATTATTTGAATAAGCGTTTAAGTTGACACCATTTTCAGCTTGACTTGAATGGAATACTTTATAAGTATGGTCATCTGGGTCAAATGGACTGCCCCATCCTATTAAAGATCCTTCTAATTTATCCCATTGAATTGAACCGGAAGGTTGAACATCTACTTTAGCTTCTACATTTACCTCTTTGTAGTATTGACATGCAGCATTAGCTATATTTGTTCTCACTGGATCCCCTTCGAAACCAGTTATCTTAAAGGATAATTTTTTACCATCTTTTTCCCTTACTCCATCTTTTCCAACTTTCCATCCTGCTTCATCTAATAATTGTTTTGCCTTTTCCTTATCATATTGATATTTTTCCACATCTTCATTCTTATAATTTCCCATTTGTAATGGACTGTAAGCAACTTGTGCCATTCCCTTCAATACTTCGTCTACTATTTTTTGTTTATCTATAGCATAGCTAAGAGCTTGTCTTACTTTTACATCTTTAAACATAGGATTTCTGAAGTTAAACATAACTCCTCTATAATCTGCAGTTTTCTCCCTGTATAGCTTTATATTTTTTTGCTCTTTAAACGCATTCACATCCTGTGGTTCTAATTGAGCTAAATTTATTTCTCCTGATTTTAATTGTAATGCTCTTGCTTTTTCATCTTCTACTATTTTAAATATAACACTCTTAATTTTAGGTTGTCCATTATAATAATTTTCATTTGCTTTTAAACTTATATATTGACCAGTTTCCCATTTATCAAATTTATATGGACCAGTACCTACAGGATTTTGGTTAAAAGCATCTTTATTTATATCTTTTCCTTGTAACAAATGTTTTGGAATCATACCTACAGATAGATAATCTAATACAGCAACACAAGGTTTGCTCATATATATTTTTACTGTATGTGGATCTACTACTTCAACCTTCTTTATTTCTTCATAGTTGGCAGAAATTTCCGAGTTACTCTTTGGATCTTTTATAGTTTCAATAGTAAATTTCACATCATCAGCTGTAAAATCTTTGCCATCATGCCATTTTGCATCTTTCTTTAAGTTAAAAGTATAAACCATATTTTTTTCATCATAAGTCCATTTTTCTGCTAAGTCGGGAATTACTTTACTATTTTCATCATGTTTAGTTAATCCTGAGAATATTATTTTGTGAATCTCCGCATGCTCATCTAGCGCTGGATTAATTCTAGCATAATCCGCAGCGCTACCATAAATTAATGTCTTCTCTTTAGATGAACTAGTAGCTATCTTGCTATCTTTTTTTGCAGTTGTAGATGTTTTTCCTCCACATCCTACAGCCATGGCTCCTATTAGTACCGCACTTAAAATGCCAAGCACTCTTTTTTTAACCATACTCTACTCCCCCTTAATCATTTTATACATAATATTTAAATCTTAATAATTATTAACTACGCTAATTATAAAAAGTATTATATGTACAAAAAAGGTAGAGAACAATTTTCTCTACCTTCGTGGTATAATCAATTCGTATTTTATTCAACTTAAGAAAACCTTAATTAAAAAATCAAAGTTATATATAAACTTATTTATTTCACAAGTATTAATTCTAAATTATCTCCATTAACATTCGCATTAATGAATTTTTTTCACAAAGTAATTATAACATATGAATAAAAAAAGTCAAACTCTTTTGAAAATACTATTTTATTATTAATGCCTTAATTAAAAAGAGATAAAGCCTAAACTTTATCTCTTTTTTGTATATTTTAATAATCTACTTATTATTTTGAGCTGGTTTCATAGTTGGGAATAATATAACGTCTCTTATAGAATAAGAATCTGTTAAGAACATAACAAGTCTGTCTATACCGATTCCTAATCCACCTGTTGGAGGCATACCAATTTCTAATGCATGCATGAAATCTTCATCTATTACATATGCTTCATCATCCCCAAGTTCTCTTTCTTTAGCTTGTTGAACAAATCTGTCCCTTTGAACTACAGGATCATTTAATTCTGAATATGCATTACAAATTTCTCTTCCAAAAATAAATCCTTCAAACCTTTCAGTAAATTCTTCATTACCTCTTTTCTTCTTAGTAAGAGGTGATATTTCTACTGGATAATCATATATAAATGTTGGTTGTATCATATGTTCTTCTGCAAACTCTTCAAATAGTGCATTTAAAACGTCACCCTTAGTTACAAATTTTAAATCCTTTTTAAATTCCAAATTCTTTTCTTTAGCTATTTTTTGAGCTTCTTCATCATTACTTATTTCATTAAAGTTAACTCCAGCAAATTCATTAACTGCATCCACCATAGTTATTCTTCTCCAAGGTGGTGTGAAATCTATTTCTGTACCTTGGTATGTTACCTTTGTAGTACCTAGAACCTTTTCACATACATATGCTACTAAATTTTCTGTTATTTCCATCATATCATTATAATCAGCATATGCCTGATATAATTCTATCATTGTAAACTCTGGGTTATGTCTTATGTCTATTCCTTCATTTCTAAAGTTCTTGCCCATATCATATACTTTTTCAAATCCAGCCACTATTAATCTCTTTAAATATAATTCTGTAGCAATTCTCAAATACATATCTATATCTAAAGCATTGTGATGAGTTACGAATGGTCTAGCCGCAGCTCCTCCAGCTATAGGTGAAAGAATAGGCGTTTCACATTCCATAAATCCTTTATTATCTAAAAACTCTCTTATATATCTCATAATAGCTGTTCTCTTTATAAAAGTATCTTTTACTTCTGGATTCATTATTATATCCACTTCTCTATGTCTATATCTAAGATCTGGATCTTTTAACCCATGGAACTTCTCTGGAAGTGGTCTTAATGATTTACATGTAAGCTGGAAAGAAGATACTTTTACTGATATTTCTCCAGTTTTAGTCTTAAATACTGTTCCTGTAGCAGCTACTAAGTCTCCTATATTAAGACTTTTGTATTCTGCTAGTTTTTCTTCTCCTACATTATCTATCTTTATAAATAATTGTATTTTTCCGGTCTTATCATAAACATCAGAAAATACTACCTTTCCTTGACCTCTTTTAGATAATATTCTACCTGCAACTGTGACTTCTTTTTCTTCTAATGTTTCAAAATTCTCTTTAACTTCTTCAGCATGATGAGTTACATTAACTTTGTAAACATCAAAAGGATCCTTACCTTCTTGTTGAAGACCCTGTAGTTTCTCCAATCTCTGTTTCATCACTTCATTTAAATCTAACTCATTCTCTTGTGCATTTAAATTTTTCTCTTCCGCCATCAAAATCCCTCCACTTTATGCTCTATTAATCTCTAAAATTTCATACTTACTTATTCCATCTGGAACAGGTATTTCCACTATATCTCCAACTCTCTTACCTATAAGTCCAATTCCAACTGGTGATTCATTAGATATTTTATTCTCCATTGGATCAGCTTCTGCAGAACCTACTATTATGAAATCAACTATTTCATCAAAGTCATAGTCCTTAACCTTTACTACTGTACCAACTCCAACAATTTCTTTATCTATTTCACTTTCATCCACTACAGATGCATTTTTAAGCATATTTTCTAGCTGAGCAATTCTTCCTTCCACAAAAGCCTGCTCATTTTTAGCTTCATCATATTCTGAGTTTTCACTTAAATCTCCAAAGGAAAGTGCCACTTTTATCTTTTCAGTTATCTCTTTTCTTTTCACTGTTTTTAAGTATTCTAATTCGTCTTCTAACTTTTTAACCCCTTCATAAGTCATTACATATTTCTTCTCGCTCATTTCTTGTCTCCCCTTTTAAATATTCTAATACTTTATCATTAAGATCATAATTTAATTCCAACACAACAAACTATTTTATTATAACATAAATTATAATTTATAATCATTTAAGTTATTATAAATCAGCAAATTTATAATGTCAACATTTATACTCTTCTAAGTAATTCCCTTAAATTAAGGGTTAAATCCAAACTCATTAATGTAAATATCATTACTTTTCAAATCCGCTTCTATTTCTCTTCCTGCAATATGGCTCAGAATAGCTCCAACCAACTGAGGTGTATATTTTAAGGATTGCTCTTCCCAAGGTACTGTAAAAGTAACATTGTTCACATGCAAATTATGACTATTTTGGGGCATATATCTGTCATCAATATACCATATATTTAGTTTTTCATTTTTAGGATCTATGTTTATAGAAGTTATAATAAAATCTACATCATTTAATAGGTATTCATATTCTCTAGTTATAACCGGCGTAACCCCATATCGAGCTATTAAATATTCTCTTACTTTTCCTAAATATTCTATATTTTTTGATACAAGTACTACATTATTACTGAATTTACAAAGTTCCTCTATTATATATTTATTAATATAATCACCTGCATCTATAACTCCTATACAACTACTTCTTATATTTTTAAAGTTTAGTCTCAAAAATAGTTTCACACTTTTAACTACGCTAAATGCAAATAGTCTTTTTTGATAATCATTGAACCACTTATAATCCAAAATTCTCCACACATCAGGTGCTAGTGATTTATATTTTAACCCTCCAATATTTTCTGCTCTCTTTATGTTCTTATTATATGACTCTGGATGAACATTAGAAGGTATATTTATATTTATAACAGAAAGATTCAACTCCTTTATAAATTTTTGATACTCATATGTTATTTTAAACCTGTCTTTAACTTTTCCTATAAAACTGTTATCTCTATAAAGCTCCTGGTAGGATTTTAAACTTAAAATATTATTCACGCAAACACCCTTATAATTGTTATATATAATTGTATTCAACTATATAAGTTTAGATTACTATAATTTAGTGCTTTTATTTTCTAAATATTGTCTATAATCTCTAAGTATGTTAAATACATCTTCTCCATTTTCTTGTCTATTTATAATGTCTTTAATTGCAGTACAATTACTTAATCCTTTTATATACCAAGCTAAATGTTTTCTCATTTCTCTAACTGCTTTTCTTTCTCCATGGTAGTATATAGCCTTCTTAAGATGTTCTATACACATATCTACTTTTTCCAAACTGGTAGGTGGATTAATATCTTTCCCATCAAATCTAGCTATAATATCTCTAAATATCCATGGATTTCCCATTACTCCTCTAGCTATCATTATCCCATCGCAATTAGTGACCTTTTTAATGTTTATAGCATTTTCTGAAGAAAAAACATCTCCATTTCCTATTACAGGTATACTCACACTTTCCTTAACTTTTCCTATAATACTCCAATCAGCTTTCCCAGTATACATTTGCTGTCTAGTTCTTCCATGAATTGTAACTCCATGTGCTCCTGCATCTTCCATATACTTAGCAAATTCTACTGCATTTATACTATTGGAATCAAAACCTTTTCTAAACTTCACAGTTACAGGTTTAGAGGATGCTTTTCTTACTTCTTTAACTATTTCTGCAGCTAATTTAGGCTCCCTCATAAGTGCAGAACCTTCTCCATTTTTAACTATTTTAGGCACTGGGCATCCCATGTTTATGTCCACTAAACATATATCTTCATTATCATTAAAAGTTTCTGCAGCCTTAGCCATTATATAGGGTTCACTGCCAAATATCTGTACTCCTACAGGACTCTCTTTATTTGAGATTTTTAAAAGCTCCACAGTATTTTCATTACCATAGTACATACCTTTAGCACTTATCATTTCAGTATATACCAATTCGCAACCCATTTCCTTACAAATTTCTCTAAAGGCAACATCTGTAACTCCTGCCATAGGAGCTAAAAAAACGCCCTTGGGGAAATTTAGGTTACCTATTTTCATCTTAACACCTACTTCATATTCTTTTCGTATATTATCTTTAGACCTTGTAATGTTAAAATTGGATTTATTACATCTATAGTTGTTGATTCTTCATATATAAGTTTAGAAAGCCCTCCTGTAGCCACTACTAAAGGCTCATTTTCTCCTAAGGATTTCATTTCTAATTTTATCTTATTGACTATGTAATCTACCTGTCCTATATATCCGTATATAATCCCAGCTTGCATACTAGCAACAGTATTTTTGCATATTATAGTTTCAGGTTTTACAAGTTCTACTCTAGGAAGTTTGGCTGCTCTCTCAAAAAGTGCATCAGATGCAATTCTCATACCTGGACAAATAACTCCTCCTAGATAATCACCCTTTTCTGATATAATACAAAAGGTAGTCGCAGTTCCAAAATCGATTATTATTAAAGGTCTTTTATATATTTCATGTGCTGCTACAGCATTGACTATTCTATCAGCACCCACTTCCTTGGGGTTATCATATTTTATATTTATTCCAGTTTTTACTCCAGGTCCAACCACTATTGGCTGAGTATGGAAATATTTTTTTATCATATGTTCCAAAGAATACATTATATTAGGCACTACAGAAGATATTATTACTCCTTTTATATCTTCTATACTTAATTTATGTAAATCAAATAACTCTTTTACTTGTATTCCATATTCATCTGCTGTTCTTCTTGAATCAGTTGACAATCTACATTCAACTATAAGCTCATCATGTTTATATATTCCTAATACAATATTAGTGTTTCCAACATCTAAAACCAAAACCATTTTAAACACCCCTTATATAAATCATAAGAGCAGCTTTTCAAGCTGCTCTTACTAAAACTCAAGTAATATAGAAATTAACAATTTAATTTTAACAATTACATTTATTTTGTCAAGTGTTTTATACTTTTATACACCAAATAATGAAAGCAATACTCCAGCTGCCACTGCAGTACCTATAACTCCAGCCACATTAGGTCCCATAGCATTCATAAGTAGGAAATTACCTGGATCTTCTTCTTGTCCCACTACTTGTGCAACTCTAGCTGCCATTGGCACTGCCGAAACCCCTGCAGCACCTATTAAAGGATTTACCTTTCCTTTAGTTATTTTATACATTATTTTTCCTATAATTACTCCTGCTGATGTACTTATACCAAAAGCTATCATTCCCAAAACTACTATCATTATAGTTTGAGGTTTTAAGAATATTTCTGCATTAGCTGTAGCCCCAACAGTAACTCCTAAGAATATAGTTACCACATTTATCAAACCATTTTGTGCCGTTTCTGAAAGTCTTTCAACTACACCACATTCTTTAAATAAATTTCCTAGCATCAACATACCAATTAGTGAAGCTACTGAAGGAAGTAATAATACCACCACTACTGTTACAGCTATAGGGAATATTATTTTTTCTACCTTCCTAACCTTTCTAAGCTGTCCCATTCTAACAGTTCTCTCTTCCTTAGTAGTAAGCGCCCTCATTATTGGAGGTTGAATCAACGGAACTAAAGCCATATAAGAATAGGCTGCCACTGCTATTGGACCTAAAAGCTCCGGTGCTAATTTACTTGAAAGATATATAGCTGTAGGACCATCTGCTCCTCCTATTATTCCAATAGAGGATGCTTGTTGTGGAGTAAATCCCATCAATATTGCACATATAAATGTAAAGAATACTCCAAATTGTGCACCTGCTCCCATTATAACACTAGATGGATTAGCAAGCAGTGGACCAAAATCTGTCATAGCTCCTACACCTAAGAATATAAGTGGTGGATATATGTCCGCTTCTACTCCCTGGTACAAGTACCATAAAAGTCCTCCCACGTGATCCTTTGTTGGTGGAGCCATAACTCCTGATGCTGGCAAATTAGCCAAAAGCATTCCAAAAGCTATTGGTAAAAGAAGCAGTGGTTCAAACTCCTTTTTAATAGCCAAATATATAAGCACAAAAGAAATAATAATCATTACCAATTGTTGCCATGTCATTCCTACAAACCCAGAAGAAAGCCACAGGTTCTTTAATGAATTTAAAATCATAGCTCTTTCCCCTCTTCCTATTATTGAATTACTGCTAATACATCTCCCGTATTAACCATAGCTCCTTCTGCTACGTTAACATCTATAACGTTTCCATCATGAGGTGCCATAATTTCATTTTCCATCTTCATAGCTTCTAGTACAAATAGTACATCTCCTTTTTTAAAGCTATCTCCTGCTGATTTATTTATCTTTAATATTTTTCCTGGCATTGGACACTCTACATTTTCTCCATCTGCATTAGATTTTTTAGTTTCCACTGTCTTTTTTTCTACCGGTTTGACTTCTTTTTTCTCTTCCTTAACCACAGAAGTTGTTGAAACCTCTGAAAAATCTCCTTTTACTTCTTCTACTTCAACTTCATATCTATTTCCATTAACAGTAATTACATACTTTTTCATATTATAAACCCTCCTAATTATCTCAAACTATTCTTTATAGCAGAATCTTTCCATCCATTTCCATTCAACCGCCTTATATTTTTAATTACTAAATTCTGAGATGGCACATCCATATAAGATGATAAAGCTGCCATTATAGCTGCAATAACTTCCAAATCTGCCTCTTCAGAGCTTATACTAATTTCTTCCTGATGCTTTTCAATAACTAATTCCTTTTTATCTATTTCTAAATCCTTTTTACTTTTTCCTGACACTTTATTTGAATTATTTAGTAAAAAAGTTTGAGCTTTTATTATTAAAGCTATAAAAACCAATATTGAAAATACTATAAGCATAGCAAATAACGTAACTTCTAATGCCCCTACAAAAGTTAATGTTTTCATTTAATCCGCCCCCCTAAACCAATATACTTCCATGTTTCTTAGGGTACCTTAACTCTCTTTTACTCCCTAGCATATCTATAACCGCAAATAATCTTTGCTTTGTTTCAGACGGCATTATTATATCATCCACATGTCCCTTTTCTGCCGCTGTATATGGATTTGTAATTTCATCTATGTGTTCACAAATCACTTTTTTCTCCTTTTCCTTAGGGTTTTCGCTAGCAACTATTTCTTCTCTAAATATTGTCTTTATCATATCTTCAGGCGTTGTTAATGATATTTTAGCACTTGGCCATGCATAGCATATATCAAAGCTAACTTCTTTACTTCCTAAAACTGCATATGCAGGTCCATATATTTCACCTATTATTAAAGAAATCTTAGGTACTGTTGCATCACTTAAAGCATAGATCAATTTAGACGCTTGTAATGCCATACCTTGTTTCTCCTGTTTTAAATCAATTTGGAATCCCTTAGTATCAACTAAAGATATTATAGGTATATTAAAACTATCACAAATCTTTACAAATCCTATTAGTTTATCTATACATTGAATATTTAAAGTACCCTCTTTTATATTTTTATTAGTGCCTAGTATTCCTACTGTGGTTCCATTTATTTTAGACAAACCCGTAAATACAGCTTCTGCCCATTTCTTATTAAGCTCTAAGAAGCTTTCTTTATCACTTATTCCATCTACTACTTCATATATATCATAGTTTTCACCATCGGCGATGCTATTTAATTTTTCCTTAGGTATATTTAATTCCACATCTTCAACACTCAAAGGAATGTTGTCCATATTATTTGAAGGTATATAGGATAAAATTCTTCTAGCAAAACCAATCGCTTCCTCTTCATTTTCTACTATTACATGAGCACTTCCATTTTCATTAGCATTTTCACCATCTGAATAAACTTTAGAATCTACAAATATCTTTTCTTTCTCTGTAAGTTTATTTGAAGGAGTTACACATAAAGTACTGTTATTCTTTGTCATTACAACAAAATCGCTCATAGCTGCACTTAAAGCCGATAATCCTTCGCATGGTCCCATTACCAACGTTATTTGTGGGATAACACCAGAATTTTGTGCATTTCTTTTTAACATTTTTCCATAAGCATTTAGAATATCTAACCCTTCTGCAATTTTAGCTCCTGAGGAGTCTAAAATCTGTACTAATGGTGCTCCCATCTTAACTGCCATATCCATTAATGAAGCTATTTTTTCAGCATTTACACTACCAATAGCTCCTCCATCCACAGTATAGTCTTGACCGTAAGCATAAACCAATCTACCATTTACTGTGCCATATCCAGTTACTACTCCAGCTCCGTTTTGGCAAATTAGACCTCCTAATTCTATAAAGGAGCCTGAGTCAAATAATTTAATCATTCTTTCCTTGCAAGTATTTTTACCCAAATTGTGTTGAGCTTGTATTTTTTCTCCACTTGCTTTTTCATTTTGAATTTTTACATTCATAAATTTTTCCACATAACTCATTGACGTTCCTCCTAACTAAAATAAACAACTAACCCCTACATTAAGGATAGCATATAAATCCTTTTTTGTATATAAATTTTTGCAAGTTTTATTTCATTTTTCTGTGTATTTAAAAAATAAAAAAAGCTAGCTTTTTTATCAAAAGCTAGCCTTTTTTAAACAATTTTATCTATAAACTTTTCTCATTTTCTTTAATCTCTTCACTATTTTGCTCTTTTGAAGAAACTTCTTCATCTGAAACATCTTCTTCTGCTAATTCATCAGTACTTTCCACAGAATCTACTGTTTCTTCTCTATTGTCCATTTCAGCTATGATCTCTTCTAAAGTTATTTTTCCGTCTATTAACGCATTAAACTCATCTGCATTTAATTTTTCCTTTGCCAATAATGCCTTTGCTACATCATGTAGTTTATTTACATGTTCAGTAAGCAATCTCTCTGCTTTCATATAAGCTTCATCTATTAATCTTTTTATTTCACTATCTATCTTAGAAGCTATCTCTTCACTAAAATCTCTATTTCTTCCAATATCTCTACCTAGAAAAACTTCTTCGTGTCCTGTTCCAAAGGCTATAGGTCCAAGTTCTTCACTCATACCAAATTCCATTACCATCTTTCTAGCTATATTAGTTGCTCTATCTATGTCATTTTTAGCACCAGTACTTATATCTCCTATGATAAGTCTTTCTGCAACCCTTCCACCTAACAATCCAACCATTTCGTCTTCCAATCTAGATTTAGAAGTATATGCTCTGTCCTCATCTGGAAGATGCATTGTATATCCACCAGCCATGCCTCTTGGAATTATGCTAATTTCATGCACTGGATCAGAATTAGGTAAAAATTTCATTACAACTGCATGACCTGCTTCATGGTAAGCAGTGAGGTTCTTATCCTTCTCACTTATTACCCTACTCTTCTTTTCTGGTCCAGCTATTACTCTAGTAATTGCCTCTTCTAGCTCATCCATGCCTATAACTTTTCTGTTGTTCCTTACAGTTAAAAGAGCTGCCTCATTCATTAGATTCTCTAAGTCTGCTCCAGTAAACCCTGGAGTTCTTTTTGCTAAAACATTAAGCTTAACTTGAGGATCCAAAGGTTTGCCTTTAGCATGAACCTTCAAAATTTCTTCTCTTCCTTTTACATCCGGCTGTCCTACAAGTATTTGTCTATCAAATCTGCCTGGTCTTAATAATGCAGGATCTAATATATCTGGTCTATTAGTTGCAGACATAATTATGATTCCCTCATTTACTCCAAATCCATCCATTTCAACTAACAACTGATTTAGAGTTTGCTCTCTTTCATCATGTCCTCCACCTAATCCTGCACCTCTTTGCCTTCCAACTGCATCAATTTCATCTATAAAAATTATACAAGGCGCATTTTTCTTTGCTTGTTCGAATAAATCTCTAACTCTTGATGCACCAACACCTACAAACATCTCAACAAAATCAGAACCTGATATACTAAAAAATGGTACTCCGGCTTCTCCTGCTACAGCTTTTGCAAGTAAAGTTTTTCCTGTACCTGGAGGTCCCACAAGTAAAACTCCTTTAGGTATTCTAGCACCAACTTCTAGGTATCTCCTAGGAGATTTTAAAAATTCTACTATTTCTTCCAGTTCTTCCTTTTCTTCTTCTGCTCCTGCCACATCCTCAAATGTAACCTTCTTTTTATCATTGGTAGCCAACTTAGCTCTGCTTTTTCCAAAATTCATAACACCCCTATTGCCGCCACCTTGAGACTGTTGCATAAATATAAATAAAAATCCCACTAATACAACAGTAATTATTATACTTGGTAGCCAGCTAATCCACATAGGTGTTTTAGATGGTTGATCATATTTTTCATCTATATAATATGATTTTGGATTTTGACTGATAAAATCATACAATCTTGCTTTATCTACATTAGCTTGTATTTGCTTATTATCTTTTAGTTTAGCTAAGACAGTACCATCTTGCTTAACTTGAATTTCTTTTACATTATCTTTTTTCCATTCCTGAGTAAATGTTCCGAAGGATACCCTTCCTGTACTGGTTCCTGATTCTACATAAGCCAATGCTGCAAACATAACCAATACAAGTACTATTATCCAAACTACTGCACCGGACATTTTCTTCATTTAAGGCCCTCCCCTCTATTTATACTACTATAAGATTTTATCATATAGTAAATTTATTGACAATAAATCCTCAACTAGTACCTATTACTTTTAATTTTTTATAGATTACAATCATAGTTTTTCACTAACATATTTAAGTTATTCTTAGCTTAAGTATAAGTCTACTTAAAAGTAACCACAAAAGTAGCCACCCACTAACACTATGATTACAAAAACTTATCCATGCTCCTAATGATTCTATCATACAGTTTAAAAAGTTAAGGTATTAGTTCTGCTAGACATGTGGCAAATTTATTATTTCATGTAAACTTCTTCTTTTAATATACCTACAAAAGGAAACTGTCTATAATTTTCAGCATAGTCCATGCCATATCCCACTAAAAAATAGTCTGGGACTTCATAACCTATGTATTTTACATCTATATCTACTTTTCTCCTTTCAGCTTTATTAAGCATGCATGCTATTTCTAAACTATTTGGGTTTCTTGAACTTAAATATTTCATAAGATATTTAAGAGTTATTCCTGTATCTATTATGTCTTCTACTATAAGCACATCTTTACCCTTAATTTCAAAATCTAAATCTTTTAGTATTCTTACAACTCCTGAAGTCTGAGAAGAGTTACCATAACTTGATACATCCATAAAGTCAATATGGCAAGGTATAGATATTTCTCTTATAAGATCTGTCATAAACATAACAGAGCCCTTTAGTATACCAATCAAAATCAAATCTTTCCCTTTGTACTCTTCACTTATTTTTTTTGCTATTTCCTTTGTCTTCTCTTTTAATTGTTCAGCAGTATATAGAACCTCTTTTACATCCTCACATACATATGCGGTCATCTTTATTCCCCTCTCTTAAACTGGATTTTTAATATTTTCTTTGTATTTTTATCAATTTTAAATTTCTCACTTATCCTATATCCCCACACCCATGCTATTTCATCTCCAAAGCATATCAGTGGTATTTCATCTCTCTCTTCCTTAGGAACTTTTAAATCCATGAATATATCCTTTAATTTTTTTGTACCTCTCATCCCAATAGGTTGAAATTTATCTCCTTGTCTTCTATATCTATAAGTTATTTCCCCTTTTACCTTTTCATAATCAAAATACTTGGTAAAATTATTTCCTTTTAAATTATATTCTTCTTCTTTTGTTTGTATTTCAATCTTTAAATAAAGATTTTTCTCTTTTATTAAATATTTTTTATCCATTTCTAATGTTAATTCTTTTTTTTCTTTATTCACAGTTGATATATTTACATACATATGAATGTCCCCATAATTATTTGTAGCAACTAAGTTCTCAGGTAAATTAATCTTTTTTCCCGTACAACCCTTTTGAATATGTATTATATCATATATGTGTTTTGTCTCTAAATTATACAAATTTCCTTTTAATTTTTTTAAGGCTATTCTTATAACTCTAGACAATATAGCCTCATGTTCTTTAAATAATTCTTTTCTTACTATAATTTTACCATATTCTAAAGTACAATACTCCTTATATTTATCACTTGCTACTAAATCTATGTATTCATTATCCTTAAAAAGTATATTTGCAAATCTATTTATAGTACTAACTATATCATTATTAAAATTTTTTTCTATGTATGGTATTAATTCCAACCTAACTTTATTTCGGGAATATATACTCTCAAAATTCGTTTTATCTATTCTAGCATTAATTTTATTATCATTGCAATAACTTTCTATTTCCTTTCTAGTTAATTTTATTATAGGTCTCACAACTATGCCATCTCTTATAGGCTTTATTCCAACTGCGCCAGCCAAACCAGTACCCCTCATTATCCTCATAAGCACAGTTTCCGCTTGATCGTTAGCGTTATGAGCCACAGCAATTTTTTGAGCTACCAGCTTATTTTTAAGTTCATAGAAAAAATTATACCTAGCATCTCTTCCTGCTGTTTCACAGGATATATTTTGTTCTAAAGCTATGGAATTTATATCTATTCTTTTACTATAGTACTGTACATTTATTTTTTTACAGTATTCTTTAACGTATCTCTCATCGTCATCTGCCTCATTTCCTCTTAAGCAATGATTTATATGTGCTACAACTATTTCTATATGTAGCTTTTCCTTAAGTAAATAAAGCATATGAAGTAAGCACATAGAATCTGGCCCTCCAGATACTCCAACTATTACCTTATCGCCCTTTTTAAACATTTGGTATTCATCGATAGTACTTAACACCTTTTGTAACATTTAAACACTTCCTACAAAATTATATTTTCATAATAAACAATTATAACATAAATAAAGAATGAGAATAAGTTTTTTTAGAACTTATTCCCATTCTATTAAAAAACATATATAAAAACAACCCTTTATGTGTGTTTTAGTATAAATTACCTGTACTTTTATTTAAGCCCCACTGAACTCCAATTTCTAGCATATGATATTTTTAATATAAATCATACACCTTTGACACCATTATAGTCATATCATCCCTAACCTTGCCCTTATTTAATTTCATAGATTGCTCCATAAGTCCTTCAGCAACTTCTCTAGGATTATTACTATTGATTCTTTCTAAATATTTAATTACCCAATCATTTCTACCTACATTTTCACTATTATAATCTACCACACCATCTGTAACCATTACAATCATATCTCCATTATTAAGTTTACATTTTTTCAAATCTGCATCCACCTTATCTAATATTCCAATAGGCAAACTTTTAGACTCTATGGTTTTTACTCTATTAGATTTTTTTATAAAAGTTGAGGCCGCTCCAACTTTTATAAATTCTGCTTCACCAGTATATAAGTTTATATTTCCCAAATCTACAGTAGAGAATTTTTCCTCTTCGTAAAACTTTAATGACATAATAGAATTAACCGCATTAATAGAGGTATTTTCACTAAATCCTGAGTTCATAAAATTTTCAATCATTTCTACTACTGCTGTGCTTTCCTCACTAGCCTCTGGGCCAGATCCCATTCCATCACTTAATAACATTATATAGTTTCCATCATTACCTTTCCCAAAACTATAACTATCTCCATTATATTCTTCTCCATCCTTGCACCTTCTCTTTACATAGGAGGATATATGGTATTTAGGCATCTCTTTAAAGTTTACAGTACATTGTCCTGTGTTATTGTCTATAAAACATCCCTCTTCCTCTATACACATACTTCTTCCAGTAACCTCATCTATCAAAGGCAATATTTCTTTAACACATTTTTGTTTGCTTGTACAACTATCCATAGTCAATTTTACAGCACTGCGCCCGTTTTTGTCTAAGAAGCATGTAACATCACTATATTTTATATTTTCCTTATTTAATATTCTTATAACTTCACGCTCTAAAGTAACATTAAAATGAACCCCGTATGCAAAGTCATCAGTAGCTTCTTTTATAGACTTTGCCATATTACTTATCTGATCTGATAATATCTTTCTTCCTTCCTGTAATCTTACATTTAAAAGCTCACTTATTATATAATTATTTCCTATTTCCTCCGTGTTCTTTAATAAAAATTCTTTGTTTATGCACTTTCTATCAATTTCTTTTGGAATTATCTTTCGCCCTTGTTGATAGTTTTGTATCAGTTCTCCAAAAGCAGAATAAGTATAGTGCAATTCTCTTTTCCAACACATGCCCTTCATACTGCAATTGCTACAAACCCTATCAGCTAAATTTTCTATCAAAGATGCACTTTTATTTTTCATACTCAAGTTTTCATTTTTGGATAAATGAGCCAAAGTATCTGACATATTATTAAGTACTGTTGAAAAACTATTTAATCTTTTTTCAAAAATTTTTTTAACCTTTTCAATATACTCTTCACTAATATACTTTTCCTTTTCTTCTCTATTAACCTCTAAACTCACCCTCTCATAAAAGCTCCTTGGTATTAATAAAAAAATTGTAGCAGCTATTATAGGCTCTATAAGTTTAAATTGCTGAACACTTTTAGAATAAACCGTCACTATAAAAAATGTTATTATAAATGCCAAAGACGTAGCCCATCTACCCATTTCTCTGAAAGCCCCTCCTATTAAGGCACACAAACCATAAATACTAGTATATATGCTTATATCCTTTGCTCCTAATCCTATGACTGCTCCAAGTGCTACCCCTGTAGCAGACCCAATACCACTTCCACTTACATAAGTTAAAATAGATATAAATGTCAATGACAATACATTCCATAAAGATATGTTTCGTATTTTTATTCCATAAGTACCCGCTAATACCAAGGATACAAATATAGCCATAGTTATTAATTCTTCACTGTTATATAGATGTTTTGTATTTAATTCTTTAAAGCATAAAATAGAATGATCAATAATAAAATATAATGGAATGATACACGCCATTTCTAAAAAACAAAACAATAAAGTTGTTCCCATGGGTTTTTTTAATATAAACAGCTGGTACATAATAAATTCTAAGAGTATTATGCTACACGTAACTATAACCTTTTTACTTCTACTAATACTTTTTAAGCAATAAAATATTACAGTTACCAGGGATATAGCTATTAAATATTTTCCTATTCCCTGTAATGAATTATGTATCCAAACATAACCTAAAACACTTCCAGCACAAGGGAACAAGAATACATAATCCTCAAAGTAGCACAACATAGCTATAAGCAATGCAATGCCAAAAGGAGCCATAAAATTCATTATAGTAACTCTGCTCATAAATAAAGCTATAATGAAACTAATTACCCCTTTCAGTATTACATTTAAATTTAAACTTTTTTTGTTTTCTTCCTCCTTCTGCACTCCAGATACTCTTTGGTATGGAAAAACATTAACACCGTATTGCATATTCACCCTCCCCAACCTTAATTAATAAATTAATTATAGCAAAATTGAGTGGTAATAATTGTCAATATATCTGTCTAAAACAAATTTCTTTAAGACAATAAAAAACATAAATTGGTAATTTTCTTCCATTATTTGTAATATGTATTGCTATATTATTATTGCCTCTATACTGGTTTTTAATATAAATTCTTAAGCTATATGTCATTTTAGACGTTACTTTTTTTTTAATAAACAAACTATATAAAAAAGTCGTTATATATACTCTTTTGATATGATTTAGGGAAATTTTTTTGTTAAAAGAATTTAAGAAATGTAAAGTTCTTAGAAACTAAAAAACCTCACAAAAATGTGAGGTTTCTTGGTAGCGGAAATAGGACTTGAACCTACGACACTTCGGGTATGAACCGAATGCTCTAGCCAGCTGAGCTATTCCGCCATGTGGTTGCGGGGACAGGACTTGAACCTGTGACCTTCGGGTTATGAGCCCGACGAGCTACCAGCTGCTCCACCCCGCGACATTTGGTGCTGAAGACCGGAATCGAACCGGTACGGTGTTTTAGCACCGCAGGATTTTAAGTCCTGTGCGTCTGCCAGTTCCGCCACTCCAGCGAGTTTTTGCCTAATCTCAAGGACAGATTTTATTATATAGTATATATGAAGACATGTCAACAACTTTTTAAAATATTTTTAATTTCCATTTTAAAAAACTCAATTTTCCAACCCCAAACATTAGTGCCATTAGCCCATCACCATCAGCACTTGATATTGAAATATATAATTTGACCACTGCACTTTCGAACATAATTTTCAAGTTATACATTAGATAAATAAAGGAAATAAAAATATAATTTTTATTTTATAACTGCGAAAATTGAATTAACTATTGATCCCTATTAATTTATGCAGTATTAAAAAGCATCAACCATATTAATAAATATGACTATGCTATAAATAAAGGGCTATTAAAGTCTTTATTTATACTTTAATAAGCCCTTAGTATTCTTTTAAATACTACATACCAGAACCTCTTTTATTGCGGCCACCATTCTTCATATTTTGGTGCTTCTTTATGTCTTGGAATTTTTCCTCACTTTCCTTTAGAAACTTTGAGATTCTATCTTCAAAGTTTACAACTTCATTCTTAGCTTTTTCCTTTTGCCAGTCAATTTCTACTGGCCTAACAGTTTTTTTAACTGGATTAGCCTGCTTTATTGATAGGCTCATTCTTCCATTATCATCTATGGAAAGAACTTTAACTTTAACTTTTTCTTTTTCTTTTAGATGTTTACTTACATCTTTTACATATGATTCTGAAACCTCAGAAATATGTACTAGTCCTGTTTTGCCCTCCACTTCTACAAACGCACCAAAATTAGTAATATTTACCACTGTACCTTCTGTAATACTTCCTACTTTTAAGGTCATGTTAAAAAGACTCCTCCTTAATAAAATAATGTTCTATAGAAAATAATTTTGAAAACTAATTTAAACTACTTTGAACTTTCCTTAGATGAATTGTTGATTACAGGAGTCTCTCCTTTTTTAATAAAGTTTAATTTTTCACGTGCTATCTTTTCTATATAGCCATCACTTTTAGACATTTGAACTTGATCCTGTAATTCATTATTTTTTTTCTTAACTGCACTTAATTCCTGTTTCTTTTGATTCTTTTCTTCTTTAACTCTTCCTATTGTCACTTGTTGATTTACAAAAATACCAATCATGTAAACCACTAATATAGCCAGTATTATTTTTTTAAAACTAATCTTTTTTTTCATAACACATATCCTCTTCTTTTTAATAATATAGACTATATATATATTTTAAGTTGCTTTTACTTTTTATTCAAGGTATTTTTGTACTTTTTATTTTTTTTCTTTTTTTTTGAAAATGCGTAGGTAAAAACTCCAAATATATAACTAACATTATTTACCGTTATACGCAATATTTTTCCAATACCTCTGTTAGTTTTACTTGTGAATCTCAAAAAATGTTTACTAACTATCTTCAAATAAACAAATAAACCAAAGGCAATATAAATATAACAATAAAATCCCATATATGCATAATTTGTAATAAACAAAAATATAAAAACAATTATAGCAGCAAAAATCCAAAATAGCACATCTTGTATAAATACTATTATCTTATTATTACATCTGCCCCGTATACTTCTATACACATCAAATAAAACCCCTGTTAGCACCCCTGCTAGAATATTATATAAAAGTAATTCTAATTGAGAAATAGTAGATAATATCATATGCGTATTTACTTAAACAGCTTGCTTATAATGCTGTCATTATCCTTTTTCTTTTCTCTATTCATGTAAGTGCAGGAGTCAATAGTTCCAGCTATTACCAGTTCACCATTTTGGACATCTAATTTATTCATTTTTAAGTTATTTCCCTTTACTTTTAACTGTCCTAATTCGGTAGTTAAATCTATTTCTTCTTCGTTAAAACTTATTACTTCTTGGACACCTGTAAGACTTAATCTTTTTCTACTATCCAAATTTAAAATACTTTTATGTTCTTCTATTTTAATCTCTTTTCTTACCTCCATATTAAACCTCCTATAATCCTATAGTATCTATACTTAATATATGATTATAGGCTTATCATTAGTACAATTACTCTATTAATTCATACATTTCCTTAGCTGCTTCCTTTTTAACGTGTTCTGCTATATTAATTATTTTTGCTTTTAATTTACCGTTTGCAAATTCTATTTCTATTATGTCTTCTTCATTTACTTCAGTGCTTGGTTTAGCAACCTTACCGTTAATCCAAACTCGTCCACTTTCACAAGCTTCTTTTGCGATAGTTCTTCTTTTTATTATTCTTGATACTTTAAGGTATTTATCTAATCTCATTTAATTCTCCCCCTCATACATTAATTTATTAGTAATTCAACTTTCGCAGTTGAAAAATAAAAATATAAAATTTAAAATGAAGAATAAAGCTCTTTTAGAAACTAACTATAATTTGAAATTTACATGTAAGTAATAGGTAATAGCTAAGAAGTAAGAGTTAAAGATAAAACTCAAAGAGTTTTTTATAATTAATTTATAAGTAACAGGTAATAAGTAATAGTTATGGTGAAAATTCAGCTTTGCTGAATTTTTTAAAGAAACTCTTACCTTTTACCTATTAGTTCTTACCTTTTCACTCTTACTTCTTACTTTTTACCTCTTACCTACTCTACAAATTCTTATTTTACATTCTAAATTTTAAATTTAAAACCCTTATTAATCTAATGTAGAGCTTGAACTTTATGTGCAAAAGTTGAGTTAGCAAAATAATTATTTGCATACCTTTTATTAAAGAAAAAACCTAGATTTGCATCTAGGTTTTCCTTTATGTAGCCAATATTATCCAGTAATTATTTGTTTACTCTTTCTTTAAATTCTTTTCCTGCTTTAAATACTGGAACAGTTGATGCTGGAATTGTTATTTCCTCTTTAGTTCTTGGATTTCTTCCAACTCTTTCAGCTCTTTCACGAGTTTCAAAAGTTCCAAATCCTATTAATTGAACCTTTTCACCTTTTTCTAATGTTTCTTGTACGCTTTCTATGAATGCCTTTAATGCTGTTTCTGCATCCTTCTTAGTTAATTTACTTTTTTCTGCCATACTAGCGATTAATTCTGCTTTGTTCACCTTTGTTACCTCCTTAAATAATTAGAGTACGCTATTGAATAAGCATATTCTTCATTTTTTTTTAAATTCCTTCTAAATATTAAATTAATTTTTTAATAATTTTGCTTCATTCCAGAAATTGTCCATTTGCTCTAATGTCATTTCTTCTAAAGTTAGCCCATTTTCTATGGCTTTATCCTCTATATACTGGAATCTACTTATAAATTTATATATAGTATAATTTAAAGCATCTTCAGGGTCAATGTCAAGAATTCTAGCTACATTTACACAAGAAAATATTAAATCTCCCAGTTCTTCTTTTATTTTGCCCTTATTTTTGCTTTTATATACATTTTTTACCTCATAAAATTCTTCTAGGACTTTCTCAAAGGCCGGTTCCACAGAATCCCAATCAAATCCCACCTTAGCTGCCTTGTATTGAACCTTATTAGCTCTTATAAGAGCCGGTAGCATCTTTGGTATATGATTTAATGAATCTGTATAGCTATTTAAACCTTGCTCTCTTTTCTTTATCTTATCCCAGTTATCTAGTACTTGACTTGAATTATCTACTTTTATGTCACCAAATATATGCGGATGTCTGTTTATCATCTTATCGCATATACATTTTATAACATCATTTATATTAAAATATCCCTCTTCTTCTCCAAGCTTTGAATGAAATACAACTTGAAGTAACACATCTCCTAGCTCTTCAATTAAATTATCATCATTTTGTTCATCTATTGCCTCTATTACTTCATAACACTCTTCTATTAAGCAACTTTTTAAAGTTTCATGAGTTTGTTCTTTGTCCCATGGACATCCATCTTCTCCTCTTAGTATATCCATTATTTCTTTTAAATCATAAAAATCTTTTGTATTTTCCAAATCTTTAGGAACGTATATAGAAGTTAGATAATCTATATCTTCCTGCCTATCCAGTTCATATAATTTTATTTTTCTTATACTCTCTAGTCCCTTTACTCCTGCAGCCCTAACAAAATATATGTCTGTTTCATCATGATAATATTCTAATAAAGCTAGTTTAACTTCTGAAGCTATAAACTTATTATATACTTGAGTTATTATAAGTCCAACCCTTTTATCTAATATTTGTTTTTTTATATCAAAAGCATCGATTATTTTAACTCCTTCTATAGGGTCTATCTTAAGACTTTCCATTAAGGCATCTACAAAACTTACTGCTGGCAAAATCTCACTGTCTATTCCTTTAGCTTCACAAATTTTATTTAATATATTCACAGATTTTTCTGCTACCAAAGGGTGACCCGGCACAGCATAAACTATATCTTCATTGTGCTGTACACTTTTGTTAATCAAATCCTCTGCAATAGAATTATAAACTTCATCAAAATTCTTATATTTTTCATATAATTCATCATAGGTTTTAAAACTTACACCCTGTTTTTTTATATATTCTACTGTAGGATGTTTTGCAGTTCTCAAATATACGTATTTTGATTTTTTTAATAGTTCTATAACTCCTATGGTCAATGCATCTGGGGACCCAGGTCCTAGTCCTACTATTTTAATCATAAGCTTCCCCTCTTTATTACTATTTTCTTATGAATCTCTTTTTTACATTATTATAACTAAATATGCCCAATACACATATTAATATGCCATAAACTACTATACCAGCTAATATTGATAAAAGGCAAGAAATATTTATGCTCATTGTATAATTATATACGTACTTATAAATAAATACAACAAAAAATGTCATTATTACTGATGCATATAAAGGTTTTATCATTACTTGATAATAATTAACAGATACTTTCAAATGTTTTTTAAGCACTTTCATGTTTAACATAGATGCCACAATATATCCTAAAATAGTTCCTATAACTGCTCCATATACGTTTATAGAGGGTATTGAAACTAAATAAAAAGTTACTAATGATTTTATTATGCATCCTATAAACAAATTTATTACTGGTTTTCTAAAATTTCCTGTACCTTGAAGAATAGATGTAGTAGTTTGTGCCATTATTATAAACGGTATTGATATACTTAAATATTGTAATATTTTGTACCCTCCTATTTGCCTATTAAAGACCAAATTTAAAATAGGATAGGACATAAAGTTCAATCCAAATAATGAAGGTATTGATATAATAAAAGAAATTTTTAATGCGGTTTCCACCTTCATTTTAACTTCTCTTTTCCTATTTAAAATAAAAGCTTCTGAAATTATAGGAACTAAAGAGCTTCCTAATGCCACAGATATGCCTAGTGGTACATTTATAAGCACAGATGCCTTTCCTGTAAGCTGACTATACAATACCGTGGCTTCTGTAGAATTAAAACCTGCCTGCAAAAGTTTTTGAGGTACTAATATTGAATCTACAAGGCTCATTATTCCTCCCACTGCTGCTCCTAAGGAAATAGGGATAGCTATATTCAGTAACTCTTCCATAATTCCTTTATCCCTTTTTATACGCCCAATATAAAACTCTTTTCTTACTCCTATATACTTGCCACATAAGTATATATCTGAAATTATACCTCCTGCGGCTGCTCCTAATGCTGCTCCCGCCGCTGCAAATTCTATTCCCTTCGGAAGTAATAAGTAAGCAAGTCCAACTCCAAATACAACTCTTCCAACCTGCTCTAAAATCTGAGAAATTGCTGTAGGATTCATATTTTGAAGTCCTTGAAAAAAACCTCTTAAACAACTCATAACAGCTATAAATACTGGAGCTATCGCTATGCAAATTAAAGCATAGTAAGCCTTAGGATTCCATTTTAATGCCTCCACTATATTTTTAGAAAAAGCTAATAAACTTCCTGTAAATCCTATGCTTAAAATACCCATTAATGCTATTGAATCTCTTAAAACTTGTACCGCTCCACCTCTGTCATTTACTGCATTTCTTTCAGAAACCATTTTTGACACTGCTATTGGTATTCCTGAAGATACTGCTATAAATACAGCATATAAGGGATATGACATTTGATAATATCCCATTCCTTCATCACCAATTAAATTTTGCACTGGTATCCTGAAAAATATACCTAAAAATCTTGTAAACACACTGGCAAGTCCTAAAATTAAGGTTCCCCTTATTAGTGACTGTTTTTTCATATACTCCCCAACCCCTAAATAATGTTATATCTAATAGATATTTTAAACTTTTTTCTAATATTACTTATGATTTTATTTTAAAATTGAATATTTATTAGTTTTAATGTCAATAATCTAAAATGAAAAATAAATGGCAGATAAACTGCCATTTATTCCATTTGTTTTCCTAAGAAGGTTGATGCTGTTTGAGCTAATTTAATCTCTAAGTCAGGAGACTCTTTGTTTTCTTCCTTACTTATTAAAATTACTGCTCCTATGGCGTCACCCTCTGCTATTATAGGTGCTATAACCTGACCAAAATATTTTTCTTCTACTTCTTCATCTTCGTACAAAGGTACTAATTTACTTTTTTCTAATAATACATTTTTCCTTGATTCTATTATTTCTCCTAATTCATTACTTATTCTCTTATCTAAATATTCTTTTTTTGTTGTTCCGCTAACTGAAACCATACTATCTTTGTCACATATTATTACTATGTTTCCAGTAGATTGGTTCAAAGCTTCAGCATATTCATTAGAAAAACTTGTAAGTTCATTAATTGGCGAATATTTCTTTAAAATTATACCGCCCTCTCTATCTGTAAATATCTCCAATGGATCTCCCTCTCTTATTCTTAGAGTCCTTCTAATTTCTTTTGGTATAACAACTCTTCCTAAATCGTCTATTCTTCTTACTATACCTGTTGCTTTCATTTATTTAATTCCCTCCTTAAAATTAAAGTATGTAAAATTACTTGTACTCATATTATCTTTCTAAATATGAAATTTTATACACAAATGTTATGTAATAGCCTCTATAATATAAAAAAAGATACTTAAAAGCCTTATATTAGCTTTCAAGTATCTTTTTTTATATTAATTAACACTATAAATTTTTTTCATAAGTTTTAATTTTAGCATCTTTTTTCCATTGTTCCAATAACTCTTTCCACTTATTTTCTTTCTTGCTTTCTACAACTAACTTATTTATTTCCTCTTTCACTTGATCATATTTTTTAATTGGATACTCTTCTTTTTCTATACACTTAATTATATGCCATCCAAATTGAGTTTTTATAGGTTCAGATATTTTTCCTTTTGAAAGAGCCTGTGATGCAGTCATAAACATTCTATCATAATTAGGATCGTTATAATTAATAAATCCTAAATCTCCACCTTGCTCATTTGCTGCTTTATCAGTAGACATTTCTTTAGCTACTTTTGCAAAATCCTCTTTTTTATCTAATCTAGCCTTGGCTTTTTTAGCTTCTTCCTCTGTTTTAACTAATATATGTGCTACATGTATTCTATTTGGTTTTTCAGTAAACTCTGCCATGTGTGAATCATAATATGACTTCATTTCTTTTTCACTAGCTTTCACGTCTTTTACAGCTTTCTCATATACCTTAGGTGCTAGTACTCTTATCCTTAAAAAATCCTTTAGAGTCTTTTCTGTAAAACCACCTGCAGTCATATCTTTTTTAAATTCTTTTTCATCTTTGTAATTTTTCTTTATAGTATCAAATTGCTTATTTACTTCTTCTTCAATTTTCTTTTCATCATTTACTTTAAGTTCTTTTGATTTTTGAACAATAATTTTTTCCATGGTTATTTCTTCCAATACGCTTTTTCTTGCTTCCTTCAATTGTGATTTAGCTTCTTCATTATTTTCATAATCCTTGCCATACTTAGCTTTTATACTCTCTACAGTTTTAACCATTTGAGGATGTTCATCTACTTCCCCTCTAGTTATCTTTTCTCCTTTAACTTTAGCTACTGTTGATTTTTTAATACGCTCTGGTGTTTTTTCTATTAAATTACATCCTGTCATAGATAGCATAAATGCACCTATCAATACCGACGCAATTATCTTTTTAGTCTTGTTCACAATACATTCCTCCCTATTTTCTAAGCCCTAAGTAAACTCATAAATTAATTCTATCATAAAACTAATGGTTTTCAACTAATTTACTTATAAATTGGACCACATCTTTCATAATTTTTACTATTTTTTGTCTTTTCATTCCTTCTAACTTATATGCTACAGCAGGTTTCTCACCAAGTTTAAATATTATATTTTTTCCATATTTATCTATGATGTTTTTAACAAGTTCCTGATTAAAATACCTTTTACTATGAAATCTAAATAGCAATTCTTCCTTTTGATCTATTATTTCTTCTATTCCATATCTACTTCCTAAAGCTCTGCTATATGATATGTCAATTAAATTATTAACCGCTTCTGGTATGTCAGAATACCTGTCTTCTATTTCTTCTTGTACATCCATCATATCATCATATGATTCTATTGCTGCTATCTTTTTATATATCTCTATCTTCTGAGTTTCGTCTTTTATATATGTTCCAGGTATATAAGCATCTACATTTACTTTAATATCTGTTTCTACTTTTTCCTTTTCTATGTCTCCTCTTAATTGTTTAACCGTTTCTTCTAGCATCCTGCAATACAAATCATAACCAACTGCAGCCATATGACCATGTTGAGCAGAGCCCATCATATTGCCTGCACCTCGTATTTCTAAATCTCTCATAGCTATCTTAAATCCTGAACCAAGTTCTGTGAAATCCTTAATGGCCTTTAATCTTTTTTCCGCTACTTCTGTTAGCACTTTATCTTTTCTGTAAGTAAAGTAAGCATAAGCTATCTTATTAGAACGCCCTACTCTTCCTCTCAATTGATATAATTGCGATAAACCCATTTTATCCGCATCATATATAATCATAGTATTTACATTTTGTATATCAATACCAGTTTCTATTATTGTAGTGCAAATTAATAAATTTATTTTGCCATCCATGAAATCCATCATAACTTGCTCTAATTCTCTTTCTGTCATCTGTCCATGAGCTATTCCTATAGAAGCTTCTGGCACCAGTTTGCTTAAATAACCTGCCATATCTTTTATATTCTTAACCCTATTGTACACAAAGAAAACCTGCCCCTCCCTACTTATTTCCTTTATGATAGCATCTCTCATTAGTTGTTCATTAAATTCTACCACATAAGTTTGCACAGGATATCTATCCTCTGGGGGAGTTTCAATTACACTTATATCCCTAACCCCTGTTAAAGACATATGCAAAGTTCTAGGTATTGGTGTAGCTGTTAAAGTCAACACATCTACATTTTTCTTCATTTCTTTAATTTTTTCTTTATGAGTAACTCCAAATCTCTGTTCCTCATCTACAATTAAAAGTCCAAGCTCTTTAAACTTTACATCCTTTTGTAGGATTCTATGAGTACCTATTAATATATCCACATTTCCTTCTCTCACGCTTTTCAATGTATTCTTTTGTTGTGCTGTTGTTCTAAATCTACTTATCATATCTATTTTTATGGGAAAATCAGAAAATCTTCTTATAAGGTTATTATAATGTTGTTCTGCCAATATAGTTGTAGGAACTAAAAAAGCTACTTGTTTTCCTTCCATTACTACTTTAAATGCCGCTCTCAACGCTACCTCAGTTTTACCATAGCCCACATCACCACAAAGAAGTCTGTCCATTGGTTTATCAGATTGTAGATCACATTTTATATCTTCTATTGCAGTAATTTGGTCTGGAGTTTCCTCAAAAGGAAATTCATCTTCAAATTGTTTTTGCCATACTGTATCTTTACTATATTTATGTCCTTTTACAGTAGACCTTATGGCATAAAGCTTAATAAGCTCTTCCGCTATATCATTTATAGATTTTTTAACCTTACTCTTAGTTTTATTCCATTCATTACTACTTAACTTATTTATTTTTGGTGCCTTTCCTTCACTACCTATATATTTCTGCACAAGATCCAGTTGTTCAACTGGCACATAAAGTTTATCATCCTTATCATACTCTAATTCTAAGTAATCCTTTTTGTGCCCTTGAACATCTAATTGTTTTATGCCTTTATATACACCAATACCATGATTGGCATGTACTACATAGTCTCCTAACCTTAGTTCTGAAAAACTCTTTATCTTACTAACACCTTTACCTTTTACCTTTTTTCTTTTTAATTTTCTTTTAGATTCACCAAAAACTTCCTTATCAGATATAATACATAACTTTACTTCATCAAATTGAAAACCTTTCAAAAGGCTTCCAGAAGTAATAATAACTTGCGATAACTTTATTTCATCTATATCCTCACTATAAAAACTTTCTATACCCATTTCTCTTAAAGTATTTACCAACCTTTGTCCTCTAGTCTTAGTTCCTGATAATATTACAGTAGTGTACCCCTTACTTTTTTTATCCCTTATATCATCTATCAAAAAATCTAGTTGTCCATGATAATTACTTAAAGTTGCAGCAAAAAAATCTACTTCTTTACTGTACTTTATGATATTACTTGGTTTTCTGATGGAGTCTATACTTATAAACAAGTTGTTCTTTAAAAGCTGAATACTCTCTTCTTTAGTAAACAGTAAGTCCCATTGTCTAGGAAGTATGCTTGCCCTTTGATAAAAGTTTTTATAATCTTCTTCAAATTCAAAATATACACTATCTAGCTTACCCATGCATCTCTGAGCATCTTCTAATATTATAAACGGATTATTTATATAATCCAGTAAAGAAGATTTTTTTTCGTAAAAGTACGGTATGAATCCTTCAATATTATCGAATTTCCACGTTTCCTTTAAATATTCTAGATTTTTATTTGTACTTTTAATTAAATTCTCTAGATTTTCCTTTAGTTCTTTACTTTTAAAATTACTCTTTGCATTTTCTAAATCTTTTAAAATTTCTTCATACCCTCTATCTAAATCCTCTGAAGTAATTATTACCTCTCTAGCTGGAAATATTTCTATAGAGTTCACCTTTTCTATACTTCTTTGAGTCTCTAAATTAAAGGTTCTTATGGAGTCTATTTCATCTCCAAAAAGTTCTATTCTATATGGTGCTGATACTGTTGGAGGGTATACATCTATTATACCTCCCCTTAAACAAAATTGACCTTTTCCATCTACTGATGGAGTCCTATCATATCCGCTTTCTACTAACTTTTTTATAAATTCTTTTAAATCTAAATTGCCTCCAGTAGAATATTTTAAAGTATACTTTTTAAATAATTCCACTGGAGTATATACTGATGCTATTGCTTCCACTGTAGTGATTATTATCTTCTTGCTCCTCTTCAGCATTTCTCTTATTACTTTCAATCTTTCCCATCTTAAATCTCCTGACAGTGCATATATATTATAAAATACTGTTTCCTTTGCTGGAAAATAATATACATTATTGGTATAGAAACACATATCTTCATATAAATTTCTTGCCTCTATATCACTATGAGTTAATATCAAAATATTTGTATTAAGTTCATCATATATGCCATTTATAAAATAGCTTCTGCTAGAATCAGCTATTCCATATACCTCTACAGGAACTCTCTTCTCTTCTATGCTAGTAAGTATTCTTTTAAATTTGTCATTTTCTTTTAAAGGCTTCATGAGCCCTTTTAATTTCATACAAAACACCTCTCAAGATTTCAAACTTATATATTTATGCCATTGAACTGATTCATAGCTTCACTCATACCCTTGCTTATTATACCCTCTGTAGCATCTGCGGCTACCACTAAAACTTTCTCTATTTTATCCCTTTGTTCTTTGGAGAATTTACCCAAAACATGAGAAACTAACCCACCTTCAGGTGAGCCTGCACCAACTTTAATTCTATTAAATTTATCTGAATTCAAATTAGCTATTATGCTTTTTATTCCATTATGCCCCCCAGCGCTTCCTTGAGGTCGCAATCTAATTCTACCAACTTCTAAGCTTATATCGTCATATATAACTATAATATTTTCATTGTTGACCTTGTAAAAATTCACAGCTTCTATAAGACTTTCTCCACTTAAATTCATATAGGTCTGTGGCTTCATTAATATTACTTTTTCATTACCTATTAATCCTTCACCATATATACTCTTAAATTTTCTCCTATTCAATTGAATATTATACTTCCTTCCAATACAATCAATTACATCAAATCCTAGATTATGCCTGGTCTTTTCATATTCTTTTCCTGGATTTCCTAGTCCTATTATTAAAAACATAATTACCTCCATTGATACTACACATGTTTGATATATATTTTAGTATATATTAGCATTTTTTATATGGCAAGTTATTCGAAATTATATAAACATTAAATAATAGTTATCTTGAACATCAAATTAAACAGCATACCCACTAGTGGAGCTGCTGTTTAATTTACTATAATATTATATTTAAACTAATCTGCTTCAGCTAATCTAACTTTATATTTTTCAGTCTTGCCATTTCTCCATACTTTACAGGATACCACATCTCCGACTTTATGTTCAAATAATATAGCTGATAAATCGGAAAAATTCCTTATCTTTTTATTATCAAATTCTATCATTATATCTCCTGCTTGGATTCCTGCTCTTTGCGCTCCTCCATTTGGCACTAATTTACTTACATAAACTCCCTCTATTCCACCGGTAGCTTGCGGATTAACTGTACCTCCGTATATTCCAACAACAGGTCTTACAACTTTACCATTATTCTTAAGCTGCTCTACTATTTCTTTAGCTTCATTTATAGCTATAGCAAATCCCATTCCTTCTGCATTAACCTGGGCTCCTATCTTTAAACTGTTTATTCCTATTATTTCTCCATTTTCATTGCATAGGGCTCCTCCACTATTACCAGGATTTATAGCTGCATCTGTTTGAAGTACTTTATATATAGATTCTCCAGATACTATTTTTCTATTTAAAGCACTTATAATTCCTGCTGTAACAGACCCTGCAAATTCTTCACCAAGTGGATTACCTATAGCTATAGCTAAATCTCCCACTTTAACTTTAGAAGAGTCACCAAATTTTGCCACAGGCAAATTTTTAGAATTTATTTTTATTACTGCTAAATCCGACTTAGGATCTGCTCCAATTACTTTAGCTTCTAATTCCTTTCCACTTGATAACTTAACGGTTAATTTAGTTGCATTTTCAATTACATGATTATTAGTAACAATATACCCTTCTTCACTAAAAATTATACCTGACCCAGTTCCTTGTTTTACATCTCCAAAGAACCCCTCAGCTCTATTGCTTATTGCTACTACTGCCGGTCCAACAGTCTCTGCCACTTTATTTATTGGGTTTCCTTTAACTATCTGTGTAACAGCACCATTACCGCTATTTATATTTTTAGTAGGTACATTTTTAGAATTATCATTTGATTGAGAATACTTATTTTCAACTACATAATTTGCTGTAACGGCTCCAGATACCATGGCTACTAATATAAAAACAATAAAATATGCTATTTTTTTAAAAAAGCTATTTTTTTTATTTTTCCTAAATTTTATATGATAATTATTATCACTGTTATTCATTTGTTCACTATTATTTTCTCTATACTCGCCCATACACAGTACCTCCCGAATTAGTAATATTTAATTCTAATATACTATAATTTAATTTATAAACTTTTATGAAAGGTTTAATTTTTTGTTAAAGTGAATGTAAATTCCACTCCATCTGCCTTATTTTCCACCCATATATCTTCTCCTAACTGTGACAATATACTCCTAACTATAGGTAGCCCCAATCCAGTGCTTACTTTAGAGGATCTAGCCTTATCTGCTTTATAAAATCTATCCCAAATATGATTTAAATCCTCTTCATCAATATTAGGTCCACTATTAAATATACTAATATACACTTTTTTACCTTTACTTTTTGTAGTTACTTTAATTTGACCACCTTCATTAACATACTTTAGTGCATTATCTATTACATTTGTTATTATTTGTATAGTTCTATCCCTGTCTGCTAAAACATATAACTCCTCTTGTTCAAAGCACACATCTACTTTTAATTCCTTTTTTATTATACGAGTTTCAAATTTTATCACTGCCAACCTAATTATTTCATTCAAATTTAATTCTCTTATTTTTAAAGTAAACCTTCCAGACTCTATAGCAGATAAATCTAATAAATCATTTACTAACCGGGTTAATCTTCCTATTTCCTCATAGACTATTGATAAATAATAATTTTTTTTATTTTCTGGTATTATTCCATCTAGCATTCCGCCTATAAAACCTTTAATAGATGTTATAGGTGATCTTATTTCATGAGATACGTTGGAGATAAATAATCTCCTATTGTTTTCAACTTTTTCCAAGGAATCTGCCATAATATTAAAAGAATTAGCTAATTCCCCTATTTCATCATTAGATTTAATACCTACTCTCTTATCTGCCTCACCTTTTGAAATTTTTCTGGCTACACCATTAATTTCTGCTAAAGGCTTTATTATAATTTTCTGTGAAAAATAATATATAACTATACTAGACACCACTATAGCTAAAATAGCCGATGCCCATATTATTTTGTATACATTTTTTAGCGCCTCTTTTATATTATCTAAAGAGGTATGCATTATTATAGTACCTTTAAAACTATTTCCGTAATCTATTGGTATTTCTATTGTATGCACAGGAACAGGAAATAAATTGCCGTAATTTCCTTTTTTTTCTATAAATCTTTTTAATCTTAACTCTTTTAAATCATTAGTTAATATCTGCTTTCCTAAAAGTTTTTTATATTTTTCATTAGATATAGCATATATGTATCCATATTTATCTGTAATCCATATATCTACATTCAGATAATCTCCTATTAATTTTAATTGTTTATTCATTTCATAGGAAGAAATATCCCCATACATATACTGTACTGCTGAGTCACCTATTAGTGTAGCTTTCTCAGCTAGTTCATTTTTATTCTGCTCAAAATAGTAGTTTTCAAACCATAGTGATAAAACTGTAGCAAGAATGGTAAAACTAATGGCTATTATTATAGTATACGTGGCAACCATTTTAGAAAACAAGCCTTTTTTCATGTTTATTTCACCTCAAACTTATAGCCAACACCCCATACAGTTTCTATTTTCCAATTAGAGCCGCCTTCCAATTTTTCTCTAAGCCTTTTTACATGAACATCAACAGTTCTAGAGTCACCTGGATAATCATATCCCCATACTTCACAAAGCAATTGCTCTCTTGTGAAAACCCTATTCTTATTACTTGCTAAGTAGTACAATAACTCAAACTCTTTAGGAGGCATCTTTATTTCTTCTTCTTTATAGATTACCTTATATGAATTAATATCTACCATTAATTCATCAAAATTTAAAACCTCCTTATTTATATTTTCAGAATTATATCTTCTTAAAACTGCCTTAACACGAGCTAACATTTCTTTTGGTTCAAATGGCTTTACTATATAATCATCAGCCCCTAATTCTAGTCCTAAAACTTTATCAAAAGTTTCTCCCTTAGCCGTTAGCATTATTACTGGTATTGAACTGTCTTTTCTTATCCATTTTAGTACATCTATACCATCAATACTAGGTAGCATTATGTCTAGGAGCACTAAATCTGGTTTATACTCTATGAACTTTTCCTCTGCAGCTTTTCCATTATGAACGCAAGTTGTGTTATAACCTGAATTTTCCAAATACATTTTAATTACTTCACATATGTTTTCATCATCATCAACAATTAATATTTTTCCTATGCTTCCTTCCATTTTTCTCGACCTCCTATATGTTAATTTTAAACATAATTTTTACATACTTATTTACTTTAAATTTACCACAAAATATATTATTTATTATAGTTTTAATTAAAAATTTACAAATATTTCACTGTATATACAAATAGGCATGCAATATCGTAAAATCATTACAATAGTGCATGCCTCAAGTAATTAATATGTATTATAGTCTAATCTAGTCTTCAAACAATTTGCTTACTGATATATCTTCATATATTCTTCTTATAGCTTCTGCAAATATTGAAGCCACAGATAATGTAGTAAATTTATCTAATTGCTTATCTTCTGGTAAATCTATAGTATTTAACATAACCAATTCCTTAATTGCAGATTTCTCTATTCTTTCTATTGCTGGTCCAGATAAAACTGCATGGCTACAACAAGCATAAACCTCTTTTGCTCCTAAATCAACTAAAGCATTAGCTCCATTAGTTATGGTACCTGCAGTATCTATCATATCATCCAATAGTATAACTCTTTTTCCTTTTATATCTCCTATTACATTCATAACTTCTGAAACATTTGCTTTTGGTCTTCTCTTATCTATTATAGCTATTGGACAATGTAATCTATCAGCAAATTTTCTAGATCTTGCCACGCTGCCTAAGTCCGGAGAAACCACTACAACATCATCTTGTTCTTGGAAGCCATTTTTAATAAAATGTTTAGATAAAGTAGCTGCTCCCATTAAATGATCCACTGGGATATTAAAATATCCTTGTATTTGTGATGCATGTAAATCCATAGTAAGAACTCTATCAGCCCCTGCTGCTGTTATTAAATCAGCAACTAGTTTAGCTGTAATTGGATCTCTTGCCTTTGCTTTTCTATCTTGTCTTGCATATCCATAATAAGGAATAACCGCTGTTACTCTTCCTGCAGATGCTCTCTTGAAAGCATCTATCATTATTAAAAGTTCCATTAAGTTATCATTTACTGGTGCATTTGTTGATTGAATTACAAAAACATCTGCTCCTCTCACTGTTTCTCCTATGTTTACAGAAATCTCTCCGTCACTAAAAGTAGAAACAACGGCGTCTCCAACATTTAATCCTAATATATCTGCAATTTCTTTAGCAAGTTTAGGATTAGAATTACCTGTGAATATTTTTATATTTTTGCCATGGGTTATCATTATGTAAACCTCCTTATATTTATTTCCTTAAACCTTTTTTATCTACCCATCCCTCTTTGTTTACCTGTTTTGCTCTGCCTATAGCAAGAGAACCTTCAGGCACCTTTTCAGTTATAGTAGAACCTGCTGCTATGTACGTGTTATCTTCTACTTCTACAGGTGATACTAAGTTTGTATTGCATCCTATGAAAGCGTTGTTTCCTATTATAGTTTTATATTTTTTCTTTCCATCATAGTTCACCACAACAGTTCCACATCCAAAATTGCATCCACTGCCCACTTCTGCATCACCTATATATGTTAAATGTGAAACTTTAGTTCCATCACCAATAGTAGACTTTTTAATTTCAACAAAGTCACCAATTCTAGCACTTTTACCTATATTACTTTCTGGTCTTATATACGCAAAAGGCCCAACAGTAGTATTTTCGCCAACTTTACTATCCAATATTACTGAGCTTTGAACAGTTACGTTATCTCCTATTACACTGCTATTTATTCTAGAATTAGGATACAAAATACATCCCTCTCCTATAGTAGTTTTTCCTTCCAACACATTTCCTGGATATACTATAGTATCTTGTCCTATTTGTACTTCGTCTCCTATATATGTGTTATCAGGACTTATTATAGTAACTCCATTTTCCATATGGTATTTATTTATCCTATTTTTCATTATTTCTTCCACTTGGGATAACTGTACTCTAGAATTTACACCTAAAGTCTCTTCAAAATCAGTGTCTATAGCACCAACCTTTTCTCCTTCATTCTTTAAAATTGATATAACATCGGTTAAATAGTACTCTCCTTGAGCATTATTATTATTTAGCTTTTCTAAAGAATTTAAAAGACTAGTTATGTTGAAACAATACATTCCTGAGTTTATTTCATTTACTTTCTTTTCTTCTTGGTTACAATCTTTAAACTCTACTATTTTCTCTACTGAACCTTCTGCATTTCTAATTATTCTTCCATATTCAGCAGGATCATCTATTACTGATGTTAAAATAGTAGCTTTAAAGTTATTTTCCAAATGATACTGTATAAGTTTTTTTACTGTTTCCGCTTTTATTAAAGGTGCATCTCCTGTAAAAATAGTAACTACACCTTCTTTATTTTGCAAAAATTCTTTAGCGCACATTACTGCATGACCTGTACCCAATTGCTGTTCTTGTAAAGAGTATATCACATTTCTATTTTGTGTAGCCTCTTTAACCATTTCAGAACCTGTTCCTATTACTACATTTACGTCATCTATTTCTGCTTTCCTCATAGTGTCTATTACGTGATTTATCATCTCTTTGCCGCATACTTTATGTAAAACCTTAGGCATACTAGATTTCATCCTTTTGCCTTTCCCTGCAGCTAATATCATAGCACATTTATACAATTCTAACACCTCTTTTAGGCATATTTTTAATATATTGTTCACTTTTACTTATTAATAAAACACACATATTCTATTATATTTTAAAGATAAATTATTTTCAACATAACTATGACTTTTTTCAAAAATTACTATAAAAAAAAACAAAAAGGAGTTAAAACCCCTTTTTATTCTACAACGTTATCTT
Source organism: Haloimpatiens massiliensis (assembly GCF_900184255.1). NCBI lineage: Bacteria > Bacillati > Bacillota > Clostridia > Eubacteriales > Clostridiaceae > Haloimpatiens > Haloimpatiens massiliensis. The sequence continues at coordinate 313,138 of NZ_LT854637.1, read as the reverse complement.
CATTTTCTATATCTTTATTCTTTACCTTCTCATATTCATCAAAAATTGCTTGTTGAATTTTTTCTCTTGTATCTGTATTTATTGGGTGTGCGATATCTTTAAATTCCCCATCTGGTGTTTTCCTACTTGGCATTGCTATAAATAATCCACTTTTTCCTTCTATAACTTTTATATCATGAACTACGAATTCATTATCAAAAGTTATAGATACTATTGCTTTCATTTTGCCTTCAGTAGCAATTTTTCTAATTCTAACGTCTGTAACTTGCATATAAATCCACCTCCGCGAGTATTAACTATATACTAATTCTCTATTATTCTCAAAATTCCTCCTAAATATTCTAAAAAATATTCATTTTTTAGAATATTTCAACTTTCAGTTTTTATTCTATCACTTTATTCTGGAAGAAGGGCATATATTTACACTGCCATTTTCATCTATTCCTTCAAGTTCTGCCAATGCTATATAGTGTTCTACAAGTTTATTTTTAGTCTCCATATTATCAATTAAAACTCCTATGCCTAAAAGTTCGCTTTCAAATTCCTTCAATAAATTAAAAATACCTAAAGCGGTTCCCCCTGCTTTCATAAAATCATCTATGAAAACACATTTACTTCCTTTAGCAATAGCTTTTTTTGCAAGAGACATGGTTTGTATTCTCTTGCTTGAACCTGAAACATAATTAATGCTTACAGTAGTTCCCTCTGTAACTTTAGTATCTCTTCTTACTATTACAAGTTGTACTCCTAGCATCTTTGCTACTTCATAGGCTAAAGGAATTCCCTTTGTTTCTACAGTAACTACGTAGTCCACATCTAGCTCACTAAAGGTTGAAGCTAAAATTAGTCCTGCTTTGCGTATAATTTGAGGATTATACATAATATCAGTCATATATATAAAGTTTCCTGGTATAACTCTTTGTTTATCTTTTAATAATGTACAAAGTTCCTCCACAAATTCAGTCTTTTCTTTCTCCGATATACTACATCTATACTTTACTCCACCAGCTGCTCCTGATATAGTTTCTACCGTTCCCATGTTAAGGCTATTTAAAACTTCCCTTACTATCATTAAATCTTCACTTATAGAAGATTTTGCTGCATTAAACTTTTCAGTAAAAACATTTAAATTTACAACTTTATTTGGATTGTCTGTCAAAATTTTAGTAATTCCAACCACTCTTTGATTTCTATTTAACTTTTTCATCTAACCACCTATATCCTATTTCACGAATTTTTTTTATAAAAAAATCTTTATTATTCATATTCTATTCCAAAACCTTATTAAAATCAATATACTTTAATGCAAATTTATTAAAGCTTTAATTTAGAGCAAACTCTTGTATTATTCTACATTAATGACACGTAACTCAACTTTCACACATGATTTTTAAGTTCAACATTATATGAATAAAGAAAATACAAATAAAATTTAAAATTATGATTTTATAACTATAAAAATTAAATACATAAATAATATATTCAACTTTCGCAGTTAAAAAATAAAAATATAAAATTTAAAATGAGAATAAATCTCTTTTAGAAACTAACTATAATTTGAAATTTGCAGGTAAGTAGTAGGCAATAGTTAAGAGCTAAGAAGTAAGAAATAAGAGTTAAGGATAAAACTCAGAGAGTTTTTTATAATTAATTTGCAAGTAATAGGTAATAAGTAATAGTTGTGCTGAAAATTCAGCCTTGCTGAATTTTTTCAAGAGCTCTTACTTTTTTACCTATTAGTTCTTACCTTTTCACTCTTACTTTTTACTTCTTACTTTTTACCTTTTATTTTACATTCTAAATTTTAAATTAAAAACCCTTATTAATCGAATGTAGAGCTTGAACTTTATTTGCGAAAGTTAAGTAATAGAGCTTTGCTGACATATTTTATAAAAAACTATATAAAATATGTATCGTTTTATTTAAAATATGTATATAATTAAAAATAGAGCTTTTTTAATTAAGGAGGATTTTATATGTCTTTTAATTTTATACAAGATAAACATAAAAAGGTTCATTTTATCGGCATTGGTGGAATCAGCATGAGTGGCCTTGCTGAGATATTGATAGAAAATGGCTTTAAAGTTTCAGGTTCTGATAGAAGTTCTTCCCCTATAACAGAAAAATTAAAATCTATGGGAGTTGAAATATTCTATGGACATAAAAGTGAAAATATAAAGGATGCAGATTTAATAGTTTTTACTGCTGCTATTTCTCCTGATAATCCTGAAATAATAAAAGCCAAGGAATTAAACATACCTCTTATGGACAGAGCAGAATTCCTAGGTAACATAATGAAAGGCCATAAATACAATATAGCTATTTCTGGAACTCATGGTAAAACAACCACAACTTCTATGATGTCTCACATATTGTTAGAAGCTAATGTAGATCCTACTATACTAGTAGGTGGCCAATTAGAATCCATAAATGGAAATGTACGTACAGGAAAAAGTGAATATTTTTTAACAGAAGCATGTGAATATAAAGCTTCTTTTTTAAGATTTTTTCCTTATATAGGAGTTATTTTAAATATAGAAGAAGATCATCTAGACTTCTATAAAGATTTAGAGGATATAAAAAATACATTTTTAAAGTTCATCAAATTAATACCAAACGATGGTTTTTTAGTAGCTAACTATGATGACCCTGTAACAGCTGAAATATGCAAAAAAACCAATTGTACTATATTAAGCTTTGGAATAAATAATGGGGATGTAAGAGCTAAAGATATATCCTTTAATAAGGATGGTTGCCCTTCATTTAAAGTTTTTAAAAAAGATATTGAGCTTTTTACCATTAATTTAAATGTTCCTGGCACTCATAATATATTAAATGCCCTAGCATCTATATGTGCTGGTCTATGTTTAAATCTCTCTTATACTTCTATTGTAAAAGGTATCGAGTCTTTTAAAGGTACTCACAGACGTTTTGAAATAAAAGGTGTTAAAAACGGTGTTACTGTAATAGATGATTATGCTCATCATCCAACAGAAATAAAAGCTGCTCTAAACGCAACTAAAAACTATCCCCACAATAAAATATATTGTGTTTTTCAACCTCATACTTATACAAGAACTATAAGTCTATTCAATAATTTTGCTGAATCATTTTTTAATTGTGATGAATTAATTTTGGCGGATATATATGCGGCAAGAGAAAAGGATCCTGGAAATATAAATTCTCAAATGCTTTCAGATAAAATAAAAGAAAAAGGTGTTAAATGCTCAAATATCCATAACTTCGAAGATATAGTAAGTTATTTAGAACCTATTTTATGTGCTGGAGACATACTCTTAACTGTAGGTGCAGGGGATGTATTTAAAGTTGGGGAAATGTTTCTTAATAAATAACAATGAATAAATAAAGTAATCTCCTTTAAGCATTTACTAAATTTATGAATTTTATAACACCATTTTGTAAATAATATAGTAAGTGCTTGGAGGTGTGGTATATGAAAAATTTTTTAATTTCAGCTTTATCTGATATAGTACTAATCCTTGTTTCCTATGGAATATTTAGGGCAGTTATAAGTGGGCCAACACGCCATAAATTATATGAGAAATTTTTAAACTCTTTTGCAAAATTCGTAATATATCTTTTTGTAGCCACAGCTGTAATTACTGGTATAACAGCTCTTATTCTTTATAAAACTAGATATATAGTTTATCTAAATATAGTGGCTTCAGCTTTAGTTTCCATATTGGTTGGTTTTGTCATGTCCACTGTACCTACTCGAGGAATTGGAGATAAAGAGAAAAGAAAGTAAGTAAAATATTATTATATTGACAGGTATTTTAATAGCTCTATCAATATAATAATATTTTTTTATTTTTTTTATGTTGACATAAGAAGGTTAATCATATATAATTATTCTTGTCCTTCGGGGTGTGGCGCAGATGGGAGCGCGCGTGGTTTGGGACCATGAGGTCGCAGGTTCAAGCCCTGTCACCCCGACCAAAATCCTGTGTATTATACACAGGATTTTTTATTATATAATAAATTATTATTATAACTAATGCTAATGGCTTAAGCTAACTATAGCTTTATGCCAAAACAAATTTACAGTTTTTCTAAACTTTTTTAATTTTTCATAAAGAGGTGATTAATTTGTTAAAGGACATAAAAGCCGCTATATTTGACATGGACGGAACTTTAATAGATTCTATGTGGATATGGTCTAAAATTGATCAAGAATACTTAAAAAAAAGAGGTATCCCTGTGCCAAAAGACTTAAAAGCCTCTATAGAACATTTAACTTTTGAAGAAACAGCCACTTATTTTAAAAATAAATTCAATATTCAAGATTCTATAAACCAAATAATGGACGAATGGAATAACATGGCTTATGATGAATATAAGTTTAACGTAACTCTTAAACCTGGTGCAAAAGAATACTTGCAAGCTTTAAAATCCATGAATATTAAGATTGGACTAGCTACTAGTAATAATAAAATTCTTTTAGAAGCTGCCCTAAAGAAAAATGATATATATAATTTTTTTGACACCATATGTACCACAGATGAAGTAAACAGAGGCAAACAATTTCCAGATATATATCTTTTAACAGCTAATAGGCTTCAAGTAAATCCAAAGCATTGTATAGTCTTTGAAGATATATTACCTGCTGTTCAAGGCGCTAAATCTGCTGGAATGAAAGTTGTAGCTATACATGATACTTTTTCTGAAAATCAAAAGGAATCCCTAATTAAAGAAGCTGATAAATATATACACACCTATGAAGAATTACTAACGGTTGTGTAATATACACTATAAATATAACTCTCCTTACATTTGAAAATACAAGGAGAGTTATATTTATTATATTAATTAAATAAATATAATAAAGAATCCTTTATTAGGGGGAGTTTTTTTGGTTTTTCTTTTCTTAATGCTACTAATATCTTTAGGAGGCAATGCCTATACTCTATTTACATTTTCAAAGAAAAATGATATTTTAAAAAAACAGCTAATTCTACTTTCAAGGCAAAACGATGCCTTGAGAAGCAAACTAACTGAATTATATCCCAAAAGACCTATAAATATATCCTATAACATTCCTAAATACAAGTGGGGAATTATACAAAAAGGAGCCACGTTATATATTTCCCCATTAGAAAGTTCTCCAGAAATTATTACTTTTAAAGAAGATACTAAAGTTTATATATTGGATGAAGCTAAAGTAGATTCTGGAAATTGGTTTTATGTGTGTTTAGATCTACCAGATTCTGTAACCACCAAGGGTTGGATTAAAGAAAATTATATTTCATCAATTAACAACGGCCTTACAAATAAAATCTGCAATGACACACCCCAAAATGAAGATTTTTGACATATCAAACATAAATAAAAATCTGCCCTAGAGCAGATTTTTATTTATGTTTGATATGTTAATTTTATTTAGGCACATTCAAATAAATAACAAGTCAGTATGCTAGTCTATTTTGCGTCATACTGCGTCAGCAGAACCCACCGATAGTTCTACTAGCGGCGGAACCTGCTTCCTTGTCTGACACAAAATATACCAGCATCTTTCACTTGTTATTTATTTTCATGTACCTTACTCTTAGGTATTCCATTAAGTATACATCCATTTTTGTATTCTGGAACTATACTTATTATATCCTTACTACAACAATATGTAAGGTCATCTTCCAGCCCTAATTCTTTAAGTCTATTATAGTGTTTTGCTCCTTTAATAAAATCTATAACATTATTGTTACACTCATATATGTAATGAGATGTTTTAGCTATATCTGTCATTTCTACGTTAACATAATCCTTTATACATTGTATTATATATCCGCCACATATAAAGTCATCCATAGAAAATTCACCAGCAGTTCCGGAATTAACTATAACTAAGTCATTATTTATCTCTACTACTCTTTTAGCTGCAGCTTTAGCATTTAACATTGCACCTATTAAAATATTATTTGCATTTATACATGCATTTATAGCCCTAGTACCGTTGCTAGTAGTCATAATTAATACCTTATCTTTTGCAACATCTTTTTTGTAATCCAAGGGAGAATTAGAAAAATCAAATCCATCTATTTTAACAGCATTTCTTTCTCCTCCAAGTATACATGAATCCTTGCTATTTTTAGCTATTTCTTTAGCTTCTTCCACTGTAAGCACTGGAATAACCTTCTTGCATCCATTATTAAGTGCTGTAGTTATAACAGATGTAGCTCTTAACATATCTATTACCACCACTGTTTTTCCTTTTATTTTTTCTTCTTTTATATCATTAGCAGATATTATTACATCTATCTTCATTAGTAAATCCCCCACTCTTCTTTTAATAATTTATACCTTGATATATTTTTCTATCTTCTAAAGCTTTATTTATTCCATTTAAAACTTCCCACTTTTTAAGACTCCACATAGGACCTATAAGTAAATTTCTAGGAGCATCACCAGTAAGTCTGTGTACTACCATATGCGGTGGCAATACGGAAATAGCCTCACAAATCAAATCTATATATTCATCCTTTTCTAAAAATCTTAGTTTTCCCTGTTCATATAGTTTAACTAAAGGAGTGTTCTTCATAAGATGAAGAAGATGTATTTTTATTCCCTGTGCATCACAATTAGAAACGTACTTTATGGTATTTAACATATCTTCTTCATTTTCTCCTGGAAGTCCAAATATAGTGTGTACTACCACATCTATATTTCTTTTTCTTAAATTACAAACAGCTTCGTTAAAAACCTCCAATTTGTAACCTCTATTTATCAATTTAGCAGTTTTCTCATTAGAAGTCTGTAATCCTAGTTCTACCCACGTATAAACTTTTTTAGAAAACTCCTCTAATAAAGAAAGTACCTCATCATCTAAACAATCAGGTCTAGTAGCTATAGCTAATCCTACAACACCTTCCATCTCTATAGCTTCTTCATACTTTTTCCTAAGTACATCTACAGATGCATAGGTGTTAGTATAAGCTTGAAAGTATGCTATATATTTTCCATTTTTCCACTTGTTATTCATCATATTTTTTATATCTATAAATTGGTCACTTATAGAAAACTTTCTGTTTCCTGCAAAGTCCCCAGACCCTCTTTCACTGCAGTATATACACCCTTTAGTACCTATAGTACCATCTCTATTAGGGCATGAAAATCCTGCATCTAATGATATTTTAAATACCTTTTCCCCAAATTTATCTCTTAAAAAATAATTTAAGCTGTGATATCTTTTGTCTCCCCAAATCATCCTTTTCTTCCTTCCTAAATTCTATGAATTTTAAAATCTTTAAGATTTAATTTCCACTTTCCTATTAAATCTTTGTATTGTCCTTCTAAATTACCCTTAGGTAAAACTTGAAAATTTGCATTTTCTTTATCAAAATAAGAAAATTGAATATCTACTTTATCTATAGGAAAACTCTCTTCAAATTTTATTGGAATCATTTTACCACTATCACTTTCATAAATTCTAATACATTTTGCACCATTATTTTTAGTATATTGAATGGTAATAAATTTTTCATCTTGTGAAAAAATCATATAGTCTACAGTAGCATCCTTAATTATATCTAAATTAACTATTTCTTTTCCTATAGGTTTTTCCTTAATACCTTTATTTTTATTATCTTGTGATTGTTTATCTCCATCTTCTGCACCTTTACCAGCGCTCTTATTATTACCTTGAACAGCTAAGGTTTCGTCTATCAATATAGAAGCTGCATAAGCATCCTCAGCTTTAGTGGATACCAAAACCTTTGTACCATCAAAAGATATACTGGTATCATTAAAAATTCTACTTGGAACCTCCTGCTTATACATATTGAGTTTATCATCCTTAGAAAATGCAGATTTAGGCAATTTTTCAGTATCTATAACCAAATTAGTTTCAACATTACTTTTGTCCCTTATCCTAACCTCATCTCCATCTGAAAATATTTCCTTTTGTGGATTTATATTTACCTCACCTATTTTATATCCATCTTTCTCCTTTATTACGGAAATTCTATACTCATCCAAACTAGTATATGCACTTTTTTCCCTAGTACTGATAGTTTTAACTTTAAAAATAGAATTTTTTTCCATCTCAGATACATCTTCTATCCTATATCCTCTTACAATTATATCACTTTTTTTATAATTTCCCTGCTCCTTTATCATATCCTCAGTATACAAATTTTTAACTCCTTCATAATCTTTCATAATAAGCCCTATCATATACCTATCCACAAGATTAGAAGCTGCATTAGTATCAATTTTCTTTTCCTGCTCCTGTATATCTACTTCTTTATTTTTACATCCAATAATTGTGGTACAAAGAAAACATAAAATTCCCATTATAATTAAAAATCTTTTTCTCACATATATCACTCCTAATTTAAATAAGATATATTAGTGTTCTATTTTAGTTTCCCAAATAAATATAATTTTAATTTGTTAAATCATAATTTTAATATAAATAATTACTTGGAGGGATTGGGTTGAAAAAGAAATTTGCATTAACTTTTCAAATAGCAGCTGTTTTTATAGGTACTATAGTTGGAGCAGGATTAGCTTCTGGTCAAGAAATTACTCAATTTTTTACTACATACGGATATAAAAGTTTCTTAGGAATTATTTTCTGCTTCTTAATTTATTCATTTATAAGTAATATAATAATAAAAATAAGTATAAAATATAACCTTTCATCCTACAACGAATTAATAAGTCTTGTAATGCCCAATCATATTGGGGAATTCACTGATTTTGTCACAGGATTTTTTATGATAAGTAGCTCAGCTATAATACTAGCTGGAAGTGGAGCACTATTTCACCAATATTTTAAAATTTCTTCTTGGATAGGCATGGTTTTAATGGTTTTTATATCTATAATTGTTCTTATGAAGGACACAAAAGGTCTTATTACCATAAATTCCTTCATAGTGCCATCACTAATAACAGTAATTATAACTATATTTTGCTTATACCTTATTTTTCACCAAGACATTTTTAATATTCAGTATATAAAAACTATAGAGACCTATAAAAAACCTTGGCTAATCTCCGCTCTACTATATGGAGGATTTAATATACTTTGCTGTACTGGGGTTTTAGTTCCCTTAAGCAGTGAAATTAGAGAAACTAAACCTCTATGTATTGGTTCTACTTTAGGCGCTGCAGCCTTGACCCTTTTATGTTTTATGATAAATTTGATGCTCCTCCTAAACATTCCATATATTTTTCAATATGATATACCACTTTTATACATTGCAAATCCTTTTGGCAAGGGATTACAACTGGTTTTACTTATAATAATATTTTTTGAAATGTTCTCAACAGAAGTATCTGATATATATAGCGTAGCAAAAACCTTAAAATTCAAATTTAATATTCCATACAAAATAGCTGTATTACTAATATTATGTATAACTGTACCTATGGCAAGAATAGGTTTTAAAAATCTAATTACTTTTTTATATCCTGCCTTTGGTGCATTAAGCCTAATATTTATAATATGTTGCATAAGATTTTATAGAAAAAACTTTTAAATCTTTATATTACTCCTTATGCCCATTAAATAAGTAATTTTTTAATATATAATGATTATCCCACAATAAGTATTACATTGCTTGAATTATGAAATTTTCAATGATCAATTGAATATTCGTACATTAATCATTAATTAATAAAAATTCTTCAATTGCTTATAAAACTAAAATTTACATGCTATAATTACAAGGGACAATAATTAATTTAAACTTTGTTTATTATAGAGGTGTTTTATTATGATAAATTTACTTAAAAATTGCAAACTTTGTCCAAGAAATTGTGGTGTAAATAGATTAGAAGGTCAATTAGGTTTTTGTAAAAGTAGTAAAAATATTAAACTAGCCAAGGTTTCTTTGCATTCTTGGGAGGAACCCTGTGTATCTGGGAAAAATGGCTCTGGCACAGTATTCTTTTCTAATTGCAATTTGAGATGTGTCTTTTGCCAAAATCACAACATAAGCCAAGAATCCATAGGGAAAGAAGTATCTATTGATAGGTTAAGCAGAATATTTTTAGAACAACAAAAAAGAGGGGCTCACAATATAAATCTGGTAACTCCAACTCATTATGTTCCTCAAATAATAGAAGCACTAAAAATAGCTAAAGCTAATGGCCTCACTATACCTGTACTTTATAATTCTAATGGATATGAAAACATAGAAACTATAGAAGCCCTAAAAGGATATATAGACGTGTACTTGCCAGATCTTAAATATTTCAATGACAAATATGCCATAAAATACTCCTGCGCAAAAGACTATTTCACTAGCGCTTCAAAAGCCATTGAACATATGGTAGCTCAAGTTGGGAAAGCTCAATTAGATAGTAACGGGATTATTAAAAAAGGCGTCATCATAAGACACCTAATGCTACCTGGACTTTTATTTGATTCAAAGAAGATAATGGATTATATATATACTAACTTTGGAGATGATGTTTATATAAGCCTCATGAATCAATATACTCCAATGTTTAATGCCTACAAATACGCTGAAATAAATAAACCTTTGAATTCTAAGCATTACGATACTTTAATAGATTACTGCCTAGACTTAGGCATTACTAAGGCATTTATTCAAGGTGAAGGAACCTCCACACCAGAATTCACTCCAGACTTTGATTTGTCCGGAATATAAAAAATATATTGTAACACAGTACATTGAAGAAAAATCTGATTTTAATTCCGTAATAAATGTGTAATTTGAGACTGTTCACAACACGCCAATAAAAGATTTTCTGTAGCATAGCGGAGGAAAATCCTCCTTTAGTAGTCTGTCTCCCCCATAAGTAATGTACGTATGAACCGAAAAATCTGTCTTTAAGGTAACAATAAATATATTTTTTCAGACTATTGAGCTAGCCTTAGAAATTCTTTGTTTTCAAATTTCAATACCCATTAAGAAGCTTTCATGTTTGAGCGCCGTTAGAAGCGAGTTTGAAAGCTTTAGGGGATTGAAATTTGAAAACATTAGAATTTCTTGGCGTATTGCAAACAGTCTTAAAAAATATATTTATTGTGGACTTAAAGACAGATTTTTCTTATGACACTTACATCACACTCTTCTTATACGTGTCTATTAAGCCATCTTAATACGTTCTCCATTACTTCTTCTCTATTAATTTCATTCAGCATCTCGTGTCTTCCATCTTTATAAAGCTTATACTCTAAATCCTTTATCCCTAATGCTTTATATGTGTTTACTAATTTCATAACACCTTTTCCTGTCTTACCAACCGGATCCTTATCACCTGAAAAAATGTATATAGGCAACTCTTTAGGAACATTTACAATCTGACTTTTTTGCTGTATCAATTTCAATCCATTTAGAAAATCATAAAAGAATCCAGCTGTAAATATACCACCACAATATTGGTCACTTATATATTTATCTATTTCTTTTTCGTCTCTAGTTAACCAATCAGATTTAGTTCTATTAGGTTTAAACACCTTATTATAACTTCCAAAAGAAAGCTTATCCATTCTTTCACTTCTTCCGCTTCTGCCTATTTTACTAATCTCCCTTTTAGCTAACAGTATGCCTAAGTCCAACATAAGTCCTTGACTGCCACAGCTACCAGAAAGTATGGCTCCATCTATTTCTTCTCCATATAATTGTATATATCGTTGAGTCAAAAAAGACCCCATACTATGACCAAAAATAAAAATAGGCAAGTGGTATTGTTTTTTTATATACGTTGTTATTTCATACATATCCTGAACCATATTGTTAAAACCATCTTCACCTAAGTCTCCTACTTTATCCACAGACTCAGCGGTTTTTCCGTGTCCTCGATGATCATTTGCAAAAACTATATACCCTGCCTTAGCTAATTTGTTTGCGAATCTCTTATATCTTTCTGCTGTTTCTGCCATACCATGGGCTATTTGAACTATTCCTACAGGTTTTATATCCTCTTTTGGTAGCCATTTGTATACAAAAATATTTAATCCGCTTGTATCCTTAAATTTAAAATTTTCTTCTCTCATATACTAATCTACCCCCTTAATTTATAAAACTTTGCTCTATAAAAAGCAATATTTGCTGTTACCTTGATATAATAGTTTAATTACTTACCTTTAGCATAGGTTTTTTATCTATCTATTGCCCATCCTCTAGATCTTTCTACCGCATCATGCCAATCTTTTAATAACTTTTCTCTTTTTTCCTCAATCATAACTGGATTAAATATCTTAGATACAGCCCAATTAGTAGATATATCCTCTTTATTCTTCCAATATCCTGTAGCTAAACCTGCCAAATACGCTGCTCCTAAAGCTGTAGTTTCAGTAACCTTAGGTCTGTGTACTGATACATCTAATATGTCTGACTGAAATTGCATTAAAAAGTTGTTTGCACAAGCCCCACCGTCTACTTTTAGTTCTTTAAGCTTTATACCTGAATCCTCTTGCATAGCTCTTAAAATATCATAAGTTTGATAGGCTAAAGATTCCAATGTAGCTCGTATAAAATGTTCCTTTTTAGTTCCTCTAGTAAGTCCAACTACAGTACCTCTAGCATAAGGATCCCAATAAGGAGCTCCTAACCCCACAAAAGCAGGAACTAGATACACTCCATCTGTATCCTCTACGGCTAAAGCATACTCTTCTGAGTCTGCGGCATTTTTAAGCATTCTCATTTCATCCCTTAGCCACTGGATAGATGCGCCAGCCATAAATATACTTCCTTCTAAAGCATAATTCACTTTTCCATCTACTCCCCAAGCTATAGTGGTAAGTAGCCCATTTTGAGAGGCAACGGCTTTTTCCCCTGTATTCATAAGCATGAAACATCCAGTGCCATAAGTGTTCTTTGCAGCTCCCTCATCATAGCAAGTTTGTCCAAATAAAGCTGCCTGTTGGTCTCCCGCATCTCCTGATATCTTTATGGGCATTCCAAAGAGCACCTCATCTGTTTCTCCATAGACATAGCTAGATGGTTTTACCTGTGGTAACATAGACTCGGGAATGTCAAATTCTCTTAACAATTCTTCGTCCCACTTTAATTCATGAATGTTAAATAACATAGTTCGTGAAGCATTAGAATAATCAGTTACGTGAATCCTACCTTTAGTTAAATTCCATATAAGCCACGTATCTATATTTCCAAACAAAAGGTTTCCTCTTTCAGCTTCATTCCTTGCTCCAGGCACATTGTCTAGTATCCATTTTATTTTTGTAGCAGAAAAATATGCATCTAAAACTAAACCTGTTTTATTTCTTATTACTTTATCCATGCCCTTTTTTCTGAGTTCATCACAAATATCCGCAGTTCTTCTACATTGCCATACTATAGCATTATATATAGGAAGTCCTGTTCTCTTATCCCATACAATAGTAGTTTCTCTTTGATTTGTTATTCCTATAGCTTCTATATCCTTAGCGGATACATTTATAGTGAACATAGCTTCTGTAGCCACACTAAATTGAGTAGCCCAAATTTCCATAGGATTATGTTCTACCCAACCTGACCTTGGATAAATCTGTTTAAATTCCTTTTGAGCCATACTAACTATTTCGCCTTTTTTATTGAACAATATACATCTTGAACTGGTAGTTCCCTGATCAAGCGCCATTATTAATTTCTCCATAATAAATCCTCCATATCGAAATTTTATCCAGCAACATATCTACCGCTACCTTACCTATCTATGTTTCATAAAAGATTAGAGTACTACAGTAGGCATTACTGATATAATCGTTTGCATAGAACTAAGTTGGTATTCCATTTATATATATTCAATAATATTATCATCCTATCCTTTAACTAATTAAAAGATACTAAATAAATTTATATAGACTAATTAATCTCTTCTTTATTTGACCTTTATAAGATTCCCTATACTTATATATATCAATTCAGCTTATCCACTTGCTTTGTAGCTATTATATTAAAGCCAGTGCCTGCTACATTTTTTAATAATACATCTCCTATTTTTATAGGTGCTTTTACTGCCAATTCTCTTAATTCATCTATACATTGAAAAATATTATTTTTTGGTATATCATTTTCTGTTTTTACAGATACCACATCTATTACTCCATCTTCTACCTTTACAGAAGATGTAACTATTCTAGTTGGATTAGTACATTCCTTTTCAGCGTAAATCTTGCCCTTAGGGCAAGTATTCCCTTTAACATCTACTACTTCACCATTTTCTATACTAACCTCCAAAGAACATCCCATAGGACAACCTATACAAGTTAATTCTCTAATATTACTCATACTTCAATATTCTCCTTTCAGATATAATTAACCCAAAATCACTTATTAAGGTTTAATATCTACTTTTCTACCGCCACTGTAATAGTTTTACATTTAGGATATTTATTAAACATATCCTTATTAAGTTTTACTGTTTCCATTTCTCCCGGAGTGAGTATTCTCTTTTTCCTATGAATCTCTCTCACACCATCAAAATAAACTGCCACATAACTGTCATGAAAAACTTCTCCCACTCTAAATCTAACATCTATTTCCTTTTCTATATTATTGGGATTTATTCTCTTTGGAACAGTATATCTAACTCCACCTTTAGATACTATATCTATGCCTTCTTGTCCATATTCTTTTCCTTTTACATAATTAGCAGCACTTTTTCCCGCATTTATGCTTTCTATGGTTACATTATCCACTAAATCATGCACATGAAGAACATTCCCACAGGCGAATATTCCATCTATATTAGTCTGAAAACTTTCATTAACTTGTGGTCCGCCAGTAACACCTGACAATTCCACCTTTGCCTTAGTAGATAGCTCATTTTCTGGTAAAAGTCCTACAGATAAAAGTAATGTATCACAAGGTATATATTCTTCTGTTTCTTTTATAGGCTTTCTGTTCTCATCTACCTTTGCTATTGTTACACCCTCTAATCTATCTTTTCCATTAATATTCACCACTGTGTGTGAAAGTTTAAGAGGTATATTAAAGTCATCTAGACACTGTACTATATTTCTCTTTAATCCACTAGAATAAGGCATTAGTTCTACCACTGCTTTAACTTTAGCTCCTTCTAAAGTCATTCTTCTAGCCATTATAAGTCCTATATCACCGGAACCAAGTATAACTATTTCTTTGCCTGGCATTACTCCTTCTATATTTACAAACTTCTGAGCGGCCCCTGCAGAATATATTCCGGCACATCTACTTCCAGGTATATTTATAGCTCCTCTCGGTCTTTCTCTGCATCCCATAGCTAAAATAACTGCCTTAGCCTTTATTTCCAATAATCCCTCGGAAGAATTTACTACTGTTAAAACTTTTTCTTTATTTATATCTATAACCATGCTATTTAATATATTGGGAATCTGTAATTCCTCCACTCTATCTATAAATCTCTGGGCATATTCCGGTCCTGTTAACTCTTCCTTAAAAGTATGAAGTCCGAAACCATTGTGTATGCACTGATTAAGTATTCCCCCTAAGCAGTTGTCTCTTTCTATTATAATAATATTATCTATTCCCTGTTCCTTTGCAGCTATAGCTGCTGCAAGTCCCGCTGGGCCTCCACCTATTATTGCTATATCATAATTTTTCATGCTTTAACCTCCAAATTTACTTAATAACTACATATAAACATTTTAAATAAAACCTACTAAATCAAATGTGTATAAGAAATTTTTTGAATACCAAACTTCATATTTATCTCTTATTTTCACTCAATAATATATTGGATTTACCTCCAAACTTAGTTACATCCATTCTAGACATATTTAGTTCTTTAGCCAATATATCCACTATCTTAGTAGAACAAAATCCTGATTGACATCTTCCCATGCCAGCTCTAGTTCTTCTTTTAACTCCATCTAAGTCTCTAGCTCCTATAGGTCTTCTTATAGCCTCTACTATCTCCCCTTCTGTAACTAATTCACATCTACATATTATATTTCCATACAATGGATTTGTCTTTATAATTTCTTTTCTCTCCTCATTAGACATCTCTCTAAATTTAGGTATACTCTTTCTTATAGGATTGAATTTATCATTTTTATCTGGATTTAACTTATCTACAACTATCTTTTCAATCATCTCTGCTATAGCTGGCGCAGATGATAAACCTGGTGATTCAATTCCGGCAGCATTTATAAAATTATTTACATCTTTAGCTTCTCCAATTATAAAATCATCTTCTGTACTATGAGCTCTTAATCCCGCAAAAGATGTTATTATACTTCTCATAGGAATACTTTTTAACGTAAGCTTAGCTTTTTCTAGTATTTCTTCTAAACCTTGCTCAGTGGTATTCAAGTTCCCTTTATCCTCTATATCCACAGCATTAGGACCTATTAATAAATTTCCATCCACCGTTGGAGTCACTAGAACACCTTTGCCCATTTGAGTAGGCAATTGAAATATAGTTTTCTCTACAGTTTTTCCAGCTACTTTATCAAATAAGCAATACTCTCCTTTTCTAGCTACTATATTTATTTTATTTTCACTAACCATATTATTTATAATATCTGCATTTACCCCAGCAGCATTTATTATTAGTCTTCCTTTAATATCTTCTAAACTAGTTTTTACTATAAATTCATCTTTGTCCTTAACTACATCTAAAACTTCACAATTAAATTTAAAATCCACTCCATTGGTGTAAGCATTCTCTGCTAAAGCTATGGTCATTTCATAAGGACAAACTATTCCTCCTGTAGGAGCATACAAAGCAGCCACTATATTGGAATTTAAATTAGGCTCCATAGCCATAAGCTCATTCTTTTCTAATATCTTAAGTCCAGAAATTCCATTTTGCTCTCCTCTTTTTTTAAGTTCTTTAAGCTTCTCTAAATCCTTTTCATTAAAGCAAACCACTAAAGACCCATTTTTCTTAAAAGGAAAATCCAACTCCCTAGAAAGCTTATGAAACATAGAGTTTCCTTTTCTATTTAATATAGCTTTTAAAGAACCCGGCTTAGCATCATGACCAGCATGTACTATAGCACTATTAGCCTTAGTAGTCCCCACAGCAACATCAGATCCTTTTTCTAAAACACATATGTTTAAATTGTATTTTGAAAGTTCTCTAGCCACACTACATCCTATAATACCTGCACCTATAACAATAACATCAAACATTTTAATCCTCCTCAATCTCAAAAAGCAAAAAAACCACAATCTATAAAGAGGGTCTCCCTTTATAAACGTGGCTTTTTTCTCTCACTCTTGCCGCATATTTTATTATAAAATTATTATACTTTAATATAGATACCTTTGTCAACGGACATATGTGCCTTATAAAAAGTTAACTTTTTCACAAGAGTGATTGTATATAATATAGTGATTAACCCACAATAAGGTACAATGTAATGGAATTATGAAATTTCTCCTCCATAACTTGCATAAGAGCTCGGAACAATAAATTTAATTTAAGAAATTTCATAATTCAGGGAATGTAATGCTTTTTGTGGGATAATCATATAGTATGTTATATTTTCCTATACATAACAATTAAAACTCAAATATACTAAAGACCTACATATACCATATTTCTTCCTTACTAGTAGAAATAGCAATGGCTCCTGCCTTTAGACTTCCTATTACATCTTCCTTATCAGAAATTAATCCACCAGTTATTACTGGCACATTAATTTCTTTTCTGATTTTTTCCGTTATTTTATTCATCACACCAGGTAATATTTCCACTGCATCTGGTTTTATAGATTTAACCGTAGCTATTCCACTATTTAAAGATAAATTATCTAAAATAAATAATCTTTGAATGGCAAATAGCTCTATATCTTTTGCAACTTTTATTATACTTGCCTTTGTGCTTATTATACCATGTGGATTTATCTTCTCTTTTGTATATCTTAAGGCATATTCATCTTTTCCAAATCCTTCCATAAGGTCTACATGTATATAAATACTTTTTCCGGACTCTTTAACCTTATGAACTATTTTATCTAAGTTAAGAATATTACCTTTAAGTAAAAATATAATTTCACAGGGAGATTGTATTGCATTATCTAATTTTTTTAGATTATTTACTGCTGCTATTATAGGACTAATCTGTAATTTCGTATAAAACTCATTTTTCAAAAAGCTCACTCCCACTTATTTATTAAGTATATTAAATTTTATATTTTACTAATTCACCTTTAAATATTTGCGTAATTTTCTGGAATTTATCTATGTTATCAACTAACTTTCTCAACTCATTTGTATAGCTATTTACACTAGCACTTACTTCCTCTGAAGAAGCGGAATTTTCTTCTGCAATAGCTGCTAGAGACTCTATATTTTCATATATGCTAGCTATAGAATCTGCCTCTTTATTTAATTCATCTATAGTTTTTATCATAGATGAAGATACTGTTTGTATTGATTTATTAGCCTCATAACTAATTTCTTTAACCATTTCTAAGCTATTTGTTTCACTTTCTAGTACATCATACTGATTTCCTATACTGTCCACTAAATCCTTTATATCTCCTACAAATTCAGCTAAATTTGAATTTATATCTTCTACAGCAGTTTTAGTTTGTTCTGCTAAATTTCTAACTTCTTCTGCTACCACAGCAAAGCCCCTTCCTTGGTCTCCTGCTCTAGCCGCTTCTATAGAGGCATTTAATGCCAAAAGATTAGTTTGTTCAGATATTTGGGATACTATTAAAACTATATCAGTTATATCATTAGCTCTTCCCTGTAAATCTAATCCTTTATTCTTTACTCCTTGGAATTTTTCTAAAGTATCTAATATATTAGTACTGGTCTTTTGCACATTTTCATAACTATTATTTATTTTTTCAATAGCTTTTTCTAATTCTTCTTTGTTTACATTTTCACTCTCTACTATACGCTTTAGCATTTGTACATTGTCATTTAATGCCAATGCGGTTCCCTCTGTATTTTGTGCCTGACTCACTGCTCCATTAGCTACTTGCTCCACAACTCCAGCTATTTCCTCAGAAGTAACTCTCATAGTATCAGATATAGAATTTATATTATTCACAAAATTATTCATTTCATCTGTAACACCTTTAAACTCAACAAAATCAGCTTTTATAACTTCTTTATATCCTTTTAACAATTTGAATATATCTTGGAAAAAGTCATCCGTTTCTATATCAGAGTCTTCATTGTAATTGTGGCTATTAATTTGCTTTATAGTTTCCTCAATCATATTTTTAGGCCTCATAAGCAAATGAGTTCCTATACATGCTGCTACAGAAGAAACTAAAGATATTAATAATCCCTTTAGAATATTTTGAAACCCTAAAATAGGCACAGTTCCAATTAATGATATTAAAAATGTAAATACAGCAACCTTAATTTCTAATTTTTTTATAAAACCTAAGGATAATATCTTATTAAATTTATACACCTTTTTATAATAAATATCTTCATTAAAAGTAAGCCTCAACTTTAAGAAATCATCTCGTCTTTCTAATTCGTCAATATGTATTTCTTCTTTAAAAAATTGACAACTTCCTTGAATTAAGCCAAGAAAATAATCAAACATACCCCTATTGGAGCTATATGTAAATATAGCTTGCCTGTTAGATACTGGATTTATATTTAATATAGGTGGCTTAGCTCCTTTAAATTTTCTAGTCATTACTACGTGTACATTAAACATGGATTTAAAAAAAGAATACATATTTTCATGTTGAAAAAAAGCTGGAAAATCCTCGTGGAATGACATTATATTACTCTTTCCTATTTCCATCCAAAGTTTTTTGCTATCCAAACCTGCGCCAGAAGCTACATTTTCTATAACTCTTTTTATCTTAGAATCCTCCACATCTTCTAATGGAGAAAATATTCTACTAGTTTCCCACCCAGCAGATTCCATAGCTCTGTCTACAATTTCATCATTATATAATTTTCTACATGTTTTTAACCAAGTTGCTACTATTGTCCCCTTCATATTACTCCGTTACAAGAAACTTATAGTTTCTCTAACGATACACCTCCATTTCTTAATAATTTTTTATGGCATTTTATATATTTTTATAAGTCTTTACTAACTATTAATAGCCTCACTAACTAAAAAAGTATAATCACAATTATATATTCGTTTATATATATTTTTTATTAATAATTAATATTAAATAAATTTTATGTAAAATAGAGAATTGACGTGAATCAATTCTCCTAAACTTCCTAATTTTATATTAAAACTAAGTTCTACTATATAAATTATACCACTTTATTAATTTTTTTCTATATAGGATATTCTATTGTTGGATGATAAAGATTGGTATAAGGTGTTGGTGGAATAAAAACAGCTTTTTCCCCTCCCCTAGGTTGTAATTCTGCTATTTTAGTAACCGCCACATATATATCTGATATTTTATACCAAGTTGGGTAATCTACTACCCCTATTGGTGGTAAATAAAAAACTTTTTGGAATGTAGTAACTGCATTTTTAGTACTCTGTCCATATATTCCATCTACTATAACCTTAGGAATTGCTGGGTAGTCCTGAGAAATTCTGTTTAAGTAAGTTTGTATAGTTCTAACCGGCTCACCTGATGAGCCTAATTTTAACACATATCCTGGATAAGACATAGGGATTCCTCTAACCTGCTTTGCTGTTTGAAATTCCAAATTTGCTCCATAAAATCTAGTTAGTATTTCATACGGAACTTTTCCTTCATCTCCTAGATACTTACTTCCCCATTGAGTAAGCCACCCTGGACATTGAACTTTTACCCCATCACAATATTGTGTAAGAAGTGGTTGCTTTCTCGTTGGTCTTTTGGCATATGTGGAAAATATACCATCCACTATCCTGCTTATATTTGCATATATATTTCTTCTATAAGTAAAAGCATGATCATAAGCAGTAGAATTAGTTATATCAAAGTTTTTTCCCTTTCCCCTATACCATTCTGTATATATCCTATTCAATGTAAATGATATTATACAATATATATTAGCTCTTATAGTTGTTTCTGGCCAAGTAGCAAAAATTTCACTGGAAGCTACATTTTTTATATAGTCCTTATATCTAACTGTATAATTAGGTGCTGATTGATCATTAGGAACTCCAGCATGAACTACTATAAATTCTGGGACCACAGGTTCCGGTAGTACTACTCCTCCTGTTGGTTTAGGTTCTTCTTTATTAGGGTCCTCTGGTATCTTCGGAGGATAGTTTCCTACTAAAGTATTAGGTGGTATATCAACTAATTCTTCCCCTTGTCTATTTGGTGCTACCTTTTCCATTTTGCATTGTTGCACAGCCAAAGAATCGGGATATATCTGGCAATCTTTTACAAATAATGTTCTATATCCTGGCGCCTCTACCCTTATGTCACAAAAACTATACGGTAATTTGTCTGAAGGTTTCATAGAAAACTCCAAAGATGGAGCATTTAATCCTAACTCATTTGTTAAACCAGATGTATCTGTAGTAGTAGTTTCTTCTAACTGTCTTGTACTGTCTTCTGGTCTTTGAACTATGCTTACCTTAGCTCCTTCTATAGGTATATAGGTTTCACCTTCAAAAACTTGCACTTGAACGGTACCTTCATTTGGCATATTTAATCTCCTTATATAATTACTCTAATAACAATAATATGGATTTTACATACAAAATGTTCTTAATGCCTAATAATCTCTTAATCATTTAGATAATTATAATTGTGACTTTTATTTATTGAACTTTCGCAGTTAAAAAATAAAAATATAAAATTTAAAATGAAGAATAAAGCTCTTTTAGAAACTAACTATAATTTGAAATTTGCAGGTAAGTAATAGGTAATAGCTAAGAAGTAAGAGTTAAGGATAAAACTCAAAGAGTTTTTTAAATTAATTTGTAAGTAACAGGTAATAAGTAATAGTTGTGATAAAAATTCCGCTTTGCTGAATTTTTTAAAGAAACTCTTACCTTTTACCTATTAGTTCTTACTTTTTCACTCTTACTTCTTACTTTTTACCTCTTACCTACTTTACAAATTCCTATTTGAATGTGCCTTATATTATTAATTTAAAACATTATATATTAATTCATATATATCCTCAGGTATATTTATATAAATATTTTTCTCCTTCCTAGTAATTAAATTTTCCTCATACATTTGCTCTGTATTTATATTTGTATATATACGTTTTTTTGTTTTAATATTTCTTGCACTTATAAAAACTTTATCTAAATCTAATTGGCCATATCCCCATTCTCTATTAGGATAAATATCTCCAGTTCTCTGTCTGGCTCCTCTTATAAGATAAGTTTTTAATTTAGTAGAGTACATTGTAATATCATTTCCCTTAACTATACCCCATTCTAAAAGCAAAGCTGAAGCTCCTGCAGTTACTGCCGCTGCCACACTACTTCCGCTTACTGTAGTTATTCCTCCTCCTACAGCAGTAGTTGTTACATTCACTCCCCCTGCTGCTATATCTGGTTTAACTCTTAAGTCTCTAGTATAACCTTTACCAGAAGCTGCCACTACCGTATTATTATTTTGATTATAATAAGCACAAGATATAATTCTATTAGAAGTAGATGGTATGGTAAGAGTTACATATTGGGATGGTGCTAAAAATCTAGTTCCATTTTTAAGAAGTTCTCTTTGCGGAAGCCATATATCATATCTTCCACTTACTATATAATCCCCTATTAATTTAAATCTCCATATCCCACTAGTTATATTTTGAATGTTAACCCTGATAAGTTCATCTCCAGTTATTTCTTCTGGAATAAAATATTTTACGAATATAATGCTACCTTCATAAACTAATCTTACCTCTTCCTGCTCCTGAGCCTTTGCCGGTATTCTATCTACTACTTCTCCTGAAGGTGATATTATTCCTATAGATACTTTATCAGGTTTTTTACACCAAATTTCAAAACTTAAATCCCTCTCCATTTCATCTACCTTTATCTCAACAATTCTCTCTTCACCTTGTTTAAGTACCCCATCTGTATGAATATCTCCATCACCCTGGTTTCCACATCCAGTAACTACCACTATACCCCTTATTTTACTTATTTCATCTATATATCTTTCCACTATAGCACTTCCATCATGAGCCCCTTCATTAGTTCCTAAAGGTACATATATTACTGTTGGCATATTCAATTTCTTTGCTAAATTGTACAGATGCTTTATTGCCAATATTATATTTATACTGGAATATACAGGTGTACCCTTCCCTTCAATAGCGCCTACTGGTGGTATAACCCTATCTGGTTTTAACTTAACCACTGCAAATTCACAATCTGGTGCCGCTCCTACCAATTGAGGATTTATACCTCTACCTCCTATTATTCCTGCCATGTTGGTTCCATGTCCTATGTCATCTTTACTATTTACAATAGCATAAGGGTCCTCTCCCTTAGATTTAGCTTCTATAGCATTATTTATTTCCTGACTAACATATTCCCTCCCAAAACCAAAGTCTTTAGGGAAGCTATCTCCTGGTAATGTTTGATCCCATATATCTATTATTCTAGTGGTATCATTCTCATACATGAACTCTTTATTTAAATAATCAATTCCTGTATCTACCATACCCACTAGTACTCCCTGCCCCCTTAAATTTAAGAATGGACTAGTATGAAACTTTAATATATTAGCTGAATCTAAAGGTGAAACTTGATTTAAAGTGTAGTGGGTTAAGTCTTCTACATATATTATTTCTTTACTTTTACTAAAAAAATCTTCTGCCTTATCTGAATCAATATATACTACTGCATACCGCTCATCTAAAATAAGTGGATAAGCGAAATCCACATTATTAAACAAAGCAGTTATGTCACCATCATACTCCACTATATAAGATTTTTTATTGACCTGTTGTCTAAAAACATTAGTACCCTTTGCCAAATCCATCCCCCCTTTTACACACAATTTTCCATATCCCCAAATAGGTCCTGGGTATTTCACATCACTTTTGTCCCTTGTAGCTCCTTTAAGCAAAAAGTATTTTAACCTCTCTCCATACATATATACATCATTCCCCTGAACAATCCCCCACTGCATTAAAATCGCCGCCGCCCCTGCCACATGAGGTGCTGCCATAGAAGTACCTGACAAGCTATCAAACTCTCCCATAGGAATTGAAGATAATATTCCCTCTCCCGGTGCAACTAAATCAGGTTTATCTCCACCTATTTCTCCCCTTCCAGAAAAGCTAGATATACTATTTAATCTATAATTATAACTACCTACAGATATCACCCCTTGTACCGTGGCTGGAATACCTAGTGTATTAAATGGATTTGGGTTTAAAAATTTTGTATTTGGGTTTAGACCCTCAGCAATAGGCATCCATATATCATACTTTCCTCTAGTTCTACGTAAGGAATTTATAGTTATTTGCCAAACTCCCCCAAGTATGAACTCCTTTTGACTAGACAGTGTTATTACTATTTCTCCATTTATATCGAAAGGCTTAGGTCCACTATTGTATATATAATACCTATCATCACCTAGTGTACCCACATAGTATTCTTCATTTATGAATATATTTTGTGATACTAGACCTGCTGGATTTTTTATTTCTATACTTATATCATCAAGAAAATCTTTATAAAATTGCAACACTATAACTCTCTCATCTTCTGCTATGTTTATAGATATATTTTGGGAAGTTTCTAAAATTCCTCCCACATGGTGCGCCCTGTCTCCCTCATTTCCAGAAGCCACCACAAAGCTAATTCTTTCAAGATTACAAATAGTATTAATATACTTTTCTAACAAGCTACTGCCATTGTGTGCTCCATTATTAGTACTAAAACTCAAATTAATAACTAACGGTTTTTTAATTTCATTACTTTTATCCAATAAAAATTTTATTCCTCTCATTAACTGAGTACTCCTAGCATAGTTTACTTTTCCCTCTGGGGTCATTTTTACCATGGCTATAGAAGCTTCATATGCAACTCCATAGTATTTCTTATCTATATTGCCATCAGCACAAGCTATGCCTGCTACATGTGTTCCATGACCAGATAAATCTCTCTCATTCACTATTTCATATGGATTAGGAGATTCCAAAGCCCTATTTATCTCATTTTTACCCCATACTTTTCCTCCTTGAGACAAATCATATATATAATCTATCCTTGTATTACCTTCTATATCTTTAAAAGCGGGATGAGTAAAATCTATACCCGAATCTATAAATCCAACAAGTACATCTTTTCCCGTAAGCCCATACAAACTCCATACCTGTGGAACGCAAGAAGCTCTATTGCTTTCTAAATCTGAAGCATATAATATTTTAGGTAATTCTATGTATTGAATTTCTTCAATACTACCTACTTCTTCTAGCCTATCAACACTTATAGTTATTATCCCAAATCCATATCCTAAATCTTCAAATACTCCACCCATATTTTCTATTTTTTCTTTAACTATAATTCCTTTTTCTCCATATAAAACTACCAATTCTAAAAAACCCTTAAGTATATCATCATTTTTAGAAAGCTGAGCTATTTTTTCCTTTACACTAAGTGGCACATTATTTAATAGATTTAAAAATCCCTCTGTCTTTTTCGTAAATATTCACCTCGAAATATTGCTTAACATTATATTCTATGAAACTTCAACCTAATAAGTTACTAAAATATTAATTTCTATCCATTGCATTATGAAAATTTTTAAAATGAAAAACAAAGAGGCTGTCACACTAAGAATAAATCCTACAACATATTGTGTTAACTTTAAACTTGCAAAACAATATATTGTATATAAATTCCTTAATGCCACAGCCCCTTTTAAGAACTTTATTTAAGCATCTTCTTCTTTATCAATGATATACCAAGTATTATTTACTTTTTTAACAATATATTTTACCGAAACATCCCAAGATCCACCTACTTCTTTATTATTAGCATCATTTATAGAAACAGAATATGTTATATTAAAATATGTTTTGGTAAATACTGTTTTTTTAGAAATTATTTTTAATTCAAACTTATTTATTTTATATGGTTTTTTAAATGTTGAATCCCCTCTATATGTTTTAAAAACATTAATTTTTTCAAATAGTTCTTTTGACATATGCTTAGATATATCTTCTGTATAACCATTTTCAGTTACATATGCTTGTTTTATGAAACTATAAAATTCTTCTTCAGTTACTAATTTAGAATTAGCATTTTTAATAAAAAAAGTAATTATTAATACTAATATACACAGTATAATGGAACTTAATAAAAATTTCTTTTTTATAATATTCTCCTCCTTCTAATTAGTGCCAAAATTTTATATATCTTATATTTGTATAAGTTGAACTTGGATATACGTTTAGGATAATCTTTTCTATTTAAAATATATGTTCTTCATTTGAAGAAGATGATTTAACATCAGAGTTCACCAAATTAAAATCTATATTGTAGCTAACATATACATAGTACTTCTCTTTAACATTAAACATAAAGTACCACCTTACTTAAATAACATTATTATACAATAATAACATCATTTTTATAAATTGCAATAATATTATAAAATATTCTTTGTTTTTTTATTTATCCCATCCAACCAACTGTGTTTTTCGCTATAAGCATAAACCTTTTTAATACGTTGTATTTTCCCATTGGCATTTTTATATATTGCTAATGCATCCATTGATGTTACTTTATGTCCTTGAAATATTTTTTAAACTTCCTTAGCACCACTTTCCATATCAAATGCTTGCTTTGGAATTTCTTCAGCTTCTGCTACTGTAGCTAATACTTCATTAATTGCTTTAACTCTATTGCCATAAATGTAAAATCTTAAACCAATCACCTTTCTTACCGTTTTAATTCTTCAAATTCAAAACGTATATCGCTTATAATATCAACCTTTTTTTTAATTGATTACACTTTAAAAGCTCATATATCCGAAAATTTTTAAAATGGAAAACAAAGACTCTAATTTTACATTTAATGTAAAATTAGAGTCTTTGTTTTAGCTCACTCTCAATCTTTTATTGTCCATAGTAACTCTAACTACAACTCTACTATATAGCTAACCTTTGTATAAGCCAAATAAATTAAAGATTTTACATAGCGAAGCGGAGGAAAATCCTCATTTAGTCAGCTGTTCTTCCATCTGATAGCTTATGCATGAGCCAAAAAATCTGTCTTTAAGGTAACACTAAATATATTTATTGTAGACTTAAAGACAGATTTTTCTTAATGCGATATACCCTATTTTTATATATTAAAATTTATCCTTTACTAGCCCACTGGCCCACTAGCACACTGAAAATTATGACAAAGTCATAATTTTCTTATAGTATTATCTCTACTTTATCTATTTTAACTAATGGTTTAATATTTTTAATTTCTGCGGTTTCTGTAATTACATTTCCTCTGTTACTTATTAAAAGAACTTTATTGTTGCCTAGCTTTTTAATTTGTCTTATAACTCTTTCCCCTTTATGCTCTAATAAACAAACAGAGTTATTTTCAACTTCATTTATAGTATGCCCAAAAGCTATATCACCTTTCGCTATTCTAAAACCTATCATATCGTCATCTTCTATAGCCAAAAATAAAACCTTGTCTTGACTATGTCCTTCTATTTTGTTTGATACTAAAGGAAGTGTTTTCTTACCTAAAACCTTATTTAAGCTATAATCATATACTGGTATAGCCTTTAGTATAGATGAAAACGCCTCTCCCCAAACAGCTGAAACTTCTTTTTCTTTGGTTATACCTAATTTTCTATTTACGACTTTTACTTCATCATTTTCCTCTTCTTTAAAGTTCATAGTTAAGTCATTTAAATCTTCTCCTAATACCTTTGAAGCTTTTTCAATAAGATTTTCATTCATAACCTTTCTTCCTAATTCTACTTCGGTTATAAACTTTTCAGCAACTCCTAGTTTTTTAGCTAATTGCTTTGCACTTATTCCTTTTTCATTTCGTATTTTTTGTATTTTTTCCCCGATCCTGCTCATTTTTATACCTCGTTTCTTTATGCCCTTTTGTTAGAGTTATTCTTATACCATTCTCGTTCCCTTAAAAGCTCTCTTAAAAGTTCTTTAAATGTCCATTCTTTTGATGTTTTAGTAACCACCGCAAGAATGCACCCTAAATTTTTATTAGCTCTAATTCTAGCTATTAATTCTTCCAGCTTATGGTCTTCTATATTGTTAAATAATATTGCCTTTTCTTCTGGCATTTCTTTATCATATACTTCTATCATCAATCCATTCACTATATCTTTTACTTTCATATTAGCCATAGTATTTTTTATTATTTTAAACTTTAAAGATCCTTCACTGCATAGAGAATTTAAAATTTCATTTTCTTCATCACTGAACCCATAGGCTAGCATAGAAGAGTTGTTGTCCAAAGTTATCCCTTCTCTCTCATAAGTTTCTTATTACAATAGTTAACTATTGAATAAATTTTAAAATATCCCTACTACATTTTTTCTGGTTCGTTATATTCTACACCAAAAGTTTCTACAATAACTTCTTTCATAACTTGAGGTTCCATTGGATTATCTCTATGGTCTCTTTCTGTGGCTGCTATCTTTTGAGCAACCTCCATGCCTTCTGTAACTTTACCAAAGCCAGCATATTGTCCATCTAAATGTGGAGCCTCTCCTACCATTATAAAGAATTGGCTGCCAGCAGAATTAGGTGCCATAGTTCTAGCCATAGATAAAACACCTTCAGTATGCTTTAAATCATTTTTAAATCCGTTAGATTTAAATTCTCCTTTTATAGAATATCCTGGACCACCTACTCCTGTACCGTGAGGGCATCCTGCTTGAATGACAAAACCTGGTATAACTCTATGAAAGCATATGCCGTCATAGAACTTTTTATTTATCAAGCTTATAAAATTATTTACAGTATTAGGTGCTACCTCTGGGTACAATTCTGCCTTTATTATATCACCGTTTTCCATTTTAATAGTAACTATTGGATTTGCCATGTTTATCTCTCCTTTAACATACTTAATTTGTATTTTTAAATAATTATATCACATTTTATAGTATTATCCATTTATTTAATGCTTTAGTCTTTACTCTATATTTTCTTCTCTCCAAAGTATTTTTATGTCCATCTTATTAATAGGCTTGTCAACTTTAATACTTATAGATCCCTCTGGTAACAAAATTATACATTTATTTTTCAACAATTCCATTCTTTTTTCCTTATTATTATCTATACAAATTAAATGTATATATTCTCCCTCTTCTATGGTATCATTAAAAAAAAGAAATTTTTGCTCTTCTTCTCCAAAACAATTTTTTCTACCTCTACTACCTATACTTAAATAAAGTTTACTAATTTCTGATCTAATAAATATATTTTTAATTATATATATGCTGTTACTATTTTGGGGATTTGCAATTGTTATATTATCAAATTCATATTCCTTTATTATCTCTTTATCTATTACCTTTAGTTCATAATTTTTTAAATATTCCTCATCATCTTTATCTAATATAAATCCTTTCATATCATCACCCTCACCATGGTATTTTCATAAGAATACTAAATATTTTCCCTCCTTATCATTGTGCTATCCACCTTACATCTAAATCGGTGAAATTTCCGCACCGTATCGTAATATTATTTTATTCCCATAAAATTATAAGGTGCTTGTAACAGCTAATATAAATCTATAAAAGTCAAAAGATATTTATATAAATTTATGACTAGGCGCTACACAGAAGGTTATTGATAAAGTTCAAAAAAACAAAAAGAGCAATTAAAATAACTGCTCCACAAAATTAATATATAAAGTAAGGGTGTAATATTATGAGTATTAACTTTTTATTTTCAGAATCTTCTTCATTCCTTGTTACATTTATACTATATCAAATCCCATATTAGTTGTCAATGTTTTCACAAAGTTTTTAGTTTATATACTTATAAGTTTATAACTTAGCTCAATAATCTCCTGAGTATCTAAAGAGTTATATATAGTTAGTTTCCCTGGAACTGTTCTATTATTAAGTAAACTTGCTTTCTCCAATTGCCTTTTTAGTTGCATAGAAGTTCCCATACTTCCATCAATAATAGGCACATGCTCACCTACAATTTGTGACAATTTATTCTTTATAAATGGATAATGGGTACACCCTAAAACTATAGATGATATTTGTTCGTCAGTGAATTTATTAAGCTTTCCTTTTAAATATTCTTCTAATTCTAAGCTATCTATATTTCCACTTTCTATGAATTCCATTAATCCAGGGCAAGGCAATGGAACTATATTACAATCTTTTTTATATTTTTCCATTAAATTTTTAAACTTTTTCTCTGAAAGGGTTACAGTAGTTGCCATTATTATAATTTTCCCTTTTCTATTAAGTTCTACAGCAGGTTTTAAAGCAGGTTCTATACCTATAATAGGCAGAGAATACCTTTTTCTAAGTTCATCCACTGAAGCGCTAGTTGCCGTATTACATGCTATAACTATGGCTTTTACTTCTTTATCTAAGAGAAAATCCACCACACTATTTGTAAGTTTTCTTATTTCATTTACACTCTTAGTACCATAGGGTGCATTTTTTGTATCTCCATAATATATAAAATCTTCATAAGGCAATAATTTAATAGCTTCTTTTAAAACACTTAATCCGCCTAAACCTGAATCAAATATTCCTATAGGTTTACTGTTTTCTTCCATTTATACTGCACCACCTTGTGTTAAATAAATATAAATCCTTTTAGGTACATGAAAAGAAATAACAATTCAAAGATGCTAATATATTTTGTGCCAGACAAGGAAGCAGGTTCTGCCTTTGGTAAGACTATCGGCGGGTTCTGCTGACGCAGTATGACGCAAAAATAAACTAGCATACTGACTTATTATTTATTTGAATGTGCCTTACTTAGATATTTTAACAAACTACACTATAAAAACACAAATAAAATATTAAAAAATGTTAAAAATCAATGTTTTTTTTCACCATTATTAGGTTGTTTTAAATATTCATATGAAATTAACCTGTAAATCCAATTCATTTTTCTTGACATTGAATTGCTATTAATGTAGAATTTTTAGCATATTATTTTTCATGGAGGGATGAATATGAATGATTTGTTGTATAGAATTTCAAAAGAAAACCACTCCCCTAAGAAGCTAAAAGAAATATTATCTTCTTATACTGAAGTAAAATTTGTTTCTTTTGTGGGAATTGATTTAGCAGGAAATGATACAGATGAAAAAATTCCAATATCATTATTCCTAGACGATATAGAAGGATTTTTAACAGGTGCCATACAAACTGACGGCTCTTCCGTAGCACTACCCGGTATAGCCACTATAAATAACGCAAAAATAGACATGATTGCAGATAAAGACTCTACTTGGTTTGTAGACTATAATTATGAACACTTAGACCCTAAAAGTGGTAACCCTATAGGAACACTTAGAATACCTTGCTTTTTGTACCATGATAACAAATCCGTAGACTCTCGTTCTATCTTAAAAAATGCCATTCAATTTTTTAAAACTTCTCTTCTAAGTATATTTAAAGAAAACCCTAAACTTTTAATTCCATATAATATAAACTTTGAAGACATAGAAGATATTTCAGTTACCTCTGCCACAGAACTAGAATTTTGGGTGCAAACTCCTAACGACGAAGCCCATGTGGAAGAATTATCCACATCGCAAGTGCTTCAAGAACAATACTGGACACGAACTAAAGGTTCTGTAAGAACTTCCCTAGAGCAATGTTTAATGCTTATGGAGGATTATGGATTCGAGCCAGAAATGGGTCACAAGGAAGTAGGCGGAGTAAAAGCAAGAGTAGGAGAATCCGGAAGCTACACACATATAATGGAACAGTTAGAAATAGATTGGAAATACTCTAATGCTATCCAAACTGCAGATAATGAGGTTATTATTAAAAATTTAGTAAGAGAAATTTTTAGATTAAATGGTCTTGATGTTACTTTTTTAGCAAAACCAATTGACTCAGTAGCTGGAAGCGGAAAACATACCCACATAAGTATAACTCTAAAATGTAAATCTGGAAAAACTATAAATTTATTCACTGCAACCAAAGATCATTTTTTAAGCACTATAGGTTATGCTTCTATAATGGGGATATTAAAAAATTATGAAGTAATAAGTCCTTTTGTTTCCTCTACATATAACTCTCTTAAGAGATTAAAACCAGGTTTTGAAGCTCCTATTTGTATAGTCACTTCTTTAGGTCACAAAGTAGAAGTACCTTCTAGAAATAGAACTATACTATTAGCCCTTATTAGAGATTTAGCTAATCCTTTTTCTACTAGATTTGAATTAAGATCTCCTAACCCACATACAAATACTTATTTATGTATAGCTTCCATGTGTATGGCTATGCTGGATGGAATAAATTACGCCCTTAAAAATGAAAAAACTGAAGATGATCTATTAAAAGAACTATCTAAAGGTTATGGTGAAGAAGCTGATTATTTAGAAAAATATAGAATGTATAGAAGTGAGGACGATGTATTCCATAAATATTCAAAAGAAGATAGAGATAATTTCTTTGGGAAAGCTCCTGAAACTGTATATGAAAATCTTACATTTTTAGATAATTGTAAAAATAAAGTATCTGTTTTAAAGGAAGGAAACATATTCACTAATACACTGATAAACGGATTTAAAGCCACGTCTACTAAAAGATGGTTAATGGAAATAAACCATAGAATAATAAATAACTACATGAAAGAGGTTAGAGGCTTTAAGAAATTGCATTTAGACGATTTAGCTCTAGATTTAGATCTTTCATATTGGATAAAAATAAATGATTTAAGAAAATACATAATGAAAGATACTTACGACAGGAAGAGCCTATTTAGTCAAATAAAAGAAGCTACTATTAAAGAAGATTTAGCCCTTATATCTAAACTTCAATTAGAACTAGATAATAAGATGGAAGAGCTTAGAAAACTATATTGTACATATGAAAAAAACTTATTAGATATCTAAACTTAAATATAAAACTCCCAGTTCTAAATATTTAGAGCTGGGGGTTTTAATTTGCTAAAAAAACTAATACATCATTAATAACTATAATAACTATGTAAATTATGGAATTACTCGTATCTAATAGGTTTAGACATTTGCCATATGGTTAGAATAACAGATGTATTTTCTCTACATAATGCATATTGACAAATACTGTTTAAAAATATAAAATGTAAATGCAAATGATTAGCATTTAGGAGGCGATAATATGAATAAAAAATTATTTTCCCTTTGTGTTTTGGGAATTTTTATATTGTCATTTACTGGTTGTTCTAAAAAAAGTTCATCTAAAAACATAAGTTTAAACAATAATAAATTAACTGTGGCTGTTTCCATAGTTCCAGAAGAAACCTTTGTAAAAGCTGTAGCAGGAGATCTAGTAAATATGGTAACTCTAATACCACCTGGAAAAAGTCCTGAAAACAGCGAACCAACTACTGAAACCTTAGAAGCTTTCAGCAATGCTAAAACCTATTTCACCATAGGAGTCCCTAGTGAAGCTGCTAGTATACTTCCAAAAGCAAAATCTATAAATAAAGATTTAAAAATAGTATCGCTTTTTGATGAAGTAGCTAAAGTATATGCTCCAAGAAAGTTTGGAAAAGAAAGTTATGACCCTCACATATGGTTATCTCCTAAGAGAGTAAAAATTATGATAGATAGGATTAGCTCTGAACTATCCTCTTTAGATCCTAAAAACAAAACTCAATATGAGGCTAACGCAAAGAAATACATAAATAAATTAGATAATTTAGATAAAGAAATTAAAGATACTTTTAAAAATAATAAAAATAAAACATTTATTGTATATCATCCTGCTTTTGGCTATTTTGCAGAAGACTATGATTTAAATATGACTGCTCTTGAAAAAGAGGGCAAAGAAGCTTCCCCTAAGGACATGCAAAATTTAATTGATCTAGCTAAAAAACAAAATATAAATACTATTTTTTATGAAGAGGAAGTAGATAGTAAACAATCCAAAGCTTTTGCAGAATCCATAAATGGCAAAGCTGAAAAATTATCTCCTTTATCTGCTGACTACACAAATAACATAAAAGATATGGCTAAAAAAATATCTAATTCAATGAAATAAAAGGGGCTATAACATGAAAAATATAATAGAAATAAAAAATTTAACTGTTTATTATGATAGCCTTTGTGCCTTAGAACATATAAATTTAAATATTAAAAAAGGTGATTTTATGGGTATTTTAGGACCTAATGGTGGTGGAAAAAGCACTCTTTTAAAAAGTATTTTAGGTCTTATTAAACCCTCTGAAGGCTCCATTAAAATACTGGGAAATTCAATTAACAAAGATTGTTGTTCCCTTGGATATGTTCCGCAATTTTCAAAATTTGATAAAAAGTTTCCTATAAACGTAATGGATGTAGTTTTATCTGGAACTTTAAATAAAAAAGGGAACTTTTTTCATAGATATTCTTCAAAAGATAGGGAAGAAGCCCTTAAAATCTTAAAAGCTTTAGAGATAGATGAGTTTAAAGATAGACAAATTGGAATGCTTTCTGGTGGACAATTACAAAGAGTTTTAATTGCTAGAGCTCTCATAAGTAATCCTGAAGTTTTGCTTATGGATGAACCTACCGCTAGCTTAGACGTCAGCTCTAAAGCCCAAATATATACTTTACTTAAAGATTTAAATAAAAATAAAACAGTTTTAATAGTCAGTCACGATTTAGAATTTATTTCTTCTTATGTAAATTCAGTAGTATGCTTAAACAAAACACTTTACTTTAAAGATAAAACTCCTAAATATGAAGAACTTGTAGAAAAAATTTATGGAAATGCTTAATCAAAAGGGGTGATTTGGTGATTAATGCACTATTCAAATATACATTTTTACAACATGCCTTTGTAGCTGCTATTTTAGCTAGTATAGCCTGTGGCATAATTGGAACTATAATTGTAGAAAAAAAATTAGTAATGATGAGTGGAGGTATAGCTCATACAGCCTTCGGTGGAGTAGGGCTCGGATACTTTCTTAAAATAGAACCATTAATTGGAGCACTTATATTCTCAGTTACCTCCGCTATAGGAATAACTTCTATAAAGAGAAAAACCTCTACTAATTCAGATACTATAATAGGCATGTTTTGGTCTATGGGCATGGCTTTAGGAATCCTTTTTATATCTTTTATGCCATCATATCCTCCAGATATGTCTTCTTATTTATTCGGAGATATATTAACGGTCTCCTCTTTTGATATTAAATTAATGTTTATTATAGATTTAATAATATTATTTATAATTGCTTCCTTTTTCAACTTATTTAAAGCCTATTTATTTGATGAGGAATATTGCTCAACTTTAGGAATTAATACTACCTTTTTAGAATATCTATTATTCGTATTAATAGCTTGTACAATAGTAGTTTTAATAAGAGTAGTTGGAATTATACTTGTAATAGCTCTTTTAACTGTACCTCCAGCTATAGCTAAGGAATTCTCCCTGAACTTAAAAAACATAATGATTTCTTCTATATTCATAGGTATGTTCTTATGTATTTTAGGTCTTGGTATTTCATATGAGTTTCATATTCCTTCTGGAGCATCAATTATACTGCTTACAGTATGTACTTATCTATTTATACTGTTTATTAAATCATTATGTAAAAAATTTAATAAAGGAAGAAATCTAGTGGGCTAGTGGGCTAGTGGGCTAGTGGGCTAGTGGGCTAGTGGGCTAGTGGGCTAGTGGGCTAGTGGGCTAGTGGGCTAGTGGGCAGGAAAAGCTTCGCTTTTCCTGCCCACTAAACTTATAAATAAAAATTTTCCGCAGCATGGCGAATGAAAATTATCCTTCCCTAGCACTCTGGCACTCTAGCAAACTAATATATGTTCTTATAGTTTTTTAGCGCTCATTGCTGCTCCTATGGCACCAGCATATTTTGCTAATGGATGAGTTTCTACTTTTTTCTGTAACTTCTCTGAAAGTTTATCTACAAAATCTTTATTTCCACTAAGCCCGCCAGTAAAAAAGTAATTTTCTGAAGAAGAGTGTTTGTAACACAAAGATTTTACTTTACTTACTATAGAATCCACTATAGCATAAGCTATATCCTCTCTTTTCTTACCCTTTGCTACTAAACTTATAACTTCTGATTCTGCAAAAACAGTACACATAGAACTTATAGTTACTCCACTTCCTTCTTTAGAAAGCTTACATAAAGTTTCTAAGTCTACTCCTAATTTATTAGCCATTATCTCTAAAAATCTTCCTGTACCTGCAGAGCATTTGTCATTCATTAAAAAATCTGTAACCATTCCATTTTGAACAGTTATCACCTTAGTATCCTGTCCCCCTACATCTATTACTGTGCAATCATTATTATATAAATAATGTGCACCTTTCCCGTGACAAGTAATTTCTGTAATAGTCTTATGGGCATATGGCACTGAAATTCTTCCATATCCAGTAGCAACTACTTTAGAATTCTCCTTCTTTATTCCTTCCTGCTCTAATCTATTTTTTATGTCTTCAGAGGTCTCTACACTGTTCCATCCTGCTGGCACAGAAAATTTAGTTTTCAATTCCTCATCCTCAAAAGCTACTACCTTTGTGGCTGTGGAACCCATATCTATTCCTACATAGTACATGTTTCATCATCCTTTAAGCATAAAAATTAGTGTATTTCTTCTTTAAAGTATAAAATCCCATTATATCTATACTATTTTTTTCTACTATTCCTTTTATTTTTTCTTCATCTTCTTTTTTATAAACTACAGATATACCGCAGCAAGTAGATAACTCTCTAGGTGTTGGTGAAATCACATATTTTATATTATTTTCTCTTAAAAGTTCTTCTAATTTCATACCTTCAGTATGATTTTTAAAAAGTATATAATGATTCTCTTTTTCCATTTAAATCACCTTAAATCATTTCTAAAAATGCTTCTACTCTTGTTTTAATTTGTCCTGAATCTTCTGTAGAATAATCTGTTTCTATATGCATAACTGGTATGCTTTTTTCTTTTAGCATATCTCTAATACTCTTATCTTCCACAGCATATGTATGACAGAAAGATAAATTATAGTCAATAACTCCATCTACATCATATTCTTTTGCATATCTTAATATATCATCTATTCTGCCACTATTAGGTGTAAAGCAAGCACAGTTAACATTTAGGTATCTTCTAGCTAAATTATCTATTAACTCATCCAAAGTTTCTCCATCTTCACAAACTTCGTTTTCAAAATATCTTGTACCAGTACAAGTTTCTTCAACTACTATTTCAGCACCTAAATTCTCTATTATGCTATGTATTTTCCAGTTTGGAAGAGCCATAGGAGTTCCTGTTATCATAAGTCTCTTCTTTTCTTTAGCCTTTCCCTTTTTTATTCTTTCTTCTAATTCATCACATAGCTTATTTACATTATCTACAAATCTATTTATATCATCATAGAAAGCAATTTGAGATATTAAAAGACAATCTAGACCACTTATTGGAGATGGTTTATGTTTTCTTAAATCATATAATCTCTTTAAAGCTCTTCTCTTTTTATTAGCTAATTTTATAGCTTCTTTTAAATTCTCCACAGTAACTTTGTTTCCTGTTAACCTTTCCATTTTATCTATAAATATTCTTATTTCATCTTTCCACATACTATAATCTTTTTCTCTCTTCATTTGTGGCAAATCCATTACA
Source organism: Haloimpatiens massiliensis (assembly GCF_900184255.1). Taxonomy (NCBI): domain Bacteria; kingdom Bacillati; phylum Bacillota; class Clostridia; order Eubacteriales; family Clostridiaceae; genus Haloimpatiens; species Haloimpatiens massiliensis. The sequence continues at coordinate 275,584 of NZ_LT854637.1, read as the reverse complement.
TGCACAGGAGTATATTCATTTAATAATTCCCAAGCTTTCTTCTTTCCATCACATGTAGTTTCTCCAACCAACATATCACAAGATTGGAAATATGGACATGTAGCTCCAATTTTAGCTCCTGTAAATGCTTTAATCAAAGGACATAGGTTTTTAGGAAGAACCTTTTCTCCGTCTTCTATCCAAAACTGAGATCCTGCACATAGTCCTACTCCTAAAGCACCTGTAGCCAGTATTACTTCATCTGGTACAAAAACACAAAATGTTCCTATAACCTTACCGCCTTTTTCCTTGTGTTCTTCTAATTCCTGAATTCTAGCACCATGAACCTCTGAAACCACATAGTTAAAATAATTCATTCCTTCTGGTCTATCCTCTTGTTGTAAATAAACTGAACCATATAACTCTGGTAAAATCTCGCACAATTGATCGTGCTTTTCTAAATTGACATTTAACTTTTTCCACATTTCTCTATAGTCTGCCATAAAATTCAACTCCTTTACTTATCATTCACCTAAATAGTAACACAAACTATTCTTATATAGATTTTGATTTTTCAATAGAACTTTAAGCAACTATTGTTTTTATAAATACTTTATATACTACTTTCACTTACACTATGGAATTCATCCTGTATTTCCTTTGAAGGTTCCCTATCAAGTAAACTAACAATAATAATAGTTAACGTTGCAAATAAAATTCCTGGAACTATTTCATATAATTCAAAGATACCTCCGTGAATATTTTTCCACAATATAACTGTAACTCCCCCTACTATCATTCCAGCTAAAGCCCCATTTCTAGTTGCCCTTTTCCAAAATAATGATAATAGTACCACAGGTCCAAAAGCTGCCCCAAATCCAGCCCAGGCATAGGCAACTAGCGAAAGTATTGAACTTTGAGGATTTAATGCCATAAAATACGCTATTACTGATATCACTATAATAGTAAACCTGCTAACCCAAACCAACTCTTTATCCGAAGCTTCCTTCTTTAAAATAGATTTATATATATCCTCTGTTAAAGCTGAAGATGAAACTAAAAGCTGTGAATCTGCTGTGCTCATAATAGCTGATAATATAGCTGATAAAAGCATTCCTTTAATAACAGAATTAAATATATCATTAACCATAAATATAAATACATTTTCTGAAAGGGTTCCCTTAAGACTTTCCCCTAAATATATACGCCCTATCATTCCTATCATCACTGCTGCCAAAAGGGATATGACTACCCATATCATGGCAATTGTTCTAGCTTTTTTAATTTTCTTTGAGGACTCTATAGCCATAAACTTAGTTAATATATGAGGTTGTCCAAAATATCCAAGTCCCCAGGCAAGTAAAGATATTATTGCTATTGCTGACATAGGACTTCCACTAATACCAACTATAGGATTCATAAAATTCACATCTATACTATTCCATTTAGTTATAAGAGTTCCCCATCCTCCAACTTTACTTGCAGCCACAATAGGTACCGCTGTAACTGCAAAGAACATTAAAATTCCCTGAATAAGATCCGTCCAGCACACTGCCATAAATCCACCTAAAAATGTATATGCTATTACTATTATTGAGCTTACGGTAAGTGCATATATATATGGCATACCAAAAACAGCGTTAAATAATTTTCCACCTGCCACAAAACCTGATGATGTGTATATAGTAAAAAACACTAAGATAACAATAGCTGAAATAACCCTTAAAGCCTTACTATCATCTCTAAATCTATTTTCAAAATATCCAGATATAGTTATAGAATTTCCTGCAATTTCTGTATATTTTCTAATTCTCTTAGCCACAACTTTCCAATTTATATAAGTACCTATTCCAAGTCCTAAAGCAATCCACATAGCTTCAACTCCACTTAAATAAGCATAGCCTGGAAGGCCCATAAGGAGCCACCCACTCATGTCTGATGCCTGTGAACTCATAGCTGTAACCCAACTATTTAATTTCCTGCCCCCTAAAACATATTGAGATAAAGTTTCTGATTTGTTATAATACTTTAACCCTATTGCAAGCATACACACTAGATATAATGAGAATATAAACACTACTGTAACATTTCCATTCATTTTTATTCCTCCTTTGTATATTTTTTACATAGATTTTTAAAAAGACTTCACTTTTCTCTTGTTCACTATTGAATAAATGAAGTAAATACTGTAAAATTTTAAATTGTAAAATATTAATTTTTACACCGTTGTTTTTTTACAATTAAAACATCTTATTAGAAATCATATATTGCTAAAAAGGCCCTAACTTTTAAGCAATGTATGATTTTTAATTTTTAGCTATTACAAACTTTAAATATAAGATTATTCTCATCTTTAGAATATACTCGATTAAACTTTAGTAAATATAAAAAAACTCCGTTCCTGCAAAAGCAGGGACGAAGTTTATCCGCGTTACCACCCTAGTTAATTAAAATCTTTTCATGCATGAATTATGATTCTAATTCTCTTTAAATATATATCGGTATTACCCGCCTTGACATACTTAATTTCAATCAAGGAGCTCCAGGTCTGGTTCAACATTCATAGGACTAGAAATCTTTCAGCTGTGGATTTCATCTCTGTAAATCATAAATGCCTACTATTACCCTTCAACACTATTTTCTAAATATATTTTAAAAATTATTTTAAAGGGTAATTAAACCTTTGTCAATAAGAATTTTATGGTAATTAATTCTAAAACCTATTAAAACTCTGCACTACCTGGAGTTCTTGGGAATGGTATAACATCTCTTATATTGCTCATACCTGTTAGATACATTATCATTCTCTCAAATCCTAAACCAAAACCAGCGTGCTTAGTTTCTCCATATTTTCTAAGCTCTAAATACCACCAGTAATCTTCCTTCTCTAATCCAAGCTCTGCAATTCTAGCCTCTAAAATATCAAGTCTTTCTTCCCTTTGGCTTGCTCCTATTATTTCTCCCACACCTGGTACTAGAAGGTCTGTAGCTGCAACAGTTTTGTTGTCATCATTAATTCTCATGTAGAAAGCTTTTATATCCTTTGGATAATCAGTTACAAATACTGGCTTATTGTATATTTTCTCTGTTATATATCTCTCATGCTCTGTTTGAAGATCACATCCCCATTCTACTGGGTACTTAAACTCTACATCTGCTTTTTTCAATAATTCTACAGCTTCAGTATAAGATATTCTTGCAAAATCAGAATTTAAAACATTGTTTAATCTATCCTTTAGTCCTTTATCTATAAAGCTATTGAAGAATTCTATTTCCTCTGGAGCATTTTCCATTACATATTTTATTATATATTTAACCATTTCTTCAGCTAAATCCATGTCATCTTCAAGATCCGCAAAAGCTATTTCTGGCTCTATCATCCAAAACTCTGAAGCGTGTCTTCCTGTGTTTGAATTTTCAGCTCTAAATGTTGGTCCAAAAGTATATATATTTCTAAATGCCAAAGCATATATCTCTCCCTCTAACTGACCACTTACAGTAAGGTTAGCAGATTTTCCAAAGAAATCCTGTGAATAATCTACCTTACCTTTTTCATCCTTTGGAAGATTCTCCATGTCTAAAGTAGTAACTCTAAACATTTCTCCTGCTCCTTCGCAATCACTAGCAGTTATTATTGGAGTGTGTACATATACAAAACCCTTCTCTTGAAAGAATTTATGAACAGCATAAGCAGCTATTGAACGTACTCTAAATACTGCTGAAAAAGCGTTACTTCTTGGTCTTAAGTGAGCTATACTTCTCAAATACTCAAAAGTATGTCTTTTCTTTTGTAGTGGATAATCTGATGATGAGTTTCCTATTTTAGTAACCTTTGAAGCTTTAATTTCAAAAGGCTGCTTTGATCCTGGCGTTTCAACTACCTCTCCTATTACTTCTATAGAAGCACTTATAGGTAATTTACCTAATTCACTAAAGTTTTCTAGAGATTCATCAAATACCATCTGTACATTCTTGAAAAAGCTTCCATCATTAACTTCTATAAAACCAAAAGCTTTTGATGCTCTTACTGTTCTCACCCAGCCTGATACTTTTACTTCTTTACCGATATACTGCTGTGTTTCTCTGTAAAGACTCTTAATTAGTGTGTCTTTCATTTCATTTCCTCTCCTTTTTATATTGATGTATAATTTTATACACCAATTAATTTTATATTTAAGTTTTCATGCAGTAAAAATAACGTCAAAAAAGCCTTTCATCCCACATTGGGACGAAAGGCTATGTTTCGCGGTACCACCCAGTTTGCCTAAAAAGGCCACCTCAATAAAGTACGAAAGCAATTAATGCTTCTTATACTCTCCCATTATAAGGGTTGGGTTCCCTCTAAGTCTACTCTCCTTTAGATTTCGATTAGAAACTCCGAGATGTTCTTCAATATAAGAGATTTATCGGTCTTACACCTTCACCGACTCGCTTTAAAACCTTTCTTATACCTACTCTTCTCTTCACAGTCTTATTACTATAAATTTACTTATAGTATATTCAAAAATATATAATTCGTTTCTTTACTATATATATTTGCCTATTGATTTATAATTATACTTTTCTTACTTATAAAAGTCAATACGTTCATACTAAAATTCTATTTAATGTATAATATGCTTATCCCACAAAAAGTATTAAATTACTTGAATTATAAAATTTCATAATTCCGCCACATTGTACCTTTTTTGTGGTGCAATTATACTATAACTCTCTAATTAATGATTATTTTACAATTTATGGTTTTACATGTTATAATATTATTTGTATCATAAGTACAGAGGGTAAATTGTATGTAAATCTACAATATGGGAGGTAATATATATGGACACACTTTCTAGAATAATTAAAGAACAAAGGGAATTCTTTAATTTAGGAATTACTAAAAATATAAATTTTAGAATAAATGCCTTAGAACATTTAAAAAACTCTATAGAAAATAATGAAGCACTTATATTAGATGCTTTAAAAAAAGATTTAAATAAAAATGAAATAGAATCATACATGACAGAAATAGGTATATCCTTAGCAGAAATAAACTATATGATAAAAAACATAAGGAGATTTTCTAGGACTAAAAGGGTACGAACTCCTCTAGCCTATGTGGGAAGTAGAAGTTATATTGTCCCTGAACCCTTAGGATTGACTCTAGTTATTTCCCCTTGGAATTATCCTTTTCAGCTAGCTGTAAATCCCCTTATAGGGAGCATAGCTGCGGGAAACTGCTGCATCATAAAAACTTCTAGCATGTCTCCTAATACTTCTATTGCCATAAAAAAAATAATAAGCGAGGCTTTTGAAGATAGACATGTTTACGTGGTAGAAAATTCAAAAGGCATGTCCTCTAGAGTTTTAGAGGAAAAATTTGACTATATTTTCTTTACCGGCTCACCAAATATAGGACGAGTTATAATGGAGGCTGCATCGAAAAACTTAACTCCTGTTACCCTTGAGCTAGGTGGTAAAAGTCCTTGCATAATTCATAATGACGCAGATATAAAAAATGCTGCTAAAGACATATGTTTTGGTAAATTTTCTAATGCTGGTCAAACCTGTGTATCACCTGACTATGTGTTAGTACAAAAGGATATTAAGAATGTTCTAATAGAAGAAATTAAAAATACACTGGTTCAGTTTTATGGTCAAGATGCTAAAAGCAGTCCTAACTTTGGAAGAATAATAAATGATAAACACTTCAATAGATTGAAAAATTTAATTAGTGGACAAGATGTAGTAGTAGGTGGTTATGTAGACGAAAAGGAAAGATTTATATCTCCTACTATTTTGAATAACGTATCCTTAGATGCTCCTGTAATGGGTGAGGAAATCTTCGGTCCTATCTTACCTATAATAGAATATAAAAATTTAAAGGATGCCATAAATATCATAAATGATAAACCTAAACCTTTAGCCCTATATATCTTCTCATCTTCTAAAGAAGTACAAAATGAGATTGTAAAGAAAACCTCCTCTGGTGGCGTGTGCATAAACGATACTTTAATCCATATGACCACTAATTATCTACCTTTTGGAGGTGTTGGTGAAAGTGGCATGGGTAGTTATCACGGCAGGGCCTCCTTTGATACCTTCTCTCATAATAAGAGCATTTTAAAAAGCAGCGTATCCATTGATACAAAAGTATATCCACCTTATAACATAACCTTGGATAAAATAAAGAAACTTTTCAAGTTTCTTTAGTAAAACTATTTCTAGAGTCTAATGATAATGGCAAGATAATAATGCGCAATCCTTTAATATATTTCAATTAAGGATTGGACATTATTATTATTTTAAACCTGTGACTATGGTTATCCCACAAAAAGCATTACATTACCTGAATTATGAAATTTCTCTGGAATGACTTGCATAAGAAGCAAAGGAACTATTTAAATTTAATTTTAGAAATTCTTCTTTTAGACAGATAAAATTATCGTAAGCCTGGCAAGGACGCCAGGCTAGGGAACCTGAGGCAGGACGCTGAATGTTAGCGTTACATAATTTTATATGGCTAAAAGATTAGAGTTTCTTAAATTAAATTTATTGTTCCGAGTCTTATGCAAGTCATGGAGGAGAAATTGCATAATTCTATCACCTTATACCTTTTTCTGGTTTAATCATGACTATGAATTAATAGTAAGAATTCCATTTTTCATTTTATATACATAATCACATAAAACCTCTATATCTTCTTTATTATGACTTGCCATAAGAATGGTTACTTCATTTTCTTTTAATTTTAATAATATACTTCTAACCAGCTCTACTCCTTCTTCATCAAGTGCATTCATAGGTTCATCTAAAATTAAAAACTTTGGTTTTTCCATAATAGCTTGTGCTATTCCTAATCTTTGCTTCATGCCTAAGGAAAACTTTTTAACAGGCTGTGCATCATTAGGGTCTAATCCTACTAAAGATATAATTTTTCTTATATCATCATCGCCTATTTTACTATTTATGGACGCTAACATTTTTAAATTTTTAAATGCAGAACATTGTCCTATAAATCCAGGATTCTCTATTATTGCTCCTGTATCTTCTGGTAATTCACCTTTATGTATGGGTTTAGTAAATATAAAAATTTCTCCACTTGTAGGTTTTATAAGTCCACACATGGCTTTAAATAACATTGATTTCCCTGAACCATTTCTTCCTATTATTCCGTATATATTTCCCTTTTTAAGCTTTAAATTTATATTATTTAGAATTACCTTATTCTTTATAGTTTTATTTAAATTATTTATTTCTACAATAGAATCGCTCATACTAAATCTCTCCTTATAAATATTGATTTTAAAACAAAAGACAAAATTACTGAAAAAAATAAACAATAACAATATGACCACTTAAAACTAATATTGTGGTAATAATGTTTTGAGAGAATGCCCTGAGTAAATATAATATATTTTGTTAAATTACTTTCTATTGATATTCCTATATAATAAAACAGTAGTACAATTGTAAATACCACAGATTCATATTTAATAATCAAAGCTATCAAAAATCCCACTAGGCATATACAGAAACTTGATATAATTAATAAAAACAATATCTTAATTATCAACGTGAAATTTACAGAAGTAGTTATTAAATTTAAATTTAATAACCCTAGTACAATTAACCCTAATAAGAAATATATAAAACAACTCACAAATATTGTAATAATCATACTGTTTATATACATCTTTCTGCTGTGAACTCTTAAAAAATTTAATTTTATTCTCTCACCAAACTCTTCATTAATAAAATTTAAAGCAATATATATTATAAACATTTGTATAGCAGTGAACTTTAACATTTCTATGGGCAAATCACCAATACCTATAGTTCCATAAAAAGAAAATTTTATAAGCTCATTGAAATTTTTTATGTTATACAATCCTTTTGTTATGAAGTTTACATTTATGTATAATAAAATTATTGATACTACTATTTTCAAATTAAATATAGCAATTAAATTATTAACTATGATTTTATTTATTTTTTTCATTATGAATCATCTCCGAAATTCATATCAATATTACCCTTTATTACATTTCCAATTATAATTAATGCGGAAATTAATATTACCCAATAAATTAATCTACTGTATATCATTGTGCTATTTAACTTTTCATAGCATGGACTTAAAAGTATTATATTATAGTAAAATGATAATTTTTCTACATAGGGAATATTTATACTATTATAAAATGCAATATTTATACAGTTTATAATAAAAACAGTAACAAAGGCTCTTATGTTATTTTTAAGTATCATAGAAAATATTAAATAGATCAAACCTATTGTTATAAAAAAACATATTAAATAAACTATGTTTATTACTGAATATTTTAAAGGAGATATTATTTTTATCACATATCCTAGTACTTTTGGATCATATAAATAAACTGTTGGATTATTACTTAGGGAAATACTGTAATTGCTCCATTCATTGGTAAAAGGCATTGTAAATATACCCTCTAAAATATTTATAATAACTATTATAGCTGTAAATGTTAAGGATGCTGCTATAATTAGAAATACATTATAGTAATACCATTGTGTTCTGCTTTTAAGTTTCAAAAATATATATTTATAAAAATTTTTCCTTGACATAATATTGTGAATATATAACATAAATAATATAAAAAATACATATGCTATATTTAAGTAATTGGATAAAATTGATATTATTAAATCATACCAATTTTTATTTATATGATTTCCTTCACCTATGAATTCCTTAAAACCTAATAAGTTAAATATAATTAATGCCCCTATAATAAAATATGAAATTTTATTTTTCCAAGAATTTACCTTTATATAATTCATTAATTTACGCATAATTTTTCTTTTCTCCAAAATAATAAAATAATAATACGCCTATTATAAATAATATCACTTCATAAAGTATGACATTTAAACTAGTTAAATCTAAACTATAGCCTATATCAAAAAGAGTCATAACATTTAAATTTACAATCCTGTTAACTCCCACCATTTCAAATACAGTACCTGAAATTATTACATATATGTAAGGTAAAATTATGGTTAAATACTTATTTTCCACTATTGAAGATATTCCTAAAGCAAACGTAGAAAATACTGCACTAGAAATAAAAAATACTACTAACATTATAATTACATATGCTATTTTTGAATTATAAAATACACTGCTGAACGCACCTACAACCTCTGTTGACGTATTATTGATTCCATGTCTAATGATTAAAAATATTAGCATTATAATCTGTGGAATAACTAAAACCAAACCACTTACTAAAAAATTTACTACTAAGCGTATTTTAAGATATTTTTTTCTTTTCATTTTTAATAATATATAATTTAAAATACCAGACTTTTTATCTACAATATAAGTAGTCGCAGAAGGTATGCATGCAATTAATGGTGCCAACAATGGAAGATAACTTAATGGAAGACAAGCTGAACTTCTTATAAAAAAAATAATTCCATCAGCATTAGGATATGGAATTTTCAAATCATCTATATAAGGTATGACCAAGCATATAAATGTTATCGCCATACCCAAAAAAGTTATTTTTGAAAAAAAACATCTTTTAAATTCATTTTTAAAAAAGTTATACAAATTAATCCCTCCTTATGAAATATAAATTCTATACACTTATGTAAATACCTTCTATATTTAATAATTACATTTAAAAATTTAAAATTTTAGTTAATTAAAATTTTAAATAATAATGCGCAATCCTTAATATATTTTAATTAAGGATTGCGCATTATTATTAGCTCTTCATAAAATACTTTTATACTATAGTATCTCTATTTCAGTTCTCTCCACTATAGCATCCGTATTACCTTCTATAAAACCCAAAACATTTTGTGCCATGCTATTAGCATGTCTAGTATCGTTACTTACACAAGCAATGCCTAAGACTATTGATTTATGGTAATCTTGATTTTCAATCTCCGCAATGGAAACATTATATTTATTGTGAACTTTTGCAATTAAACTCTTAACTATCATTCTCTTTTCCTTTAAGGAATGAACCCAATTAGCATATAAATATATTTTAGCTGTTCCTATAATCATAATTTTACGCTACTTCTTGTAGCAGTCCCTCCCTTCTGTTATACCTTGCATCCTTATTTAATTTTTGTTGTAATTTCAAATATTTTTTATACTTCTTAATATAAAATATTTTTCATTTATTATAATTATAACCTTTTAGTAATGAAATAACCCAAAGTTACTATATTTATTAAAAAAACACCTAAAGTAGATCAATGAACACCTCCCGTCTACTTAACTGGTGACTGTTCACAATTTACTCTTTAAATTCTCTAAAAAACACTAATCCTCTTATAAACTGCTCTTTATACAAAAAAACATAAAACCCCTTGTGGGTTAAGGGATTTTATGTTAGGTAGTTTTATATTATTTTAGGGTAGTTTTATATGAATGTGGGATAAATTTGTTTGTTATCTTAAAATATATATAAAAAACAGGGAGTAGTTATAATAGTATACCTATTGCTAACTACTCCCTGTCCTTTTATCTGAAAGTTTCCTCAAACACATTCTAGTTTAAGTTGCTTCGTTGATGTCCCACTTAAGGGCTCTCTCCAGGGTTGTGTCAGATCATTGTATCAAACCTGAAAGCTTCAATATAGATTCATAGCATAATCTATACTTTTCTTCTACGGTTACCCTTATAAAGGATATCTCCAACGACCTTCATCCACCGATATTTAATTTTCTTTAACTTACAACTATATTTTAAATCCCATCTACTAAATAGTCAATAGTTTTTTTCTATTTTCCCTATTATTTTTATCAATAGTTTTTTATTTAACTATTACCACATAGATATGAGAGTTTATGGTAACATTTTTTCCTTGAATAATTAATTTCATTAGAGTATACTTAATAATGATTATTAATTCATAATATTTTAATTAAATTCATAATCTCTAATAAGACAGGAGGACATTTTATGGAAAATAAAGATTGGGAACAAATGGAGTTTGATAGAATTTTTGATTCTGTATACCAAAATTTAAAGGATCATAAAAGATTAGTTCCTGAATATTCAATAAAAGATTTAGAAAATTTTTTAGAAACTTTATATATAAGCGATGGAAATGATTGGGACGGTAGAGGTTCTGTTTCTAGTATAAAAAGTAATGCTACAATTGCTGCTTGTGAAACCTTCCTTTCAGAATGGAGAGAAGCTGAAAAAAAGAATAATTAACATATAAATACAAGGAGTACCTTTGGTACTCCTTTAAACTTTTTAAATACTTTATATCTAATTTTTATTGTTTTATAAAAATTATGTGGTAGCGCTTACACATTGTATAAAAAAATATTAGTCTTCTTTACCTTGAATAAGAATTACTGATAATACTATAAGTACCATACCTACTATCTGCCAAATTTCTAGTTGTTCTTTAAATATTAAAAATCCGAGTATAGTCGCTATAATAGGCTCTATACTACAAACTATACTGGCCTTACTAGATTCTACATATTGTAATGCCTTTACAAACGCACCATTTGGTATAACTGTTGCAAAGAAACCTATTGCAATAATATAAAACCACGCTGTAGGTGAAGTTGCGTTACTGAATAATACCCATGGTGGTCTGAAGAACCATAAGAAAATAGCTGCAAATAAGAAAGAATATACTAAATGAGTTTTATAGTGATACTTATTAGCTCCTATTTTACCCATTACATTTTGAAGAGCAACTGTAAATCCTGACATAACTCCAAGTATAATTCCTAAAAAACTTACCTTAAACGCTTCCACATTGTAAGCTCTTACAACTAGTAAGCATCCAATTATAGATAATACTAAAGCCATTATCTTCTTTCTTGTAAGCTTTTCATTGAATAAAAATCTAGACATAATCATTACAAATATAGGATTAGTAAAAAGTAAAACGGATGCTGTAGCTATACTAGAATATTTAACTGCATAGGTAAAGGTTAAAAACATCCCGTCTAAAGTTACTACTCCATATATTAAGAAAAATATTAAGCTTTTGAAGTCAGTCTTAAGATATTTTGGCTCCTTTATTAAAGTATATAATAAATAAAAAACAGCAGCCACAGTAGGTCTTAGAGCTGAAACAGAAAATTCATCAAAGCCAAGAAGATCTAATTTCTTTGTAAGCACTCCCATTAGTCCCCAGCATGTTCCACACAATGCTACTAATAGATAACCTTGTACGACTTTTTTAGAATCCTCCATCTATTCATCTCCTTATACAAATTCCACATTAGTTTAACATAAATCAACATTTTTTTCAATATAAATTGCCTTTTGAATTTTCACTTGTTAAAATTTCTTTAATAACCACTTGAATTTTTATTGCAGTAATTTTGCATATACTACACTAGCTGCAACAATTTCTTAACAAAAAATCATACCACAGATTTTGTGGTATGATTTTTTTATTTTTATTCCTGTAATAACTTGGGTTTGCTTTTGATTCCCTTTATCCCAAGATTGCCATAAATCTCACTAACTGTTCCTGCCGTAATAAATGCATTAATTTGTTCCTTTTTAATAAACTCCATCAAATAAGAAAACTCATTTCTAGTCATCAAACTTTCTATTTCAAACTTGTCCTCATTTCCTAATCCACCTTTAACAGGATATAATGTTGCACCCCGATGCAAATCTTCTATAATAAATTTGCGAATCAACAGGTAATCTTTTGAAATAATACAAACCCTTTTTCTGGAGTTAAATCCTATCATAAAATGGTCTAGTACTAATCCATTAATATACGTTCCTAGCAATCCTATGATTACTGTTCTCATATCGTACACAAAGATAGCAGTACAACAAATAATTGCTCCTGAAATAGAGACTGATGTGCCTAGATCAATATGTAAATACTTATTTACTATTTTAGCCAAAATATCTAATCCGCCAGTGGATGCATTACGCCTAAATAAAATTGTTTGTGAAAAACTTAAAATAAGTACAAAGCATAATAGATCCAGCCACTGATCCTTCATCAATGATTCTTTCATTGGATATACTTTTTCCAATATGAAAAGCATTGGTGATAAAATTAATGCTGAATATATGGTCTTAACGCCAAATTCTTTTCCGATAAGAAAGTAAGATAGAATTAATAAAAAAGTATTTATAATAAAAACTAATACTGGCAACGATATTGAAGTAAGTAAATTAATTACAATGGATAAACCCGTAATTGATCCAACAATTAATTTACTTGGAATCAAAAAAAAATGTACGGCTAATGCCCCAATAAACATACCGACTGTTAATATTGGCAAATCCTTAATAAAAGACTTCATGGTTTCACTCATTTTTTTCTCCCCTTAAAATTAAAATTAACCTAACATACTATTTAATATATAAGCCCCTATGAAAACTTCCTATTTACAATGCCTAACGTAATCCCCCCTATCACTCGCATGCCCCTAATGCTTTCTTAAATTCCCACTTTTCACTTGCAAATTTATGTTTATTAAATCATTATTACCGTAAAAAAAGACATTAAAATAGGAAATTAAAGCGTTTATTTAGTATAACTAATCTAACAAAAAAGGAAAAATTTCTTATGATTAATTTTACCACAAATGCCTATGCTTTGTACTAATGAATATTAATTTTCTTTGATTAAATTCCCTAAATATTCTTTACCTTTTTTATAAAATTTGCTGCATTATTCTTTTCTTCAATTTCTCTTTCTTCGTTGTCTCCTCCTCTTCCCAATCTATCACATAAAAAAAGTAGGGCTACCTCATCTATATCTACTTCTTTAAGCATATTTTTGGGATCTGCAAAAGGTAAATCTTTTAATATGAATAATGGCTGCATATGCCATCTAACTAGCTTACAGACCTTATATATAAAGCTCTCCTCTTGATGAAATTGTTTTAAAAATTCTCTAGCCATCTCTTCGCCCACATTATCATGATTATAGGATGTTATTTTTCCCTTTCTTATTTTTGTAGTAGGAGCTTTACCTAAATCATGAAGAAGCGCTGCCCACATAAAAGCTCTTTTATCTTCACTTTTTGCCTTAACTTCTGCTGCCTTATCTAAAACAAGCATTGTGTGATTCCACACACTTCCCTCTGGATGATACTTAGGAGATTGAGGTGTATCTTTTAAATTCTTCAACATATTAAAAGGTTTTTCACTAAATAACTGCTCCTTGGAAATTTCTAAAATATATCTAGATGGTTTTTTATCTTCTAATATATGTTTATCTATTTCTTTAAACATATCTATTGTTGTCTTTAAATCCATAATAAACTCTCCATTCATACAAGTTTTATATCACAAAATACTTTACGCACCTATATAACCTTCATTTATATTAGTGAATCATTGAACTTTCATAAATATAAAATTACAAATTAAACTTGAAAATCATATGCAAAAATTCAGTAGATACCAAGTAAAACAATAATAATATTATACCCAAATAAGCTACCTATATTACCTTGATACTCTTACATTTAAAAAGATAGCTTGACTTTGTTATAATCAAACTATCTTTTAATCCTCATTCTTCATTTTGAGTTAATCATTATTAATCCTAAATTTTTCATTCTTTATTCTAATTATTTATTCTAAGTTCTCGCCTGCTAACTGCTAAAATTACCACTACATTAGTAATTAAACCTATATAAATAGAACTTATACTATGAAGCCCTAGTAAAATCCATATTATGCTAGCTAACGTTCCACATATTATGGAATAAAAACCTGCCCTCTTATGTATTTTATCCTTAAAAAATAGTGCGAATATAGTAGGTACAAATATAGGCACTGCTCTAAATATCATAGATAAAAATCCCCAGTTCAGTATCATTGAGTCTTGATTCTTGATAACTATAAAGAAAGTAGCTATTCCTATTGCAATTATAGAAAGTCTTAATACCAAAAGCTCTTTTTTATCATCAGCTTTTTTATTAATCAATTGCTTATAAACATCCTTAACAAACATTGTAGATATTCCTAATGTAAGCCCTGCTCCTGTTGCCATAGATGATATAAGAACTGTGGCTATAGACACCCCTGCCAAAGTTGGATTTAAATAATTTACTAAAAATAAAGGAAAAGCTTCACTTGGAACAATATTAGGGAAATGTATTCTCATATACATGCCTATCATTGTACATACTATTCCAACTGGAAAAACTAAAAAGGCTACTACAAAAGCACTTACTTTTGATACTTTTTGACTTCTTCCAGACATTATGGCTTGAAAATAGGTTTGAGTAGATAATATACCCACTACTGTTGAAAATCCAGAGGCTAAATCCTCAAAAACTCCATCACTAAATAAATTAAACCAAGGATTTTTAGGGAAAAAACTTATAATTTCCTTATGAGCTCCAAATTTAAAAATAAGAATAATTCCACATATAATGCTTGTACCATATAGTAATACTGTCTTTATTCCACCAACTAAAGTACTTCCCCAAAAACCACCAAATACCACATACACCACTAAGAGCACTACCACCATAAGCGCTGTTATATTTACATCTATTCCAAATATAGCCGTAAATAAAGCTATACAAGCTATAATTTGCCCATTTATGTGTATGAACATACCAATAGAAAGCAATATACTAGAAGAAGTTCTAGCCTTTTTGCCATAGGTATTTCCTATAATTTGTGGCAATGTCTCAGAATTCTTTTTATTAACAAGTCTCGAATATATAAGGCCCAAAATTATACTAGCTACAGCTACTCCGGTTATAAACCATATAGCTGCTATACCATGCTTATATGCCATTTGAGCTGTACCAACAGTTGACGCTCCTCCTATTATAGACCCCATAAGCATACTGGTAACGCCAATAATTCCAAGACCATCACCACCTCTTATAAAGTCCTTAGAATTTTTCACCTTTGTCTTCCCTAAATATCCTGCAACTCCTGTTAAAATTAAAGTAATTAATGCACTGATTAAAATCAAATTAACATCCCCTTAGAAATTTTAATACGCCCTTTATATTTTATCACAAATACTAAAATATCAATGACCATTTTTACCATTTATCACATTGAGACTTAATACATTTATATTATATAATTTAAATATATACTACTAAGAAAGAAGGGATTTCATGGGGAATAAATATATTTGTGGTAAGCCTCTAGATAGTTGGATTAAAGAATATCCGATTATAAAAAACTTAATAGATACAAAAGAAGTTTTTTGGCTAAATGAAAAATACACCAATTTTCCAAAGGCTATGGATAAAATTTCTCTAGGAGAAGAAAATGTAAAAGACGCTGAAGATAGACTTCTTAGATTTGCTCCTCTTATAGCCAAACTATTTCCTGAAACTGAAAAGTTAAACGGAATTATAGAATCTCCACTTATAGAAATACCAAAAATGAAAAGTAAAATGGAAATGACTTTTAATACAAATATTCCTAACAAACTTCTGTTAAAATGTGATAGTCATCTAGCCATAGCTGGCTCCATAAAGGCACGCGGCGGCATATATGAAGTTTTAAAACATGCTGAGAAAATAGCTATGGAAAATGATTTACTACACATAGAAGATGACTATTCAAAATTAAGTGAAAAAAAATATAAAGATTTCTTCAGTAAATACACTATACAAGTGGGATCTACTGGAAATCTTGGTCTAAGTATAGGTATAACCAGTGCAAAAATAGGTTTTAATGTAATAGTTCACATGTCTAAAGATGCTAAACAGTGGAAAAAGGATTTACTTAGAAGCAAAGGGGTTACTGTAATGGAGTATGAAGCAGATTATAGTAATGCTGTGAAAGAAGGAAGAAAACTTTCTAATAAAAATCCTAATAGTTATTTTATAGACGATGAAAATTCGAAGGATCTTTTCCTTGGATACAGCGTTGCCGCAGGAAGATTAAAAAAGCAATTAGAAGAAATGAATATAATAGTAGATAGCGAACACCCTTTATTTGTATATCTTCCTTGCGGAGTAGGGGGCGGTCCTGGTGGGGTAGCCTTCGGTTTGAAGCTAGTTTTTAAAGACAATGTGCACTGTTTCTTTGCAGAGCCTACTCATTCTCCATGTATGTTACTGGGCATGTGCACAGAAATGCATCAAAACATATGCGTTCAAGATTTCGGCATAGATAACATAACTGCCGCTGATGGATTAGCTGTGGGGCGTCCTTCTGGTTTTGTAGGTAAAACCTTAGAAGAATTATTAAGTGGAATTTATACTATAGATGATGAAAAATTATACTCTCTTCTA
Organism: Haloimpatiens massiliensis; assembly: GCF_900184255.1. Lineage (NCBI taxonomy): Bacteria > Bacillati > Bacillota > Clostridia > Eubacteriales > Clostridiaceae > Haloimpatiens > Haloimpatiens massiliensis. Next base: position 258,379 of record NZ_LT854637.1, on the reverse strand, counting down.
AAAAACATTAGAGCTGAGGAAAACATAAAATTAGAGCCTTCAGCCTGCGCCGGCTTAATAGGACCTGTTAAATTAATGCAAAATATAAACACACTGAAGTCTCCTTTGTTTAAAGACATAATAACTAAATTGCCAAACTCTACCCATATATGCTGGGCTACTGGCGGAAGCTTAGTTCCCGATAATACTTTATAAGGAAATTATGACTATGTCATAATTTTCAGGGGGCTAGGGGGCTAGTAAAGGATAAATCTTTTATTGGCGGTAGCCAGCCTAAATATTAAAGCTAAAGTTTATACAATCCAATGCATTGCGGCAAAATATATTAAATTTTATCCAATATTTTATTCTAATAAGTGGATATTCACTAGTATCTAATCAAAGTTAATAATTATATCTCACAATTAGTAGAAATATTATTAGGTACATGAAAATAAATAACAAGTCAAAGATGCAGGTATATTTTGTGTCAGACAAGGAAACAGGTTCCGTCGCTAGTAGAACTATCGATGGGTTCTGCTAACGCAGTATGACGCAAAATAGACTAGCATACTGACTTGTTATTTATTTGAATGTGCCTTATTAACTAGAATTGTAAATTAAACGAAAGGCTACGCCTAAAAAATATTATGAGCGCCTTCTTTTTTATAAATTAAAGATTTTCCGTAACATAGTGGAGGAAAATCATCCTTTAGTAGGCCGTATTCCCCATAAGTAATGAACGTATGAACCGAAAAATCTGTCTTTAAGGTAACGATAAATATATTTTTTAGACTATTGAGCTAGCCTTAGAAATTCTTTGTTTTCAAATTTCAATACCCGTTAAGAAGCTTTCATGTTTGAGCGCCGTTAGAAGCGAGTTTGAAAGCTTTAGGGGATTGAAATTTGAAAACATTAGAATTTCTTGGCGTACTGCGAACAGTCTTAAAAAATATATTTATTGTGGACTTAAAGACAGATTTTTCTTATGGCACTTGCCTCACAATTTATGCTTCTAGCGCATTCTTTAAGTCTTCTATTATGTCCTCTGCATTCTCTAGCCCTACAGCTATTCTTATTAGTCCATCACTAATTCCTGCCGCTTCTCTTTCCTCTTTTGAATAAGGAGAATGAGTCATAGAAGCTGGATGTTGAATTAATGTCTCTGCATCACCTAAACTTACTGCGATAGAAGCTAATTTAACATTATTTATAACCTTTATTCCCGCATCAAAACCACCTTTTACTTCAAAAGCCACCATGGCGCCTGGAAGTTTCATTTGCTTTCTTGCTAATTCGTATTGAGAAAAATCCTTTAATCCTGGATAGTATACCTTTTCTACTGCTGGATGAGACTCTAAAAACTCTGCTACTTTCATAGCATTTTTACAATGTTTCTCTAATCTTATATCTAGCGTTTTCATTCCTCTTCCTATTAAAAATGCATCAAAAGGACTTAAGGAAGCTCCCGTCATATCTTTTATTCCAAATAATCTTACAGTATCTATAAATTCTTTTTTACCTGCTACAAAGCCAGCTATAACATCTCCATGTCCATTTAAAAATTTGGTTGCAGAATGTATTACCACATCGGCTTCCAATTCTAGCGGCTTTTGTATATATGGAGTTGAAAAAGTATTATCTACTATTACCATGCACTCTTCATTTTTATGAGCTATTTTAGATATTTCCTCTATATCACTCAACTGCAATGTTGGATTTGCTGGTGTTTCTAAATATACCACTCTAGTGTTATCTCTCATGGCATTTCTTACATTTTCAGGTTCTGATGTATCTACAAAGGTTACATCTACATTAAATCTTGTTATACCATGATTTAAAAAAGCGAAAGTGCATCCGTATAAAGTTTTAGATGCTACTATATGGTCTCCTCCCTTTATAGCTGACCATATAGCTGACGCTACAGCACCTATACCTGATGCTGTAGATACACATGCTTCTGCTCCTTCTAATAATGCTACCTTTTCCTCTACAGATGTGTTAGTTGGATTGCCTAATCTAGTGTATATATACCCTTCTTCTTGTCCTTTAAATCTGTTACCACCCTGCTCAGCAGAATCAAATACAAAAGTAGAAGTTTGATATATAGGAGTTGCTAATGCTCCTACTGAATTTTTAGCATGTCCTCCATGTATTGCTTTAGTTGCAAAACCCTTATTTTTTAACTCTTCTTTATTCATTTTTTTACCCCCCAATGTTTTTTGTATACCCTCACCTATATCATACCATTTTAATTTATTTGTGTAAATATTAGCAATAATTTCAAAGTAACATTTATTTTCTTGAATTATGTTGTTTTTCCCCTTCATCATTTGTAAAAATGTCTTCATTCATACCTATAAATGATTTTAAAAGCTTCTTAAATGTACCCTCTTCATCTTTTTTAGCATAAAAATATCCAGAAAATGCTGCTATTAACCCTCCTACACCGTCAACTATTAGGTCCCACATAGTATCTACTAATCCTGATTTTTGCATATTTAATCCAAAAATATTGTCCATGCTGAATTCAAATATCTCCCATAAAGCTCCTACACTTAAAGCAAAAGTAAATGCAAACAATCCTATGAAAAAAGGACTTAAATAAACCTGTACATTTTCATCCTTATTAAGAGTATAAATTAGCAAAAATCCTGTAAAACCTAATATAATTCCTGAAAAAGTATGAAGCATTAAATCCCACCACCAGAATTTAATATAATATTCCCTCATCTCTCCTAAATATTGAGCAGCAAATATAAATAATAATATAACTATTTGAAAACTTGGAGGTAACTTAACTCTATTCTTTTCAGCTATAATAAAAGGTAAAAATGTAAGCCATAAAGTAAGTAATGCTGTGAAAAAATTTAAATAATTTTTAGTAACAAAACTAATTATCATTGATAATATTAAAAGTCCTCTTATAACATTAGCTAATACTACTTCAAATCTCTTTCCTCTGTTAATTTTAAATTTCATACAATCCCTCCTTATTTTTAACTATACAAATAATATATTATAATTCCCAATATATCCATGTATATTTTTTGTTAATATTTTATAAATTATCATTTATAATTCTCAAATCAAAGCTATAATTATACTTAAAATAGCAAATATATAAAGTAAACTGTATATATTAATTTTTATTTAAAAAGGAGCTTTAATATGAATTTTTTAACAATAGATGTATCCAAAGAAGCAAAGAATAAATTACTAGAACTACTTAAGAAAAACCCTAGTTATAGTTGCATTAAAATAGATTATTTACCGCAATGCGGCAATAGTCACCTGGATTTATGTTTAGATGAATTTAGAAGCGAATATGTAATAGATGAAGTGGATGATTTGTTTTTTATGTATAAAGATTATATACTTCTTTATGCTTCCTCTATAAGTATAATATATGAAGATTCTAGCTTTATGTTAAAGGTAGTTCCCGCAGATAAAAGTAAGGCTAAAGAAACATCATCTAAGTGTTGCAAAACTTCTAACTGTAGCAATATTGGTGTATGTAATAATTGCTCTGGCAGTAATTGCTCTAAATGCAATAAATGCAGCTGTAGTAATAAATCCAATTAAAAATATACAATGACTAGTTAAATTACATACCTTAACTAGTCATTGTATATTTTTTATATAAGGCACATTCAAATAAATAATAAGTTAGTATACTAGTATATTTGACTTGTTATTTCTTTTCATGTACCTTATTGTTTTAAGAAGTCTAAATTAAAAATTTTAGTATAAATAAAGCTCCAACCACATACGCTGGTATGCTCACTTCCTTATATCTTTTTGTTAACACTTTTAAAAATATATATGAAACCATTCCAAAAGCTATACCATCAGATATACTATATGTTAAAGGCATCATTATAATTGTGAAGAAAGCTGGTATCGCTTCTGTATAGTCTAATAAATCAATTTCTTTTATTGGCTCCATCATGAAAAGTCCTACTAATACAAGAGCTGGTGATGTAGCTGGTGCTGGTATCATTATAAATAATGGTGAAAAGAATAATGCTATAGCAAACATACCTGCAGTGGATACCGCTGTAAGTCCTGTTCTGCCTCCCTCAGCTACTCCTGATGCACTCTCTACAAAAGTACTGACTGTACTAGTTCCAAGACACGCTCCTAATGTAGTCCCTATGGCATCTGCAAATAAAGCCTTCTTTATTCTCGGCACATTTCCATTTTCATCCATCATATTAGCTTTTGTAGTTACTCCTACCAATGTACCTATGGTATCAAACATGTCCATAAAAAGCAGTGTAAATAGTGCTATAAACATGTCCATAGATAATATGTGGCTCCATTGAAATTTCATAAATATAGGTGATAATGAAGGTGGTGCACTTATTATATTATGAGGTACTTTTGTTATCCCCATTGGAATTCCTATAACTGTAGTGGCTACAATACCTATAAGCAATGCTCCTCTTATATTTTTAGCAAGAAGTACCCCAGTTATTAAAATTCCTATAAGAGCAAGTAGTGCATAGCCGCTAGTAATATCTCCGAGAGCTACTATAGTTCCTCCTTCAGGATGTAGAACTATTTTTGCATTTTCAAGACCTATAAATGCTATAAAGAGCCCTATTCCCACAGATATAGATTTTTTTATATTATCTGGTATTGAATCAACAATTGCCTCTCTAGCATTAAAAGCTGTTAATAATACAAATATAAGTCCTTCTAAAAATACAGCTGTCAAAGCAAATTCCCAACTATATCCCATTTGCTTAACAATGGTATAAGCAAAAAAAGCATTCAATCCCATACCTGGTGCTTGTGCAAAAGGTAATTTGGCATAAAGCCCCATTATTAATGTTGAAATAACTGCTGCTAATGCAGTAGCTGTAAATACTGCACCAAAATCCATACCTGCATCTGATAATATACCTGGATTAACCACAAGTATATATGCCATAGTCATAAATGTAGTTATGCCAGCTAATATTTCAGTTTTTGCATTTGTTCCATTTTCTTTTAATTTAAAAAATGCCTCCATAAATTTTCTCCTTTGTACTTATTTTTTTCAACATTGTTCATATTATCAAAATAAATTTTATAAGTCAATAAAATTCACGAACATTATTTATTATTTTATTAATAAAATTTGATTATTTATATTATTTTTTTAAGTATTCATTTTAATTCTTTGTAATATTCGTGTTTCTATTATTGCAAATTCTAACTTTGCAAATTATAAATATAATTAACTAATTAAATATTCGTATATTTTTAATAAAAAAATAAGGAACTAATTCTATAAAGAATTAGTTCCAATAAATTTATTTTGAAGTATGTTTAAAGCAAATCCTTCATTTTACTCAATTAATCCCAAAACTCCCCTATAATTTAATTAGCTACAAAGCTTTGGTGTAAATCCTTTTTTAAATCTATATTGTGCTCCCTTAAAACACTATTTAAAGCCCTTAGTGTTAAATACAATTTTTCTTCATAGCAATTTTCACCCATATGACCTACCCTTATAACCTTATCCTTTAAGAAGTCAAAGGCTCCAGCTATCATTATATTATGCTTATTTAACATATCATCATAAATTTCTTTATATGTTATTCCTTTAGGTATATTTATAGTAGTTACAGTATTAGAAAAGCTATCTAAAGGATACAATTCTAATCCTCCTTCTACAAGGCTCATTCTAACTCTATGTGCTATATCCCTATGTCTTTTTATTACACTTTTATCTTGAAGTATTCTATCAAAAGCCACATCTAAAGCATATAAATCACTTATAGGCTGAGTGTATGGAAACCATTTATCTTCATACCAATTACTCCAATTATTTAAATTTGCATAAAATCCCACTATAGGAGACTTTCTATTTTTTATTTTATTCCAAGCATCATGACTTATACTTAAGAATGTCAATCCCGGAGGAGCTGATATACATTTTTGTGATCCACCTAAAGCTATATCAATATTCCACTGATCTACCTTAAATTCTTCACCGCCCATACCAGCTACAGAATCCACTACTGTTATTATTCCATACTTTTTAAGAAGTGGACATAGCTTTTCAACATCATTAGTTATTCCTGATGGTGTTTCGCAATGAACTAAAGTAGCAACTTTAAAATCATTATTATTCTTTAAAAATTCCTCCAGCTCCTCATATTTTATGCCTCTTCTATAATCACCTTCAAAGTAAACTACATCTCCACCGTACATCTTCGCAAAGTCTCCAAAGCCCTTGCCAAAAATTCCATTGTGTATACATAAAACTTTATCTTCTGGTTCTATTAAAGATGCACAAGCTGCTTCTAGTCCTAAAATTCCCTCGCCGCATAAAACGAGTACTTCATTTTTAGTATTTAAGAATCTTTTTATTTTATTACAAAGCTCTCTATAAAATTCATAAAAATTCAAATCCAAATCTGGGTTAGTAATAGGTTTCATTAATGCCCTTCTAACATCCTCATGTACGTAAGTTGGACCTGGTGTCATTATAAGTGTTTCCTGCATAATGTATCCCTCTTTTCTTTTAATAGTATATAAATGATTATCACACAATAAGTATTACATTGCTTGAATTATGAAATTTCTCTGGAATGAGTTGCATAAGAAGCGAAGGAACTATTTAAATTTAATTTTAGAAATTCTTCTTTTAGACAGATAAAATTATCGTAAGCCTGGCAAGGACGCCAGGCTAGCGAACCTGAGGCAGGACGCTGAATGTGAGCGTTAGATAATTTTATATGGCTAAAAGATTAGAATTTCTTAAATTAAATTTATTGTTCCAAGCTCTTATGCAAGTCATGGAGGAGAAATTTCATAATTCCATTACATTGTACCTTATTGTGGGTTAATCATATAAATTAATACCTTGAATTTTTAATTCAAATTACTATCATTTTCAATGTTAACTAAGTGTTTAATGTAAAATGATTTATTACAATAATCACTACTTAATATTTTAAATTTCTAAAAAATCTTAGTTTTCTTTAAAGCCGCTGCTAGCGGAATTCCTATTATAGCTCCTATAATCAATTGTGTTATATTTCCTGGAATAGATGTTAACGGTGCTATCCAGTTACCGTATAAAATTCCCTCTGCCACATAGTATCCCACTATCATCCATATAGATGCTAAAATTATACCTACTACATTCCATAAAATCTTTTTTCCGTTTCTATCATTAGAATTTGCCATGGTTCCTATAATATATCCCATTATTCCCCTTATTATAAAAGTAGCTGGCGCCCAAATAGCCCACTCAGATAGTAAATCAAACAGTCCCATTCCAAATGCACCTGCAATAGCTCCTTTTTTACCTCCAAATACAATAGCAGCCACAAATAACATAGCATTTCCTAAATGTATAAGTCCACCATTTACAGCTATAGGTAATCTAATATTAATAAATCTTGTAGCAACAAATACTAATGCAATTAAAAGTGCTGATATAACCATATCCTTTAATTTAGAATTTACTGTAGAAATCTTAGTCTTTGAAACTCCTTCACCAATATTATTCACAATAAGAACCCCCTTTTTCGTATTATTAATCCTAGTGAATGCAATACATCACACTTACATTATATATTCGTTTCATATTTTTGTTCAAATGTATCCATACACTATCTATAAAATATACAATCGTAAGTATGACAAGGACGCCAGGCTAGCGAACCTGAGGCAGAACTCTGAATGTGAGCGTTAGATAATTTTATATGGCTAAAAGATTAGAATTTCTTAAATTAAATTTATTGTTCCGAGCTCTTATGCAAGTCATGAAGAATAAATTCCATAATTGTCCACATTGTACCTTATTGTGGGTTAATCATAATATTCTTATAGAACTATTAAAATATTGATATTCCGCATTGTAAATGTTTTAATATAGTTAGATTACTAAAAAGGACGGTGTTATTATGAATAAAAATAGAATAGAAAAAGTCATACAAAACATGAAAAATAAAAATATAGATCAACTTATAGTGACTTCTCCTACTTCCATATACTATTTATTGGATTTAACCATAGAACCAGGTGAAAGACTTATGGCATTATACATAAATAAAGAAGGTACTATAAAGTTCTTTGCCAATGAATTATTTGCACTAGATTCTAACATAGGTGTAGAATTAGTTCTTCATAAAGACGGTGAAGATCCTGTAAATCAAATAGCTTCTATATGCAAGGACAATTGCATATTTGGAATAGACAAAACCTGGCCTGCTCATTTTTTAATTTCATTAATGAATAAAAAGCCTAATCTTAAATTCATCAATAGTTCTATTGTTATAGACGAAGTTAGAATGATAAAGGATTCAAAAGAATTAGATCTTTTGAGAGAAGCTTCTCTTATAAACGATAAGGTTATAGAAGAACTAATAAACTCTATTCATCCAGAAAAAACTGAAAAAGACTTAGCAGAAAGCATAGCTGATTTATATAGAAAACATAATACTTATGAATTTTCCTTTTACCCTATAGCAGCTTATGGCCCAAATGCCGCATCTCCTCACCATGATTCAGATGGTACAAAACTAAAATCTGGAGACTGCATAATTCTAGATATAGGCGGCAGAACTAATGGTTATTGCTCAGATATGACAAGGACAGTATTCTATGGAGAGCCTGATGAAGAAAGCAAAAAAATATATAATACTGTATTAAAATCTAACCTGGCAGGCATAGCTGCTGTAAAGCCTGGCGTTAAACTTTGTGATATAGACAAAGCCTCAAGAGATGTTATAGAAAAAGCAGGCTACGGCAAATACTTTAATCACAGAACAGGTCACAACATAGGCATAGAAGATCACGAATACCCTAGCGTAGGACCTACTGATGAGGAAATAGCAAAACCTGGCATGGTTTTCTCTATAGAACCTGGCATATATGTACCTGGAAAATGTGGAGTTAGAATAGAAGATCTAGTTATAGTAACTGAAGATGGTTGCGAAGTGTTAAATAATTACCCTAAAGAACTAAAAATTGTGACAGAACCACAAATTTAAAATTATAGAGGGAAACATTAGGAAAAATCTTCACTTTTGTGATTATACATATTTTAATTTCAATTTTCCAAATAAAATTTCTCTCTATCTTTGATATAAAAAGTTCACAAACAATACAAAAATTCACTGAAAAGCCATAGTTTTTTCAGTGAATTCTTATTAAAAAACTTTTTAGTCTTTTATAGTAGTTGCACCATTAGCATCTTTAACTATAATCATATATTGAAAATAATCTGTAGTCATTCCATCCCTTGGTATATCTAATGTTTTCCCTGAAGAACTCCACTGAAGTGTATTTATAAAGTCCCACCTTAATTCTTTTGAAAATGGTGATTTACTTCCATTTAATTTGATTAGACTATATTGCTGCTTTAAAACTTTATCTAAGTCATCACTATCTTTATAAGTTGATATAGGAGTACCTTTTGAATTAGTACATTCTTTATAAAATATGGGAATACTGATTACTTTATTTCTAAATTGTTTATCACCCTCGTTAACACGTGCACCAAACCAGTTTATATTAACTTTGTGCAAAAAAACATGGTATAGCCCCATTTGTCCAAAATATTTTCCCCTTTGAAAATGACTATATATCTTTTTAAAATTTTCATACATTACACCTTCTCTTTTAAGATATGCCTCATCTTGTATTTCCTCAATACTATTACCTTTCTTACTAAAATCAAAAGTATCCATATTACTCTTTAAGTTATCTAGTACAATAAAAAAATTAAACTCCTCTTCATTTAAAATTTCTCTATAATATTTTTCTTTATTATATATTTTATTATATACATTATTAACCTTCTTTTTTAAATCCATGTAGTTATCTTTTAATTTATCTTCACTGCTTTTATCTCCATATTCTTGCTTAGATACATCTTGTATTTGCATATATATCTCTTTTAAAGATTGAAGATCCATCTTTTGTTCTAGTAATAAGTTTTTATCTTTAAGTTTTTCTACTAAATACTGAGAAGCATCAATACTAGGTATCGTATCTATGCCTACCACTGTTATTTTATCTTTGTCACTTAAACTCATATTGTAACGGTACATTTTACGAAAAAATTCATAGTCTTCCAAATTGGGCATAAAAACCTTTTTTAAATAATTCTCATTACCAGTTTCAACATATTTATTTATATTAAGTGAATCCAAAAAACCATATTCTATTATTAAATATTTAAAATTGGTTTCCTTTTTAAAATACTTCATGAATTTCCACTTAATATCATAATTTACATCTATATTATGAGCTTCTCCTATCAAAAATATCTCTTTGTCCTTAACATCCGAATTTAAAAGTGTGTATGATGAAAATTCTTCATTATCCCTAACATCAAGATTCTTAGTGTTCTTTTCTAGATACTCTATATACGCCTTTTTAGGTATCTTCTTATTTGAATTCTCTACATCTGTACCCGTTTTACTACATCCTACAAAATTTAAACATATTAATAAAACTACTAATACTGACAATAACCTTTTTTTCATATTTTTATCACCACCTAAATAATCTTATTAAGCTTGTACATAATTCCAAGGTCTTAATATTATTAGCCCAGTAAAGCTAATTTTTTAATTGCTCAAATATACATAATAGGATTTTGTCACATTTTATTCTAATTATAGTATATTAATACACCTAATATAAATAAGCTTTAAATGAGCAAATTTCATAACAAATTATGGAATAAAAATAGACATTCATAATATCCTAGTGTATTATATTTCTGTCAGAAAACATAAACAAAGGATGAATATAAATGTCTACAGAAAATAATATACCATATAATAAAGAGATTAACAATTTCATAATTAAACTTGGATTATCATTATATTTAACACTGCCTCAATTAAAACATGTTTGTGAATTTATCTTTGCATCCGTAGGTCGTGGGTATGATGGCAAAGTTATTCATATAGCTGAAAGTTGCTATCAGAGTACTTATAGAACATCCATAGGTCAATTTTTATCCAAAAGCCCATGGAATGAAGATTATATTTTGAGAGCATTACAAAAGTTCGCAGTTAATAAAATTTGGCAGTTATCTCGTGATACAGGAAAGCCTATTTATGTGATTATTGATGATACTATCTGTAAGAAGACAAAGCCTTCGTCACGGGCTAAAAATCCTATAGAAAAGTGTCAATTTCATCAATCACATTTAGAAAATAAAAAAGTCTATGGACACCAAGTTGTAGGTGCTTTACTACAATGTGGCGATGTTACAATTCCTTATCAGCTAACGCTTTATGATAAGACTAAAGTCGATAAAGACAATAAAAAATTTACTAAGATTAATATTGCTGTAAATATAATATCTTCATTACCCGAACCACCTATTCAAGGTTTCGTCTTAGGGGATAGTTGGTATAGTGCTGAAATAATTATAAAAACAGCAAAGGCAAAAGGCTTTGAATATATAGGAGCGTTAAAAACTAATAGAATTATATACCCAAAATGCTCGCGCATGAATCATAAAATTAATGGTTTTGCCAAAACTATAAACAAGGAAGACTTTCACCTCGTAACAGTGAATAAGCACTCTTACTATGTTTATAGATATGAGGGCAAAATCAATGGTTTTAAAAATGTTGTAATTCTTATTAGTTATCCTAAAGAAGCTCTCTATAATGAAAAAGCATTAAAATCTTTTATATCAACAGATATAAATCTCACAACAGAAGAAATACTTTTTCAATACCGTGAACGTTGGACAATTGAAGTATTTTTCCGTCAAAATAAGATGGAATTAGGTTTTGATAATTATCAAGTTCGTGGTGAAAAAGCCATAAAGAGATTTTGGATTTTAACTCAATTGACTTATCTTTATTGTACTTGTTGCATAAGCACAGATTGTTCTAAATTTGGAGAAGGTTTAAAAATAGCTCGTAAACAATCCCAACAAGAAGTAATTGCTTGGGTATATTCTCAATATAAAAAAGGAGTTAGTTTAAATGCTATTTTTGATACTCTTAAATTATCACACAATAAGTGTGCTTAAGTAATGTAAAATAATGTAAGTGTTTTTGCTCATTTAAAGAAATAAGAATAAAGGATGATTTCCATCTACCAGCGTCAAGAAATCTTTTACATAAATAAACTTATCAATTTTCATACAAAGTTTTTTATAATCTTGATCTATGTCAAGTGCCCAATAAATTATCTTATAATCAAAATCTACTTTTTTCAAATTATACTTTTAGCATCTATTATTTACATGAAATTTAGTTTTCTTACTTTCGTGTTATAGTTTATTTCTTCCGTACTCCATAGATATTTATGACAAAGAATCTATGAGTAAAATAGAGTTAACTAAAAATTTAATTACAAATCTGCCTAAACCTGAAAATGTAAGTTACGTTGTGTGTGATAGTTGGTATAATTGTAAAACTATTTTTAATAGCTTCGTGAAAACTGGTTACAACTATATTGAAGTTCTAAAAACTAATAAAGTTATTTATCTAAAAAAATCTTTTCAAAATGATTGCTCATTAAAGATATTTATTTCTTTAGATAAATCATTAATTCTTATATATATTTTTTAACTTTAGTTGCGAAAATCTCTCAACATAAGCTTACAGTTAAAAAATTATAAAAAATAGAGACAAACTTCACATTTTATTGTATAAATTAATTTGCACAAAAACTTTAATAACAGGAGTGAAACATATGTTTCATAAAAGTATTTTATGAAAGAAATCACCAATAAGCCAGTTTTTATTTAACATTGGATTCTTTTTATACTTCTCAAAACCTATATTAAAGCATATTAGAGAATTTATAAAAGTTTCTACCCAAAAGGTTCACAAAGGAACAATAAATGATATTGTCTTACTAAGTCTTGCTAATTGTAATAGAACAACCTTTGGTAAATTTTTAAGTGAAGGTGTTTGGAATATTAATTTTGCATGGAAAGACATTAGAAAATTTATTGTAAGTTCCATTTATGAATATTAATCATCAACTGATTTACCTATATTTGCAATTTATGATGATACTATTGCTGAAAAAACTAAGCCCTCGTCAAAGGCTAAAAACACAATTTAGGAAATAGGATTTCATCATTCACATTTAAAAGGTAAAAAAGTTTTGGGACATCAATTACTTACAACCATGCTTTCCTGTGGTAAAAAAATTTCACCCTATTCTATTAAGCATTATAAAAAAAGTTTAAAAAAGCAAAATAGAAATGATTTGTCAAATAGTAGCGAGTCTTCCTTCACCTAATGGCGCAGCCTACGGATTGTGTGATTCATGCTTTACCAACAAAAACGTTGTAAATGCTCATTTCAAAAAGCTTTATCATCTTATTGGTGCATTAAAAACTAACCAAGTTATTTATCCGAAAGGATTTGGTATTCAAGTTCATAATTTTTCCCAGTATATTCAAAAGGATGATGTTTGCCTTGTTACAGTAAACGTTGGCCTATTGAAATATTTTTTAGGCAGACAAAGAACAATCTTGGACTTAATACTTATCAAGTAAGCTCTACAAAATCTCTTGATAGATTATCATTTCTAATTTCTTTGACATATATTTATTATTCAGTTCAAGAGGACGCTAATGATTCCTTCGGAAAAGGCTTAATAATTTGCAGAGATCAATTTAAAAGAGATAACATTCAATGGGTTTATGAATCTGCAAAAGATAATTTACCTCTTGAAGCTATTTTTAAGCTTTGAAAGTAGCATAAGGTACAATATAAATACAAACTATAAAATTTTGTATCTAAATATACTGGCAGCTGGATTATTGAACTATTTTTTAAAGATTGCAAAGATAGATACCAAATAAAAAGTGAAAAGTATATCAATATATACTTCACAATAATTATAATAAGTTATACTTATTGCACATTATATTCTAATTGCTGCTGTCACTTTAATACTAGGTATAAATTAGTCAATAAAGATTTAGCAAAATCGAAAACAATATATATTTTATAAAGCAATTTCTAATGGAAAGTCATTAGAAGAATTTTTTGAGTTATTAAAAATAGCTTAGGAATCTGTTTAGTTATTTAACTGTAAAATTATTTAAGATAAGATGCACTATTATAGTTTTGTATATTTTGCAGATTTTCAAAATGTAAAATAATCTTAACCTTTACCCAAATAATTTAATTCACACACCTCAAACCTATTAATTAAAAGTTTTTATCACCCCCTTAATTCTAAAAATAATAGCCTTGAGCATAACTCTGAGGGGTTAATATCACGAGCTCATTAGGGCTAATTTTTTTAATCACTCAAATATATATATCATGGGATCTCTCTACATTTTTGTCGAATTATACTAGATTATCACACATAATATAAAAACAATAAGGTGAAAATCCCTATGTATCAACGTCAAGAAATCTTTAATATAATTGAACTTTTTATTTCCCAAAAACTTATCAATTTTTATACAAAAATTTTTGATAACCTTGATTTATCTTCATTACCCGATAGGGTGCCTTCTAAATACGGCGCTACAGGCTTTTCACGAAATACCCTTTTTAGAGAATTTATTGTTATAAAATGTGAAAAGTTTGCTCAAATTATTGACCTTAAAAATTTTTTAGAAAATAATTTAATTATAGCGCAGCTTTGCAGTTTCAATATTTTAAAGCCTTTGCCTTCATACTATGTTTTTCAAAGATTTATAAAAAATCTTTCTAACTCTTATATTAAAGAAATTATGAAAAATCAAGTTACTCTCCTTAAAGAGTTAGGTTTTATTGATAATAACTTTGTAGCCGTTGACGCTGCTCCTGTTAAATCCAATAAATCAACGAAATTTTATAATTTTTACTGAGGTTATAAACACCACATTATTTGTGATGTTATATCGGGTCTTCCTATTGCCAAATTTACTACAACTGCAGATATTAATGAAATTTCTACTCTTATAAAAATTCCTACTGCTACAAATGAATGGTTTTCACTTAACAGTAGTTATATTATCGCTGATAAAGGTTATGACTCAAAGCAAAATCATGATTTTATTCGTAATATACTTAAAGTTCACGCCTTTATTGCCTTAAATAAACGCGGCACTAAGAAAAAGACTTTAACATCTAAAGGGAATATAATATGTGATTGCGGTTTAGCCATGCACAAAGATGGTAAACAATATTTTGATTCTTATATTAAGCAAAAATTTTGTTGTCCTTATAGAAAATCAAAAGATGATTCATCGCGTCCATGTAAACGTGAAAAATATTTTAATGGCAAAATGAATAGAGGTTGTGTAAAATAAATAAGCATTCATACTGATTATAGAGCTTCTATAAATCTTGATTCTATATTTTTTTAAAAAACATATGGTCTTAGAACTGAATCTGAAAGATACAATTCTAGGTGGAAAAATCTTAATACCGAACAAGCTTATGTTAAAAATATTAACTCTGTTACTAACCTAAATACCATTGGACACATTTGCCTTTTAAACATTGTGCTTGCTGCTATAAAAGCTGGTGGTGTAGATAAATCCAAATCCCTATCGGGATTAAAAAGAACTGCTTAATTAAAATATATTTTTTAACATTAAAATTTACTAGAGAAGTAGCTTACCCCTTTTTTGCTTTTTTATTATCAATTCCTAGCTCAAATTTATCTTAACAAGCTACGCTTAATAAAAATTGGAATCATTTTACTTTAACTATTTAGTTTTTTATTAATTATACTCATATCTACTAAAAATAATTATAGATTAAGTATCCAATTCTTATAACCATAATACATTCTATTGATTACTTATATATTTAATAACTTTAATAAATATATTTTTTAACTTGCAAAATTATAAAGTTTATTTATTAATAACATCCCCTATATTAATAATATAATCTGCATTTTCTATAAGTTCACGATCATGAGTTATTACAATTATTATAGAATTTTTCTTCAACTTTTTAAGAATTTGTTTCAATTTTTTTACACTATCCTTGTCTAAAGCTGATGAAGGTTCATCTAACAGTAATATATCAAATTTTTTATTCAAACACATATTTAAAGCACTCTTTTGCTTTTCCCCTCCAGATAAATTTTTATAATTATTAAAAATACAGTTAAAATAACTATTTTTTTTATTTTTATTTATAGTATAACTAAAAACATCAGGCTCTTGCTGACAAATAGAAACATTTTCTTTTCTAAAATTATATAAATTTATATATTTTAAATTTGTACTATTTATATAAATCTCTCCAGAATAATTGTCATATAGCCCTAATAAAAGATCAAATAAAGTACTTTTTCCACTTCCATTTTTACCACAAATACAATATATTTTTCCTTTTTTAAATTTATAATTCAAATTTTTAATTATTTGATTTTCTTTTTCATAATAAAAAGATAAATTTCTTATTTGTAAATCTTCTACTTCTTTTAAAGTAACATTTCCAATAATCTCTTCCTTTATTAATAATAATTTATCAATCCTATTCTTAGACGCAAGATATTGTTGATATTGCTGACTAAGTGATAAGAAATAATTAATGCCAGATATTATTACATTAAAAAAAGAGTTGAAAACTATGAGTTTACCTATAGTTATGATATTTTTTTCAACCAGTGAAACACCATATAATAAAATTACTATATTAGAACTAAAGGTAACTACATTTTGAACATTAGAATACATATATGAAATTTTAGAAAAATTGACTCCTTTATTAAACAACAAAACAAAAGCATTATATAACTCATTTTTACTCTCTTTATGCCAACTATTGATTTTTATTGATTTTATATTTTTTAATTCACGAATTAATTTTGAAAAAAATTTGCTGTGTTCATCTGTATATGTATAATTACTTAAATATATCTTTTCTTTAAAAAAAATATATAGCATGCTATATATTAAAAACATAGGCAAAAGTATTAATCCAAATAAAAAATATATTTTAAATATCATAAAATAAGAAATTGTTATAGAAAGAATATTAATAGTCACCTCAAATATATTTTCAATAATAAAATTTGAAATTTCTGAGGCATCTGAAACTAATCTATCACATAAATAACCGCTATCTAGTTTTATATATTCAGAATAGGGAATTACTTTTAAATGTTCTATAACATTAGATAATATATTAAACATAAATTTGCTATCTAATTTTATCTTTTCCATATTAAAAAAATATCCTGTGATTATTTGATTCATCCAAATTAAAATTAGTAAATATATATTGTTCACTACCTTTTTTGTATCTCTAAGGTTATTAGTTAGTAAGTCAAAAAAATTTGAAATTATATAAGGCTTCAATAATGATGTAACTGTTAGTAAAATACATAATACCATCATAATTAATATTCTAATTTTATATTTATTTAAATAATTAAAATAAACGTTTTTTTCCATAAATCCTCCATATGTACAATTATGTTTGATAAACTTATATGAATATTGCTTTTTTAATCCTCTGATGATAAAATAACTTTCATAATAAATTCAATTTTTTTAACTTTATAAAATAAAAAATAAATATAACACACTAACTTTTCAGTATTAACGATGAACTTTATAATTACTTACTTAACTTCTTTAATTTTAAAAGCTAAAAACCCAAATATAGATGTAAGTTCTTTAATAGGAATATAGTTACAGCATTTAATTCTATACTTTCCCTATAAGTAACTTACAAAATTTTTTAAGAAACTAATTTTAATTCAGCAAGTATTGTGTCTAAAGGTATATCATTTTTAGCTTCCTCATAAACAAAACGCACCAATTCTTTAGCCGATAGGCTTTTTATAGACTTTATAGTATCACCAATGGTTTCAAGTTTTTTAGGATTATATAATCTATAAATCTCTAAAAAATTGATTGCTAAAAATGTAAGTAGAAAATACCTCTCGATAGAGAGTATACCTTGAACTTTATATTCGTCAAAACCTAAGTGTGTTTTAAGATATTTGTAATTAGTTTCAATGTTCCATCTATATAGATAGTATTTTATTATAGCTTTATTACTAAGTTCTATGTCTGTAGACATTAGATATACTGGTTCTTTAAAGCTGTCCCCATCAACTTCATAGCAAATTAAGGCTAATGCATTTTCAATCTTTGAAACTTTGCCTTCGTATTTATATACTCTA
Source organism: Haloimpatiens massiliensis (assembly GCF_900184255.1). Lineage (NCBI taxonomy): Bacteria > Bacillati > Bacillota > Clostridia > Eubacteriales > Clostridiaceae > Haloimpatiens > Haloimpatiens massiliensis. Next base: position 240,301 of record NZ_LT854637.1, on the reverse strand, counting down.
TAATCCTTACCTTCGACGGTAACTACATCTAAGGTAGATGGATTTATATATTTAGCAAATTCCTTAATTTGCATTGAAATTCCTAATGGAGAGATTTTTCTATTAGATTTTAAAGCCCCAATAAAGTTAAAACCTTTTAAAATACAACCATTAATTAACTTTTCGCTAGTGTACCAACTATCAGTAAGACAATATATTTTATCGCAGTTAGAAGGTTTTTCAAAAGAATTAATAAAACCTAAAGCTATATCTGGTTTACTCATAAATTTTTTATTATGATTTTTGCAGTTTTCTTCGTTAAAATAAGACTTATAGTTTAGCGGAATAGACATATCCTCTGCTACAAAATTAGAAGTAACTACACAGTGGGACCAAAGATTTTTACCTTCTGTATGGCAATGATTATAGCTTAATCCTTGCATCTTCTTTGCTTGAGTTTTTGGATTAACAGTATCATCTATAACTAAGAATCCTACGGATTTAGGCTTTATGAGTTTATTAAAATGTAGTTTTAAATAATTAATACGATTTCTATCTATGAGACTATCGTCCCATTTAGAGTTACTCAAAAATCTATATATGGAACTGCTGCTTTTAGCAGCTAGTATATATTCTGAAATCTTTAATAAAGATTTAGTGCCATCTAAATTTATTAATCCATTAATAATAGTGGATATATGATGAAATTGAGGTTTACTCATTCCATAATTTACATCATTTAAGTAATTGTAAAGTTCATCATTAATGGATACAATATGATTAGTAAATTTACTTGGCATACTGACAACCTCCCGTGTTTTAATTGAGTAGTAACTTTTATATATCACGGATAAGGTCAGTGTGCCATATTTATTTTTTGGTAATACTACCAATTTAACTTTTTATTTTGCAGAAGTTAAGTTACTTATATAATTAACACTATAAAATTAATAAGCCAACATTAAATATTGAGTTATACCTTAAGAAGAGATTAGAGAAGATTTACTTAATAAACTAATTGACTATAAAAAATAAATTCTTGCTTTCTCCATATGTAACTTTAATATATCTTTTACAAATAACTTATTATAACGTAATTTACGCATGGATAAAGTTAAATAAATATTTCAGATACATTTAGAATTTATGTCATGTCTAATGCTTAAGTACATATCATAAATAAAGAATACAAAAATACTTTAAACTGGTATAAAACCATTGTTTTTTTACAAATCAAACCAATATAAAATAATAATAGTAGTCTCTCCTCTTCTTAGTATACATAAATTTAATACATCATTTTACGAACAAATATATAATAATTTTAACCTAATTAATTGAATATTAATGGAATTTTTTGAAATACTGCATGTCGTAAAAAACATAATAATACAAGCTCTCAATAAAATTGCAAGTTGCTTTAATTACTACATTTGGAAAACTTAAGTTTACTTTCTTAAATCAGCGTATTATTTTTTTATTGTTATTTTATAATTTTCTATATTCTTCAGTATATTAAACTATTTCATCTTTTAAATACTTTCTGTAATATCTCTTTAAGCCTTCAATTATTACTTTCTCATTACTAGCACATCTAAACGAATCACCTTTCCCATTAAACTTATGATATGAACAACCTCCTTGGCAAATAGGCAATAATATACACTTTTTACATTCATCTTCAATATCTTCAATTAACCACTTTAATGTATAGCCATCTAGTTTTTCTCCATAAAAAATATCACCTGAATTTTTATCTTTAATGCCTATATCAGTCCAACATCTATATATATATCCTTCAGGATCTATTCCAAAACAGTTAATTGAAAGTGCTCCACAAGCAACTGGAACAGTACTTGGTGTTTCAATATAATGAAATCTATTAAAAGCATATTCCTCCCACTGAGGTAATAAATTATAAAATTCATCTTTACTATAACAATTATCTTTATTTTTATCATCTTCATATATAAACGTAACAGGAGCAAAAGCTATATTTTTAATCTTGAACTCATTGGAATAAAAGTATTCCACTATTTCTTTTGCTTCTTTTGAGTTATTTTTATCTATATTAACTCTTAGTAAAATATCCATTATATCTTGAGTTGTTTTTATATTTTTACAAATAATATCAAAACTACTTTTATTATTTTTTAAATGTCTTCTTTTATCATTAGTATCTCTTAATCCATCTAATGTAATTTGAACATTTTTTATTTTACACTTCTCTAACAATATTTGTGCAGTATTTCTGTCTAATAAAACTCCATTTGTTATAATCTTAGTATTATATTTAACATTTAATCTTTCACATATTTCTATAAAACTTTCAGATAACTCTACTATTGTATTTAACTCTAATAGTGGTTCTCCTCCAAACCAAGTTATTGATAATGATTTAGTATTACTTGATTTTAATGAATTTTCAATGAACTCGATTAATTTTATCTTTACATTTTCCTCCATTCTTTTAGTGTTTTTCTTCTCAAAACAATAAGGACAATTCATATTACAATTCATTGTTACAGCTATTGTTATAGCTAGTGTCTCTTTAGTAAATCTACCTACTTCTCTATAATATTTGAGAATATCTAACTCATTTAAATCTTGTTCTATTAAGAAACCATTTTCAAAAGCCAGCATAATATTTTCTACTATTTTTTTATTAAACTTTTCCTCATAATTTTTCAAATATTCAATTTCATCTATTGCTTTCAACGTTTCTTCATCAAATAATGCAAACGCATTAGTTAATGTATTAAATATTAATTGATTTCCCTTAGAATCCTTATCTACTTTAATGTTAAATTTTGATTTTTTTAACAACATATAAAATTCCCCCTATTCTTAATTTCTTATATAAATATTTAACTATCTTAACCTTATAGTTAAATAACTTCACCACAAAACATTATTTCCCTTTAGAAGTTGAAGGTTCAATATCAAGAGTTACATCAAGCTGTACCATATGCCACAGTAAAAAACTATATCAGTTTATTAAAAATAAAAATGATAATAAAAAAATATCAATATACTAATTCTAAACATCAATTTTGGTATACTACTATTAAGAAAGAAACTTAAGTTCACTGAATACCTACATATATACATTATTGTTAACCTAAATATCCATATTAATCATATAATTATTCAAGCTAAAGCGTCTTAAGATATAATTCCTTAATCTCATCGCCTAATCTAGAATAAAACAACTTTAAAGTATCAGATATCCTATTCTTTTTATACTCAATGCTTTAACCTTATATTTTCATATTACTCTTCAAAAAAGTAATTTCCGAATATTTAGAAATCACAGTAAATACTAAAACATTCTATATTACAATTGCATCTTACATCAAAAAATTTACTCAATATTTAAAAAATACATGATAATGTGCTTTTATCTATAAATTTATTTGCTACTACAAGTAGCATGTTGATGAAATTATAATTTTTACAAAAGATAAAAAACATTATATTGGGTTAGTAATAAATCATTACCGCATTTTTATTATCTAACTTCCTCCAGAAATAGTTATCAATTTTATTCAGTATTAAACAATAGTAAAACCTAGTTATTAGTAAATCTATAAATTTCTAATGACTGTCATCATGCAATGAACTTCCTGGTTATAAACATATTAGAATTCAAATTTATTATGATTGCATAACTAATATCCTTATATTTATGCCTATTTTTCATTATACGCCTCTTCTTTAAATAATTTATCATCTTGTGAAGTAGGTAGATTGAAATTTAATAACATTAAAAAATCTAATGGACTATTAGTAATCTAATAACTTAAAAATATACTATTTAAATATTTTTTGTCATGCCTAAATTTAAAATCAAATATGAAATTAAACCGGCTAGTGTCTAAATTTGTAAATTTCTTATTGTAATAGCTAACTTTTCATAATTAATCTATTAATTTTAATTATTTATGCATCTAAAAAATTTCAATTTACTTTTATTGTCGATTTTTAAAAATTAAGATACATCACCATTCCATAAGTAAAAATATAGCTATCTTTTAATGAAATACTAAACTACAACTATATCGGGAAAATATCCAAATATAATAATAATAAATTTAAGCATTTCTAAAAATAAGCTTAATGTCGCATACCCTATGTAATACTCATATATTGGAAAAACCACTAAATATAACTTAATCTTAAACTGAGTAAACCTATTTAAAATTTATTTTACCGATAATAAAAATAACTTTAATTATGAATACATACAATACCTGCCTTTAATAGAATAAAAATTTAAAATGTTTTAAAAAGACTTTTAAAATATATAGAGGTCATATTTATATAAAATATTTCAAGTCAGCATAAAAGTTTCATACTTATAAAAATTATAACTTTATTTTTAATATTCCTAAATTTAGTATTAGCACCTTACTATCAGATATATAATAATTTGAAAATAAGGTGCTCCTTAAAACATACTTTTTAGAACAACTGACTATCTACTGGTAATTTATATAGTGTAAAAATTAAAAACATTTACAGGCACTTATAAATCCCCATTTTCCTGGACACCCTTGTATTGGACAGGTTTGCCCACATCCAAATTCTAAAATATCACATTGAGAACTCATTACTGTGACCTCTCCATTATCCTTATTAATTTTTTTCTTTAGCTTTAATTTAGCAGGTTGAATTATCTTCATATAACCAACATCTCCTTTTATTAAAATATTAATTCATCATAATAACATTTCTACATATTTTTACATTTTCCTCCTTTTAGTTCATAAACTCTAAATATTTTACATTATATCAATTTAAAATATCTTATGTAACATACTAGTATTATTCAAATAACATATAAAAAATGTAGTTTTCTAAATTTTAAAAACTTACACTAGAAAGTTATATATGAGCCGAGCCATACTTCTTTTTTAAATTAACTTGTTGTGCTAGTTAAATGCACTGTATTATTTACAAATATAAAAACCATAGCGAAACATGTTATCGTATCATTAGAAAAGCACGACCACTCTTAATGATAGGGGGAAACATATATGCTAGAGCTTTTCAAAACTGATTCTATATCACAGCTATAGAAGATCTAAAAGACTTTATAACTGTCATATTTGTCATTGTTAATGATATTTACCAAGAAGTAATTCCAGCATACATTAAAAATGGAATAAACAGTAATGATCCAATAATGAGCGCTGACCTGCGGACAGTAAAAAAGGAAACATAGACACCTAAGATTAAAATTAAATATCACAGGTAAAATTACCAATAAAAAAGCATAGAAAAAACATAGCCAACCCTTAAAATAAGTTGAGTTTCCAAAACAACTTATAGAAAAGGAGAAAATGGCTATGCTAAATAATCAAGAATATATTACAACAGAATTAGAAAAAAATAACTATTCAGCTATTAAAATAACTTAAATTCCATGTTATTATTATTTTATTAAAAATGCCCCTTCTATTTATCATTGTTTTTTGATATCATAAAACATGTCTTGCAAAAACTAATGATAAGTGGTGGCACGTAGTGAGCGAAGGCAAAATTATTGAAATTTATAATCAAGGTATATCTCGAGTTATAAGTGTTATTAAGGAATTATCAAACCAAATTAAAACACTAAATTCTCAAGTGGAAACACTTTCAAAAGATAACAAGGCTCTAACCGAGCGTGTAAAATTATTAGAAAATCAAGTCAATAAAACTAGTAATAACAGCAGTAACCCTCCATCGTCAGATGGTTTCAAAAAGAAAACTAAAAGTTTAAGAACAAAATCAGGTAAAAAACCTGGTGGTCAATAAGATCATGAAGGAACAACACTGTGGCTAAATGATACTCCTGGTGAAATTGAAATTCATACTGTAAAACACTGTACTGAATGCGGAGCATCCCTAAAAAATGTCTCTCCCGAAAGATATATTGTTCGTCAAATTATAGATGTACCAGATATCAAAGTTAAAATTGTAGAGCATAGAGCAGAAGTTAAAATATGTCCTCATTGTAAAAGGGGAACATCCATAGATTTGTGTAAACAAATCTACGGATGTTCTTTTTTATGTATGTATAGCTTACATTAATGGAAATAATAACTACAAAATAATTTGTAAAAGGAGAGAAAAAAATGAACCCATTAGAAATACCTGATATTAATTTGAATAAAGAATTAAAGAAGTGTAAAAGTATGGAGGACCTAGTAGACAAGAATGGTTTAATGCAAAGATTATTTGGAGGTATAATTCAACAATTCTTAGAGGCTGAAATGGAAGAACATTTGGGAAGAGAGAGGTATGAAAGACAGATCCAAGAAGAAAAAAATTATAGAAATGGATATAGCCCTAAGAAAATTAAAACCAGTTTTGGTGAAGTGGATGTATCTGTACCAAGAGATAGAAATGCAGAGTTTGAACCAAAGATTGTTAGAAAATATGAAACAGTATGCAACGAACTTGATAAGAAAGTTATAGGCTTATATGCAAGAGGTATGTCTGTGGATGATATTCATTTTAAAGTTAGAGATGAACATAGAATTGTTAGTAAAGCGGCCTATATATGCATGGCACTTAATATGAAAGGGTATAAAGATATTCTTGGTATATGGGTTGGTGAACAAGAGGGAGCAAAGTTTTGATTATCAGTTTGCAATGACCTTAAAAACAGAGGAGTTAAGGATATATTAATAGCATGTATGGATGGACTTAAAGGGCTTCCAGAAGCTATTAAAACTGTTTTTCCAGAGGTCAATATACAAAGTTGTATAATACACCAAATAAGAAATTCTATAAAATATATAGCTTCAAAGGACATGAGAGCTTTTATGAAAGATTTAAAAACTGTATATCAAGCAGTTAATGAAACTATGGCAACTCAAGCGTTGCAATCATTAGAAGCTACTTGGGGTGATAAATATCCCATAGTTATACAGTCATGGAACAATAATTGGGATAATTTATCTACTTATTTTAACTTTGCACCAGAAATTCGAAAAATAATATATACAACTAATGCATTAGAAGGCTTTAACAGGCAGCTTAGAAAATTCACTAAAATAAGAACTGTTTTTCCTACAGATGACTCCTTAATGAAAGCTCTATATCTAGCTACTGAGCAGATTATGCTTAAGTGGACTTCTCCACGTCAAAATTGGTGTTGGATCTTAACTCAACTTAATATAATGCATAAGGATAGACTTGAACAATATATGTAAAATAAATTTTAAGCTTGTACTAATTTATATATATATGCATAATAATAAAAATTATACAAATAATAATAACAAGATAAAGCTATACTTCATATTTTTAGTAATAACCTAAAATAAAAAAGTGGCTATTGCCGCGTTATTTCGCTTCGCTCAACTTCTTTTGGCAAAACTCTTTAACTAGGCTGCTTTATTATATTTTTTATTATCAAATTTATATATACTTTTTATGCGGTAACATATTAATGTTTTTATCTTTAAAATTCATATGTTATCCCATGAACACCTTCATATTTTTGGGGTCTCATTATAGCTCCACATTTTTCACAACTAAATGTAGGTGGCTCTATTATATTTTCATCATCTATTTCATCAAACATTTCAACCACATCTCTTGGTATATATTCTTTTATCCCACATTCTGTACATATATACAAAATATCCTTCTCCTTAATTTGTTTTTCTTTTATTTTTGCTTTGTATTTTGCTCTTTATTTATCTTTTACTTTCTTAATATTTCTTGCCATATCAATAACCCCCATTTATATATATAATGGCTCTATTTTATCACGAATTATACCTTTAATAACACCATAACTGTACATTAACTCTTCTATTTTTCTCTCATTTTCATCCATTATTTTTTCTCTAAATTTTTCTCTTACTCTTTTATTTTTATAATATATATCATGAAATTTCATTTGTGCTTCACACTTCTCACATCTTAAAGGATTCACACCAAATGTAAGCATTATTCTTGATTCAGCTATTGCTGGCCTTGCAGTATATCTTCCAACATATCTTCCTTCTTCCTTTGCTGTTTTTATTTTTCCTTTTCCATATACATAAAATCCATTTTTAAATTTTTTATACAGTTCATTTTTTAATTTTTTAAACTTCTTTCTGTCACTCTTAATGTTATTTCCTATCTCATCTAACAATATTTTCTGCCATCTTTTTCTTAATGCTGTATAGTTTATATGCTTGATATTTTTCCAAGCTGTAATTTCACCTGCCCCACCTTCGGTAACAATCAAATATACATGGGGATTCCACTTTAAATCTCTACCAAAAGTATGAATAACTGATATTATTCCTGGAGTAAAACATTCTTTTTTATTTAAATCTTTAAACCAACTCACAATTGCTTTAGATGAACATTGCGGCAATAAAGATAGTAATTTTCTATCACGGGCAAAGTATATTCTTAACTCTTCTGGGATGGTGAATACCATATGTCTATGTTTTGAGTTAATGAGCCTCGCCACCATTTCATCTGACCATTCTTCAGATTTTTTCTTGCCACAAGACGTACAAAATCTGCTTTTACATCTGAAACCAACTCTCTTAATTTCTCCACAACTCTCACACTTAAATTCAATAAACCCATTGTCTAGCGACCCACAGTTAATCATTTTGTAAACTTCTCTATCTATGTTAGCTCTGATTTTGCCTTTATTTATTTCACGGAATTTTTCCCAATTATCAATAAATATTTGTTTTATTACTCCACGCATTTATATCAATCCTATTCTAGTTTTTACAAATAATTATACCAAAAATACGTTTCCAAAATATAACTTGTAATATTTTCCTCAAACATCTACTCTCTGATTTTTCAGGCCCTAACGGGCTCTTTTTTTTAGTCAATTTTTTTAAATTCCTAAGAAAAAATAAAATTATTACTGGAACTAAATTCCAGTAATAATTTCCAAATATTTTTTATCATGTCTATTCTATTTTACACAAATTTATGGGCGTTCTCCAATTTATGCTTAAAACTCTCTTTCAAAAATCTGTATTTTCTCTTTATTCTTAAAGTCCTCTACTCCGTCAATTCCTATAAGCTTTAAGACTTCATTCATACACTCGTTATTTAAGGATACCCTTACCTTTGAATTTTCAGCAGTTTCATCTACTATTTTCTTGCCTTCTTCTGCTGGAATTAAAGCTTTAGGTCCTCCTACACAACCGCCTATACATCCCATACCTTCTATGAAGTTGGCATCTATTTCTCCTTTTACTGCTTTATCAAGTATTTCCTTGCACTCCTTAACTCCGTGAGCTTGAGCTGTCTTTACTTTTCCTTTTCTTTCTGGGAATAGAGTCTCTATGGCTTCACTTACAGCTATAGAAACTCCACCAGTTCTCGCATATAGTCTTCCTTCTCTAGATGCATATTCACTGGTGAAATCCTCTTCCATATCACTAGGATTTATATCCAAAACCTCAAATATTCCTTTAACCTCTTCAAAGGTTAAAACAAAATCTATGGCTCCTTTTATGTCTTCATTTTTAGCTTCAGCTTTTTTAGCAATACATGGCCCTACAAACACCACTTTACAATTTGGATTTAATTTCTTCAAAACTCTTCCCGCTGCAATCATTGGAGAAACTGAAGGTGAAACATCCTTTACTAAATCTTTATAAACCCTTTTAAGCATTCCTACCCACATAGGACAGCAGCAAGAAGTTATCATTATATCCTTTTCACTTTTTACATGAGCATCAAACTCAATAGCTTCTTTTAAAGTTAACATATCTGCGAAAAATGCCACTTCCACCATGTCTAAAAAGCCAACCTTTTTAAAAGCAGTTCTCATTTTTTCTAAAGAAACATCTTTTCCAAACTGACCTGCTATAGCCGGTGCCACTGCTGCTATCACTGGTACATCTGATTTAAGAATATCTACTAAAGGCATGAATTCTATTCTATCTAAATATCCACCATTTTCACAAGCTGTAACGCATCTACCGCAATCTGTGCATAAATCTTCATTTATGTATATTTTATTTTCTTCATTTAATATTGCATTAAAAGGGCATGCTTTTTGACATAGAGTTTTTCCTTCCTCATCTGCACACTCCATAGTGCACTCTCCAATTTTGTGCACTATTTTAGCTTCTCTTTCATATCCCTTCATGGCACTTTCCAGTGAATTTATAAAACTTTCATCATCAATGTACTCTACCGTAACACCACATAAGGATGATATTACTTTAGAAAGTTCCTTTTTTTCATCTCCGTACTCCTTTAATATATTCCCTACTTCCCTTTTAAAATTACCTTCTTCTTTTGCCCATAAAATTCTTTTAAATAAATCCTTGTATTTCTCTTTCATAAATTATATGTAGTGAGTTTTTAAAAACATCACTAGCCTATTTCCCCCCCCCTTTTTTAATTCTACAATATATTTTAAATTATTCCCTTGTACACTTTTATTATACTAAAAAATCAGCCCTTAAATAGGCTGATTTTAAATTTACTATTGAACTGGATTATAGGTAGTTGCTTCTTGTAAATTTCCCTTTGTTTCATCACCCCTTGCATATTTCACGTGGTAATAATAATTTTCTCCTACTCTTAACTTTTGAAATTGCTCCTTTGTGCAACTAACCAAACATTTTTTGTAAGAATTGCTCTCTATTGAATTTATAATTATATAATAATTTTCTCCATCTTTTTCTTTATAAGAATAAGGACTTTTTCTTTTTTTCATAACTTCATGCTCTTCCTTATTATCTTTTTCTATAAGTACTACGGAACCTGTAATTGTTTCCGAGATTTTTTGGGGTCCAAATATGCCGTAGAGAATATATGATACAAATAAAATTGGTATGACTATTATTAAGATCACTAAGGACTTATATTTAATTTCACTTTTCATATATTAATACCCCTTGTATAATATAGTCATAACATTCAATAGAAAACTATCTATTATTCTAACGAATATTACAACAAATCTTTTTTATTATTGTTCTAATTATTTTGCCCGATAGGGCGTTCATTTCATACCTAAATTAAGTTTTCTATTAAATCTAAATTGAAACCTATACAGTTAAATATTTTGATATAATATCTCCTGAATAGAAGATAGATGGACTCCCCCTGGGAATGACTCTATGGAGTCATTTATACCCGTGAATTAGCGTATCATTCCATCAGTGAGAACTCTATGTTTAGCTGGTTGGGTTTCCTTTTAGGAATTATCCGTGTCACAAACAAGGTTATAGAATCACTGATAGAAATGGAATATCTATTCTATCTCAAAATAAAGGAGATAATATATATGAGTAAATTTTTTTATAGACCAACAGTTGGAATTGATGTATCAGCAGACTTTTCGGTAGTTGCTATACTATCACCTGACGGTGAAATTTATAGAAAGCCTTTTAAGATTATACATAATAGAAATGGTTTTGATTACCTAGTAGATCAAATAAAAAAAGCGGAAGAAGAGTTTAACATGAAAACGGCAATTTTCATGGAATCTACTGGTGTATACCATCTTACTCTTTTCCACTTTCTTAAAGATACATTTGAAGTATGTATCCTTAATCCACTCATTACTAATTGTAACAAGAATGGTGACATAAGAAAAGTGAAAAATGATAAAAAAGATGCATTAACCATTGCTACTATAGGTAAATTTCAAAATGTTAAATATTCTTCTGATTTTGATGTTGAAATTTACACTTTAAAGTCTCTTTGTAGAGATTACTATAAATTTACTGATAGTAAATCTACATTTAAGAAAAAGCTTTCTGCTGATTTAAGAGTTATATTTCCTAGTTATAGCTCTGTCTTTTCAGACATTACTGGCAAAACATCAATAGCTATACTAAAAACGTATTCTAGTCCTGAAGCAGTTTTAAGTGCTAATAGAGATGAACTTATCAACCTCATTTCAACCAATTCTAGAAAAGGACTAACACATAGTGAAAAAATTTATAAAAAGCTATATGATGCTGCTGACGAAGCTGCTTACATTGGTCTTAAATCACCAAGTCTATTTGTAAAAATAATTAATACTATCGCAGTAATAGAATCACTAGAAATCCAAATTGGAAATCTATTAACAGAGATTCATCTATTAATGCGTAGCACTAGGATCTCTGATGAATTTAAGAAAAATGTACAATTACTTTACTCAATACCAGGTGTTGGAGAACTAACTGCCATCACAATAATGAGTGAAATCGGCAATATTAAAGGTTTTGTTAAGCCTAAGCACTTAGTTGCTTATTTTGGATTAGATCCTTCTGTTAGCCAATCTGGTAAGTTTAACAGTGACAGAAATGCCATGTCTAAACGAGGTACCAGAATAGGCCGTAGGGCCTTATACGCTGTCGCGTTAACATCCATACGTAAGAATAGAAATGGTGAACCTATAAATAGAGTTCTACTAAATTTCTATAATGAGAATATGAAAGATAAAAAGAAAAAAGTAGGCTTAGTTGCAATAATGCATAAGCTAATTAACTACATATTCTCTGTTCTTAAAAATCAAAAAGAGTATGAACTACGTGACCCCAAGATACATTCAAAAATGTACCTAAACAACAAATCAAAACAAACAGCCTAACGGCTAAAACAATTAGGAATCACTTTCCATTGTTCGTGTTTTTCAATGGATTTTTTGTGATACCTATTTTTAGAAATAAAATTTTTTATAAAAACCTATTGACTTTTACTAGCTGGTCTAAAATTAATACACATTTAGCTTTACTTCTCATATTTTACCCCCTAAATACTTAATATAATTATATTATAACACAATATTTTACCATATTAAATAATTAAAGTTATTATTTTCTATTTATTATATATATTCATTTAATGATTATCCCACAAAAAGCATTATATTACCTGAATTATGAAATTTCTCTGGAATGACTTGCATAAGAAGCAAAGGAACTGTTTAAATTTAATTTTAGAAATTCTTCTTTTAGACAGATAAAATTATCGTAAGCCTGGCAAGGACGCCAGGCTAGCGAACCTGAGGCAGGACGCTGAATGTGAGCGTTAGATAATTTTATATGGCTAAAAGATTAGAATTTCTTAAATTAAATTTATTGTTCCGAGCTCTTATGCAAGTCATGGAGGAGAAATTTCATAATTCCACTACATTGTACCTTATTGTGGGATAATCATTTAATAAATTAGCCATTTCAATAGCTGTTACCCCAGCATCATAGCCTTTATTCCCTGCTTTAGTTCCCGCTCTTTCTATAGCCTGCTCAATACTTTCAGTAGTTAAAACACCAAATATTACAGGTACTTCTGTATCTAAAGAAACATTAGCTATACCCTTGGAAACCTCACTGCAAACATAGTCATAATGAGATGTGGTTCCTCTAATAACAGCCCCAAGACATATAACTGCATTATATTTATTTGATTTAGCCATTTTCTTTGCTATTAGAGGTATTTCAAATGCTCCTGGAACCCAAGCCACTTCTACATCTTCCTCCTGTGCTCCATGTCTTTTTAAAGCATCTACTGCCCCTGCTAAAAGTTTGCTTCCTATAAACTCGTTAAATCTTCCAACAACTATACCGAATTTCAAACCTTCTGCTATTAATTTTCCTTCATATACCTTCATTATTATTTCCTCCAATTATTTAATTTTTCTACACTATCCACCCTTTTCCTTAATTGATAATGTAGCCTTTCTCATCACTTACTGACGCTAATGACACTAAAGTAAGGCTTCTTAGTTAAATTATAAATATCAATAAATATAGAAATTTCATTTTAGGTACATGAAAAGAAATAACAAGTCAAAGATGCTAGTATATTTTGTGTCAGACAAGGAAGCAGGTTCCGCCGCTAGTAGGACTATCAGTGGGTTCTGCTGACGCAGTATGACGCAAAATAGACTAGCATACTGACTTATTATTTGTTTGAATGTGCCTTACTATACCTTTTGTACCAAAATCTAAAAGTCCAGATAATGTCCCATCTTTTCTTTTTTAGTCTTTAAATAAAACTCATTCATTTCATTGTGCCCCATGTCAATAGATACTCTCTCAACAATTTCTATTCCATATCCTTTTATACCTGATATTTTTTTAGGATTGTTAGTCATAAGTCTTACTTTCTTTATTCCTAAATGTGAAAGTATCTGAGCTCCTATGCCATAATCTCTTAAATCCTCTGGAAAACCCAATGCTAGATTTGCCTCTACAGTGTCCATTCCCTGATCTTGAAGCTGGTAAGCTTTTATTTTATTTATAAGTCCTATGCCTCTTCCCTCTTGACGCATATATAGAAGCACTCCCTTCCCTTCTCTTTCTATGTTTATCATGGAAGCTGCCAGTTGCTCTCCACAATCACATCTTAAGGAGCCAAAGGCATCTCCTGTAAGACATTCAGAGTGAACCCTTACAAGTATCGGTTCGTCACCTTTAATATCACCTTTAACTAAGGCCACATGATGTTCCCCATTTAATTTATTTACATAACCTATTATTTTAAAGTCTCCATATTTAGTAGGCATGTCCCCTTCAGCTACCTTTTCCACTAGGCACTCATGTTTTCTCCTATAGGCTATTAAATCAGCTATGGTTATTATCTTTAAATTATGCTTCTTTACATATTCCATAAGCTGAGGAACTCTAGCCATGGTTCCATCTTCATTCATTATTTCACATATAACTCCTGCAGAAGAAAACCCAGCTAACTTTGCCATATCCACTGCCGCCTCTGTGTGTCCTGCTCTTTTTAATACGCCCCCTTCTTTATAGGCCAAAGGAAATATATGCCCTGGTTTATTAAAATCCTCTGGTGTTGCACCTATATCTACTAACTTTTTTATAGTTTCCGCTCTTTCATAGGCAGAAATTCCTGTAGATGCTCTCTTAAAATCCACAGACACAGTAAAAGCTGTCTCTTTAGGGTCTGTGTTATTCTGAACCATTGGAGTTATCTTAAGCTCTTTAAGTCTCTCCCTTAACATAGGCACACATATAAGCCCTCTGCCGTATTTGGCCATAAAGTTTATACTTTCTCCTGTGACCTTGTCTGCAGCCATAAGTAGATCCCCTTCATTTTCCCTATTCTCGTCATCTACTACTACCACCATTTTTCCTTCTTTTATGTCTTCTATAGCTTCCTCAATAGTATTGAATTTAAACATTTATAACACCCCTTCGTAGTTAATAGTTAATAATTAATAGTTACTAGTTGATATTTATTTTTACTATTAATTTTAAAGTGTAACCTTTTAATAAAATCCATTTTCTTTAAGAAAATCTAAACTAATGTCCCTCTTCTTATCCACAACCTTATTAAAATTCATGAACTTTTCCATATATTTTCCCACTAAATCACATTCTATGTTAATTTTCTCTCCAACCTTTTTATTTGAAAGAGTGGTTTGTTCTTTAGTGTGTGGAATTATAGAAACCTTAAATATATCCTCATCCACATAAGCCACAGTTAAACTTATACCATCTAGGGCTACGGACCCTTTTGTTATCACATACTTTAGTATCTCTTTAGATGCTCCTATGCTTATCCACAGAGCATTATCCTCACTTACAAATTCCTTTATAACTCCAGTACCATCTATGTGCCCACTGACCATATGTCCTCCAAATCTATCCCCTACTTTTAAAGCTCTTTCCAAATTTACTTTTGTACCATTATTAAGATACTTTAGATTAGTTCTTCTAATGGTTTCAGGCATTACATCTACAGAAAAACTCTCCTTGTTAAATTCTGTTACCGTAAGACAAACTCCATTAGTGCTTATACTATCCCCTATCTTTACATCTCCTAAAATCCTTTTGCTTTTAATCCTTATAGAAGCGGATTTCTCTCCCTTTTTTATGTTCTCTACCTGGCCAATTTCTTCTATTATTCCTGTAAACAACAGCTATTCACCCCTCCCCTAACATAATTACATGAAAGCCACTATATTTTATGTAATAGTTATTAGTTCATTTATTTTAGATAAAGTTACTCTATCTATGCTAGGTATTTTTCATTTATTCACCATCATATTCATCTATCAGTTCCCTAGCTTATTATTAACTAGTGCCTCTATTAAAATATCTCCTGAAATATTTTTAACCTCTATCTTTCCTAACTCAATACACTCTTTCATAAACTCTACTCCATCACCTTCTACAGGAGTTTTTGCATCTGTCCCTCCTATTATTTTAGGAGCTATGAAACACATAAGCTTATCTACAATCCCTTCCCTTAAAGCACTGTAGTTTAAAGTACCTCCCCCTTCTAAAAGCACACTGTCAACTCCCATTTCCCCTAGTTTATTCATTAAATATTTAAGATCTACTTTTCCATCCTTTCCAGGAGTTTTTATAACTTGAACCCCCTTTTGGGCTAAAGCCATTAACTTTTTATCCTCTACCTCTTGCCCCACAGCCACCACAGTTTTAGCAGTAGAACTTACATTAATCACTTTAGAATCTAATGGTATTCTTCCATGGCTATCTACTACTACTCTCATAGCATCCTTACCACTACCATTATTTAATCTAGTAGTTAAAGAAGGATTATCCGCAAGTACAGTGCCTATGCCCACCATTACAGCTGATACTCTATGCCTTAATTCGTGAACATACTCTCTAGATATTTCATTTGAAATCCACTGGGAATCTCCTGTTTTACAGGCTATTTTTCCATCTAAAGTCATGGCAGTTTTCATTATGCAAAAGGGCATTCTAGTAGTTATATATTTTATAAATATCTCATTTACCTTTCTTATTTTTTCCTCTAATACCCCCACTTCAACTTCTATTCCAGCCTTTTTTAATATGTCTATTCCCCTTCCACATACCAATTCATTAGGGTCCTTCATACCTATAATTACTTTTTTTATACCACTTTTTACAATTTCATTTGCACAGGGTGGTGTCTTTCCATAGTGCGAACAAGGTTCCAAGGTAACGTACATATCTGCACCTTTAGGGTCTTCCTGACAGTTTTTAAAGGCATTTACCTCAGCATGTGGTCCTCCATAAAATTCATGATAGCCCTCACCTATAATTTTGCCTTCCTTCACTATCACTGCTCCCACTAAAGGATTTGGATTTGTATATCCAGCACCCTTTTTTGAAAGTTCAATGGCTCTTCTCATATATTCTATTTTCAAAAAATCACCTCTTTTAAAACACTATTGGTAAAATCAAAGGGATGTTTCCACTAGGAGAAGTGGTATTCAAGATTTGTAAACTATTACAGCGTTTAAAACTTAAAGTTTTAGTAAAACTACACTAAACTTTATTTGAAATGTGAAATTTAATCAGTTTATTAAACCACAAAAGGTACACTATGGAGTATTTATGAATTTTATCCTCCCTGCCTTTATAAAAGCTCAAAACAATAAATTTCACCATTAACACAAAAACCCTGAAGATAATATATCTCCAGGGTCCATAATCACGCTAAATAAATTCAATTAAAGAGATGCTATATAAAGCTATAAAGCATATCTTTCCTTCTCCCATCCAGACTATACTGTCGGTCTTGGAATTTCACCAAGTCAGTCAAAAGACTCGCGGACTTTACCGCCGGTGGGGAATTTCGCCCCGCCCTGAAGGTTTCACCATATTAATTTAAATAAAGTATAACACTGCTGTTTTTTCATGTCAATGTATTTTACGTTAACTTTTTACATGCATGTTTTTTCCTTTGTACACTATTTTTCTACCTCTATATACTTTACTTACAACGGTATTATATCTACTATACAAGGTCATTGAACCTCCATAACGTAAAGCCCTTTCATCCTCGATTACAAGGGTATGAACGAGATTTTACGGGTTGAATTATAAACTGTTAACACATATACCTATATATGAATAGTATATATTGTAAATAATAACTGAGGTGGAGGAATATGTATCAATCATTCAATCCATGTATGGACTATATGCCTAATCCAATGGTTAATCCTTATGCTAATATGAAAAAAATAAGGCTAACTAGAGCTTTTATACCTGATCAACCTTATATTTCTTTGTTTCCATTGGATGAAGCCCTAAAAAAGGGAACTTTATTCCCTAATCTTTATATACCTTACCCAATAAAATCTAAGGAATAGGAGGAGTTATAATGGCTAAAATGTGCTATGACGACAATGACCGCAGTAAAATGATGAAAAAAATTAAAGAATTAGAATTTGCAGCTGTAGAATTAAATTTATATTTAGATAATCATCCTAACAATCAAAGAGCTCTAAATGACTATAATATGACTACAGATATGTTGATGGATATGAAAGAAGCCTATGAAGTAAAATACGGTCCATTAACCAACTTTGGTTATGCCAAAAGTACTCCTTCTTGGAAATGGGTAGAAGAACCATGGCCATGGGAAATAGGGGAATAAGGGGGTTGTCGTATGTGGATATATGAAAAAAAATTAGAATATCCTGTTAAAATAAAATCTAAAGATTTAAAAATGGCTAAATTTCTTGTAACCCAATATGGGGGACCGGATGGAGAATTAAGCGCTGCTATAAGATATTTAAATCAGCGATACACCATGCCAACAGGAAAGACTAAAGGTTTGTTAACAGATATAGGTACAGAAGAACTAGCTCACGTAGAAATAATTTGTGCTATGATATATCAATTAACTAAAGATGCAACTCCAGATGAATTAAGGGAAGCTGGCTTAGGTGCACATTATGCACAACATGACAATGCTTTGTTCCCATCAGATGCTAGTGGAGTACCTTGGACTGCTGCCTATATTCAAGCACTAGGTGATCCTGTAACAGATATACATGAAGACATGGCTGCAGAACAAAAAGCTCGTGCAACATATGAGCATCTTATAGACCTTACAGATGACCAAGATGTAAAAGATGTTCTTAAATTCCTATGGGCAAGAGAAATCGTACACTATCAAAGATTTGGTGAAGCACTAGTAGATGTATATGACTATATAGATAGTAAAAAATTCTTTTAGGTCTATAATATATGTAGTAACGTTAATAAAGGTTGTTGGTATAGCCAGCAACCTTTTGGGGTTATTAAACATCAAAATATATCTTCATCAACTTATCTACAGATGCATTAATGGCATTATAAACTGCTGTAGCTAGCATCTCTCCAAATAAAACATGCTTACCACAATATCTTATTTTTCGGCCTTGTCCGTTAAATACAACCACTGAATCAGTGCCTGTACCAGTGGCTATTTTATCACTTACAGGACTTATTACAATTAAATCTTGCATAGCAGCTGCCTTTGCTTCTGTTATCATCATAATACACTCCACCATAGCTTCCTTTGTTAAACTTGCATTGGTTCCAAATATTATATTTATAGTCCCTGACTTTAACGCTGTTTCATCAAAATGCGGCCAATCAGCCTTATCACCAGCTCTTCTAGCATTAGAAAGTCCTAATGTTACAAAACATTGAATCTGAACATCATCTTTTTCTATAAAATACTCTGCAAAGGATTCCATTTTAGCCGCAGTCATCATACCTACATGCTTACCACTCCAATCATGCTCTTCTATATATCTTTCTATAGTTACTTCTGGTGGTAAAAACTCTCCCCCCTCATGGCTTTCATTTTTAGGTACTCTTAAATTAAGTATTCCGTCAGCATAAGTATGTCCACCATTTAAAACTGCTGAACTTAAAATCTCTACTGATGATGGAAATTTTATATGTACATAATCATCCGTTACCTCTAAATTTAAATTTTCCATGCGCTTTTTTATATTAATACACATCTTTATCCCCCTATCTATGTGCAATTTTATATTTCACATATAAAATTTATTGTTAACTTATATGAATCTATAATTTAGATACTACATTAATCCTCTGTAATTATTAACTGGTATTACTAAAATCTATTTATACAGTAAGTTTATTTATATAGTTAATATTATAACTCTCTATTAATATAGGCGTAAAGTTTATACTTTAACCGCTTCAATTCGTAATATACAATTTATACATTAAATCTACATAGGCTTTTGGATAAATATTGATTGTAATAACACCCTAAAACCGTATTATTTCGTTAAAAAATTTTGGGCTGAGTTTCAAATTACGAATTGAAGTTTAACTGTATTAAGCTACGCATTAAATGGGAATTTATTATTTAAGTAAGAGGTAAGCTCAAGTAATATAAATAACCTTTTTTACAATTATACCCCTATAGGTATTACTATTTATATCTGCTATAATGTATCTGTATATTTAACAAAAAGGAGAGATTTTTTTGAGAAAAACAAAGGACAATTTATTAACCAATACATTTGTAGTAATGGGACTTGCTTTAATAGCCTGCTTCTTATGGGGAAGTGCCTTTCCTTCCATAAAAATTGGCTATAAGCTTTTTCACATAGCTAAAGATGACACCTATAGTAAGATTCTATTTGCAGGATATAGATTTTTTCTAGCATCACTTATGATTTTTTTATTTTGCTTTATATCTAAATACTCTATAAAAGTTAGCAAAAAAAATTTTTATAGATTAATACTACTAGGTATAATTCAAACCTTTATTCAGTATATTTTCTTTTATATCGGACTTTCTAATACCACTGGAGTAAAAGGTTCCATAATAGCTTCCTCAAATACATTTTTTAGTGTAGTTATTGCACACTTTTTCTATACAGAAGATAAAATGACCTGGAAGAAAATACTTGGTGTAATTTTAGGCTTTTTAGGGGTTATTATTGTAAACTCTAAAAGCGGTGGCTTTTCTGGTGGATTTAAATTCTCTGGAGAAGGCTTTGTTTTAATCTCCAGTTTATTTGGAGCCTTTGCAGGAGTCTACACAAAAAAATTAGCAAATGATATACCACCTTTTGCTGTTTCCGGTTATCAGTTATTTACAGGCTCTATTGCTCTTATTTTAGTAGGACTTTCAGGGGTTTCCCATAACATAACCTTTACTCCTGTTGGAAGTATTCTGCTTTTATACATGGCATTTATATCTGCAGCGGCCTTCTCCATTTGGTCATTATTATTAAAATATAATGGCGTAGGAAAAGTTTCTGTTTATAAATTTTCAATTCCACTATTTGGAGTATTTTTATCCTACTTCTTTCTTAAAGAAAGCTTCTCCAGCTCAAATGTAATTTTAGCTGTTGTATTGGTTTCTTTAGGAATATATTTAATAAATAAAAAATAATTTGTTTCTTTAAAAGAAATATGTTAACTACTACCGAGATAAACAACAAAAGTTTTCGTAAGAATTCTATAAGATATCATAAAAAAGTCATGCATTAAAAGGAGACTTTCTCCTAATTTATGCATGACTTTTTTTCTTATACGCAACTCTTCCTTTATAGCAAACTATCTTCTGTCTCAATTATATATTTCCAATACCTTTTAGGCATGCTTCTCTTTTGAAGTCTTAAGTTTCTTCTATTTTCAATATTAGCACTTTTAAAATATTGCTTCCAAAGATTTTCGTAAACACTGTCACCTGTGCACTTTAAGATGTTGTCTCCCTGTTCTATAGACAAAGGGGCTATTACCCATTTTTCATCTTTATATAAGGAGACTATCTCTCTTTTTCTGTCATGTATCATAAATTGTTCACCTGAAAGTCTTTTTGCAAAATGAGGAGTTATAAGCTGAAGTATATTATGATCTGGTTCCATAGCAGCATAATATGCACCATTTCTAAGCTGCCTAAATCTTAAAAACCCAAGCATTCTATGTTTCTCATCCATAACCTTTTTACACATTCTATGCATGCTTATGACCACTTCATTATGCAAATGTAAATCCACATCTTTTCCTATTTTAAAGCCCATTTTTATATATCTGTAAATCAAGGTAGATGTACCTTCTACCTCTGACAAAAAAACATAATATATAATGCGTAGAGCATCTTTAGATATCTTTTTTTCTATGGCATTATAGACTTTTAAATATTTTTCCTTTTCATTATTTATATACACAGGTTCATAGAAAAAACTGGGCTTAAATTCATCCTCAGCAAATATTTCTTCCAGCCTTTCTCTTCTATAATAAGCTTCATATATTGCCGTAAGTAACCCCATGAAACTTCCGTCATATACATAACAAACCATAAAACGCCCTCCAATACAACCCTTTTAAAAGTAAGTAGTAAACAGTTCCCTCTATAGTTTTCAATCTATAGCTGACCGGTTATTTTACTATAGTCATTTATCATACTATTATCCGGTAATAATCTATCAAAAAATGAAATCTGATAATACTTTCCACTATCTCCACTTTTCTTAGGAATAATTATATTTTGTCTTATACTCTCCTCTTTAAAGCTACAAGTTCCACAATATTTTCCTTCACATGTTATAAAATATTTTGCCCTTTTTAAAACTACACCTATTTTCTTTAAATCCGCAACTTTTATAGAATGAACCCGTCTTATAGACAATATTCTATTTACAGACCTGACCCCAACACCTGGAATTCTCAAAAGCATCTCCCTTGAAGCTTTATTAATTTCCATTGGAAATAATTCTAGATGTCTTAACGCCCAATCTGTTTTAGGATCTAGTTGTAAATCAAAATTTGGCTTTTTATCATCTAAAAGCTCTTTTGCAGAAAAAC
Organism: Haloimpatiens massiliensis; assembly: GCF_900184255.1. Classification (NCBI taxonomy): domain Bacteria; kingdom Bacillati; phylum Bacillota; class Clostridia; order Eubacteriales; family Clostridiaceae; genus Haloimpatiens; species Haloimpatiens massiliensis. The sequence goes on along the minus strand of NZ_LT854637.1, from coordinate 217,784 downwards.
CATAAAATCTTAAAAGCCAATCTGCTTGATATAGCCTATGTTCTCTCAAAGTTGGCGGAGTATCTACCTTAGCTATTTTCTTGCCATTTCCCACAGGTATATATGCAGAATAGTATACTCTTTTCAAGTCAAAATTTTTATATAATCCCTCTGATAACTTCATTATTTGAAAATCACTTTCTGGCGTGGCCCCAATTATAAGTTGACTACTTTGACCTGCTGGAACAAAATTAGGTGTTCTTTTGTAAATTTTTTTCTCATGTTCAATAATTGCAATATTGCTTTTTATAAGACTCATAGGCTTTAAAATTTTTTCTTTATTTTTTTGAGGTGCCAAAAGTTTTAGGCTTTCACTGGAGGGCAATTCAATATTTACACTCATCCTATCTGCAAACATACCTGCCCTTCTTATTAAAGCCTCATCTGCTCCAGGTATAGCCTTTAAGTGAATATATCCATTAAAATTATGAGCATTCCTAAGAGATTCTACTACCTTTATTAAAAGCTCCATAGTGTAATTGGCATTCTTATATACCGCAGAACTTAAAAACAACCCCTCTATATAATTTCTTTTATAAAAATTAAGTGTCAAATCTACTATCTCTTCTGGAGTAAAAGCTGCTCTTGGTACATCATTTGAAGCCCTATTTATACAATACGCACAGTCGTATGAGCAATAATTTGTAAGAAGTATTTTTAAAAGAGAAATGCATCTGCCATCCGGCGTAAAACTATGACATATGCCACTGTAACTGGCATTTCCAATGCCACCTTTTTTATTCTTTCTATTGCTGCCACTAGACGAACAAGATACATCATATTTGGCCGCAGCAGATAATATATTAAGCTTTTCAAACACATCCATATAAAACACCTCACACAATTAATACTGTATACTTTGTTAAAATTTCACATTTAACTTATAACTATATGATATCAAACATATGTTCTAATGTAAATAGGCAAATAAAAAAACTCCCTTTTAAAAAGTGGAGATTTCCCATATAATTATGAAATTCTTTAGTTATGGTACATGAAAAGAATTAACAAGTCAAAGATGCTGGTATATTTTGCATCAGACAAGGAAGCAGGTTCCGCCTTTGGTAGAACTATCGGCGGTTTCTGCTGACGCAGTATGACGCAAAATAGACTAGCATACTGACTTGTTATTTATTTGAATGTGCCTATATGAAACTTTATTAGATATTCGTAATATAACCTCAATGTAAAGTTTTACTGCGTTAATTAAATCCTTCTCATTAAAATCAAATCTAGGCGAGTGATGCTCCCCCTTTAAATCACTGCCAAACATAATATATGCTGCTTTTCCGCCATTATCTTGAACCTTTTTCATCATATAGCATATATCTTCGCTGGCTCCAAAGTCCTCCTTATCATATATGAGGCTGTAGCTTTTCATATCTGTTGCAACATTTTTAATAATTTCCACTAATTCCTTATCACTTTTAGCACTTATGGACTTTCCCACATGTTTTATTTCTACATGAGTATCGTGCATTTCTGCTGATGCCCTCAATATTCTCTCTGCATATTCCTCCATATATTTGTTTAAATTTGTAGTTTCCCCTCTAGTCTCTATCTCCATAAAGGCTCTCCCTGGTACTACATTTCTTCCACTGCCCGCTACTAATTTACCAACATTTATTCTAGTAGTACCCTGCCCATTTCTAGGTATAGCATCTAAATTCAAAACCGCAGTGGAAGCTGAGAGCAGTGCATTGTGTCCTTTTTCTGGCGCCGCTCCAGCATGAGATGACCTGCCTTTAAACTCAGCATTAATCTTTGATGTAGCTAAAAAACCTTCTGTCCCACAGACTATCTCGCCAGACTTTTTAGCCCTCATACCTATGTGTCCACTTATTATATAATCTACATCATCTAATAAATTAGATTCTGCTATACACTTAGCACCTCTAACCCCTTCCTCTGCTGGTTGAAATATAAGCTTTATCTTTCCTTTCAATCCAGCTCTGAACTTCATAATAAGTTCTGCCACTCCTAAACCTATGGCTATATGTCCATCATGACCACAGGCATGCATAATCCCATGATTTACAGAAGAAAAACCATTTCTAAAAGGTAAATGATCTTCTTCTTTACTTTCCATTACTTTAATTCCATCTATATCAAATCTCAATGCTATTTGCGGTCCTGGTCCATTATCTAAAATACCCACCACAGCTGTAAATCCACCCGTCATCAGCTTGCATATTTCTTCGTAGGCCCCTTGTTTTATAGCCCTTTCATAGTTATCTTCTAGTTCCTCATTAGAAGGCACATTCATTCTATAGTTATCATTCATAACCTCTTTTCCTATTTTTACATGATAGCCCATATCCATTAACCTTTTTCCTATCAGTGAAGCAGTTCGAAACTCCATCCAAGCAGTTTCTGGATATTTATGAAACTCTCTTCTATAGTTAATTATCTTCTTCTCTATATCATGAACTAATTCATCTATAAGTTCATACATTTAACACACTTCCTCAATTCGTAATATTATTCCCAATATAAATTTCTTACAAATGAAGTTTTTTGTCAACCAATTTTTCTAAAAACATATCTATTTATTAGCAAAATCTCTAAGTTTAACATTGCCTGCAGTAAATAAAACCACTGCCATTAATATAAGCACAAAAATATTAGGAAATACTTTTCCAGTATCAATACTATTAAATACCCAGTACTGAGGCGTGAATCTAACTATATTTTCTAGTACCCAATGCATTTTTTTAACTTGTATCCCAAGGCCTAAAACACTTAAAAAAGTGGTAGCAGTACACACAAGTGTTATTATAAGAGTTACCACGGATTCATTTTGAAATACCCTAGTTACAAATATCCCCAAGCTAATAGAAATAGCAGCAATCAAAATTATACTAATGAGAACTATATGAACTGATGCAAATGAATAACCTATTATAAACTTCTCTATCAAATATACAAGGGAATATACCGTAACTATTTGAAAAAACATTGCCAAATACAAACTCCCCACAATCTGCCAGCCCTTATTAGCTGTGGTTATGCACCTAGATAAAACCTTTTGTCTTCTTAAATTTAACAGCTCAGTACCTACCCCATTAGCAGAATACAACATAAAATTTATTAACATAGTAAGAGTTATCATCATTGCCACGTCTATATCCTTGGAAGAATTTTTTATTTGAACGCTTACTGAAGATTTTTCTATGTCCTTACCACTTTCTATTATGTTTTTATTTATAAGTAAATGTTCTTTCACTTTTTTATTAATTTCATCATCCAATGCTCTTTCAACTGGCACTGTACCATTCCCATCTTGTTTTTTATAAGCTTTTATACTTGGTTTTTCTCCATTTTTAATTTTCTCAGTAAAGTCTTCTGGTATTACATATACTGCAACCACATTATTTTTTTCTACCAATTCCATTACCTTGCTTTGATTATAATTGTAATATATAGATTTACTTATATTTAAATCCTTTAACATCTTACTTCCATATTCACCCTTATCTAAAACATTAAAGGCTACATCTACCATACTGGCAGTTCCCCCTGATTCTTTATTACTTATAAAATAAACAGCTGTTATAACCACTAGTGGCATTAAAAATGATAATAGCATAACTATTTTATCCTTCATAAGCCTTTTAAAATTTACAAAAACCAATGTTAAAAATGCCAAATTACTCACCCCATTTAACCCTAACTTTAAATATACTAATGCTATAAACAACCGCCGCAATTACAACAAATAATATTGAATAAAACTTTATAGAATGAAAAGAATTATATAATAGATAATTCTTATAAGTTTTTATTACAAGTACATTTGGTGAAAAATTACTTAAAAACTTAATCACACTATTACTAGTCTTATCTATAGGCCAAAAGGCTCCTCCTACGGTTATTGACAACATTACAAATACTCCTGAAATTATATTTAAAGTCTTTTTTTCTTTAATAAATGCAATTATAAGTCCTGACAATACTGATGCCAAAAGGCTCTGTAATAAAACTATTGCTAAAAGCAATGGAATAGATCTATTAAATGATAATCCCATAATTCTGTATCCAAATACATATATGGAATTTAATATAACCGCTGTAATAAAACAGTTTATTATTGAATAGTTAAAATATTGAGTTTTGCTTAAAGTTGTAGACAATATTCTCTTAAATATCCCAGCTTCCTTTTCCGCATAATATGATGCTGATAAAGATATAATAAGCATAATGAACATAAAACTAAATATTGATATTGAATAGTATTCATAAGAAGTTAGACTATTATCTTCAGTAACTATTTTATTCTGTATAGAGCTCCCCTTACTAGCATTATAAATTTCACTATTTATTTGATTAAATAGTTTCTGTTTTTCCTTTTCTGATATATTGTTCCTTCCGATTTTTTCTTTTATTAACATCTGACTCTCTAATTCCTGGTGATATTTATTTATAATAGAAGCTAATATCTTTTCCTTAGTCCTAGACTTGTCCTTTTTAGGAATTATACTTATTTCACACTCTTTAGAGTTCTTTAAACACTCCTGGTAATCTGTAGGTATTACAATCTTATACTTCCAATTCTTTTGACTAATTTCTATAATATTTTTCATAGCATCTGTAGTTAAAAAATTTTTTAAACTAACTGAAAATTTTGATTTATCCTTATCTTCTATAACTATAGGAATCTTTTTCATCTCATTGGGAGGATTAAACATTTCTCTTTGAAAATATCCGTATAATATACTTAAAATTATGGGAAACACGGCAAATACAAATATAAATGTAGGTAAATCCCTTATAATTCCTTTCAACGTGGATTTTATAAATGCCCTTAACTTCATAGCTATCCCTCCTAATCCCTAAGTTTCTTGCCTGTAAGTGTTAAAAACACCTCTTCAAGAGTAGGCTCTTCGAAGTTTATTCCCTTTATCTTTATTCCATGATTCTCTATTAATTTAAGCAATGCATTTAAATCAAAATCTCTTTCTTCTACCAAAAGCTTAATTACCTCTCCATCTTCACTGCACTCTCTAACTCCTTTTAAATCCTTAAATTTGATTAACATTTCTCCCTTATATTCTTCCAATCGTAAAATAACCTTATTTTTATCACTAACCATAGACTTTACGGAACTTTTACTTCCATAAGCCACTTCTCTGCCTAAATCCATTATGAATAACTTATTACATAAATAATCTACTTCCTCCATATAATGTGATGTGTATATAATTGTAGTTTTCCTCTCCTTATTTATCTTCTTAGTAAATTCAAAAATATGATTTCTAGACTGAGCATCTATACCTACTGTAGGCTCGTCCATTATTAGAAGTCTTGGGTAATGCATAATAGCTGCAGCTATATTTAATCTTCTTTTCATTCCCCCTGAAAACTTCTTTACTTTATCTTTTCTATGGTCTTTTGTACCTGTTATTTCTAACGCTTCATCTATTCTCTCTTTTAATAACCTTCCCCTAAGTCCATACAGACTTCCAAAGAACTCCAAATTATCATATGCTGTTACAGTTTCCATTAGTGCAACTTCCTGCGGAACCAATCCTATAAACTCCTTTGCCTTTATTTCATCGTCCCTTATAGAATGTCCACCTATACTTATATCACCAGAACTGCTTTTCAAAAGTCCAGTTATTATATTTATAAGAGTAGATTTTCCTGCTCCATTAGGACCTAGAAGTCCGAAAAATTCTCCTTCCTCAACCCTAAAATTTATATTATCTAAAACTATCTTGTCATCAAAACGCTTGGTTACATTTTTCACTTCCAGTATACTCATTTTACCCCTCCATTTTATTAGTTATAATGAATACATTTCATTTATTTCAATGTACCTTATATCCTTAATTGCTCATTGGTACATTGAACATTAATTATCCACACATTTACAGTTTTCAACTGTTTATTATGAACTTTTATATTGTAAATTTTCATATCATAATTCTATTCCATTGTACCTTTTTGTAGTTTAATTATATAATAGATAATTATTATAAATTTTACTATTATCCTAAGTAATTAAATAAGGTGACTTAAGTCATTTCTCAAGTCACCTTATTTCTATTTTACTATTCCATTTTTAAATGCAAAAATAGCTATCTGAGTTCTATCCCTTAAATTTAATTTTGAAAGTATATTTGTTACATTATTTTTTATAGTACCTTCTGAAAGATACAATTTTTCACTTATTTCTTTATTTGAAAGGCCACTAGCTATTTCCTTTATTATATTAATTTCCTTTTCTGAAAGGCTGAAATCCTGTGCTACCTCCCTAGAACTACAAATTTCCTCTACTCCACTACATATTATTTTATTAGCCACATCTGGATGAACTACCACATTTCCCTTAATGCAGGCTTTTATTCCCCCATATATTAAATCATACGAACTATCTTTTAAAAGATATCCGCTAGCCCCAAACTTCAACGCCTCATGTATATATTCTGTATCATTAAAAGTGGTTAAAACCAAAACCTTTATATCCTGAAATTCTTCTTTTATTATTCTAGTTCCTAAAACCCCGTCACATTTAGGCATTCTTATGTCTATAAGTACCACTTGTATTTTTTCTCTCCTACAAAGTTCTAAGGCATCTTGTCCATTTTCACAAAGACCAACTACTTCTATATCTTCATAAGTAGAGAGTATTATCTTTAAACCCTCTCTTATTAACTTTTCATCATCTACTATAGCGATTCTTATTTTTTCCATACTACTCCTCCCACTTATAGACAAATTTCTAAGTTTTCCCCTTAATCCTTGCTATATCTAAAACTTAAAAATTGTTGTTCAACAACCCAACTACCATTAACTCTTTGGAGTATTACAGTAGGTATCTGCTTGATATAGCACAACCTTTAAAAGAAATCCCTCACCTTTTTTACTATTGTATGACACGTTTCCGCCTAATTCTCCTACTCTTTCCCATATACTTTTAAGTCCAACTCCTTTTTCTATATACTCTGCCCCAACGCCATTGTCCTGCAAAGTTATAACCAAGCTTTCTAGATTAAAATTCATAAATATATTAACCTTGGTTGCCTTTCCATGACGCAAGGAATTAGAAAGAAATTCTTGGACTATTCTATATATGACAAAACATTTATCAGAATTTAAGCTCCACTTATCTTTAGTAAATCCTAACTTCACTTCTATACCTGTGAGTTTTTGAAAATTTTTAATCAGTGCCTCTACTGCTAATATGCCTTCATATTTATCAAATTCTATTGGCTTTAACTCTCTAACTGCCATCCTAACTTCTTGAAGGCTGTTTTTTGCAAATTCGCCTAAGTTTTTAGCCATTAAAGCTGCTGCCATTGCATCCTTTTGGGCTATTTTTTCTATAGCACCCAGTTGTATTATCATAGTAGAAATACTATGACCTACACTATCATGTATCTCCCTAGATATTCTATTTCTTTCTCGAAGCACCGTTAACTCCTCTATAGATTTGGCATAACTTTCTAAATCACTATTAGCTTTTTTAAGTTTCTCTTCTGAAATTCTCAATTTGTCATATAAATTTTGTGCTTTCAACTTCCCATAATTTTCTTCTTTAATGTATCCAGCTAATATAGATAATGTTATTAATGCAGAACTTATAGATATCATCTCACTAAAATTTAAATAATACCCTGTTATAATCATCGTACTTATTGTTATACCACAGCTTATCCAAGATAAAATTTGACTTTTTATAAGTACAATACTATCTAAAGCAGCATTAAAAAAATAAAAGAATACCATGCCACCATAATTTCTATAACCAAAGTATGCCATACTACACTCTAATATTAAAGATATAAAAACAAACTTTTCCTTATGACTGAGTATAAAAAATCTAATTTGATTATTTATTGTAAATAAAAGAATTAAAATAACCGTATCTATTTTTACATTATTCTTTTGAAATCCTACAATTCCTGCTATTAAAAGTGCAATAGCAGCATATCTAACTATTAATAGTAATTTTTTTCTCTCCATTTTTACCTTCCAAACTTTCCTCTATAATTTTGAAACACATATTAATTTAATCATCTTTTTTAAAATATTTCTACAATTACTTAAAATAATTTCCAAATTAATTTAATAAAAAAACCAGAAACCCACATTACTTTGGTGAATTTCTGGTTTATATTAATAAATTATTTTATTTTATGAGCATCCCAAAATTTCAATGCAGCTTCAACGGATCTGTTCATCTCTTTCATAAAATTTGACCCAGATTTTCTTCCATAAATTAGCTGTCCAAAATTATCAGCATTAAATTTATTTCCCTTAACCACAAACTTTTCATTTTCTCTATACATTTCTTTAAATTCTTCTCTGTTTAATCTTTTATATTCCTCATCAAATACAATGTACTTTTTATCAAATCTTGGCTTTATTATTTTTTTAGCATCTTCTTCATAATAGCCTAATGCAAGCATGCATATAGGGAAAGTATAGTCTGGAAGATTTAATATCTCTCTATGCTTTTCATAGTTCTCCATAACATCTCCTATGTAGCAAGACCCTATACCCAAAGCTTCTGCAGTTATTACTGCATTCTGTGCTGCTATTAACGCATCAGAACAGCCTAGTAAAAAGTCTCCCTTTCCTGGCGCTGTATAGTCCATATTATTCTTATGGCAATATTCCTCTACTCCACTGGCCTCATAATAATCATACTGTCTTTGCAAATCTGCAAGAAATATAAGTACTACTGGTGCTGAAGCTATAAATGGCTGATTGTCACAAGTTTTGCTTAAAATCTCCTTTTTATCTTTATCCTTAATTGCAATTATAGAATAAAACATCATATTTCCAGCAGTAGGAGCTCTCATGGCACCCTCTAATACTTCATTTAAATGTTCTTCCCTTATTTCTTTTTTGTCATATTTTCTAAGAGATGTCCTGTTTTTTATTACACTTAAAACTTCATTCATAAATACACCCCCAATTTATTTAACTGTGCCTAAAATAAAAAAAGGCTCTAGAAAGTCACTAACTTTTCAGAAAACCTTATTTATATACATAACCATTTGATATACGTACTTTTACGAATATTTTCTATTATATTTTATAATCTAAGCGATAATGAATACTACATTATATAGTACATCTTGTAAATTATTTTAGGGTACTTACACCCAATGCTATATTATTTCATTTAAAATTTATATATATACTATATAAAAAAAACGTAAGGTTGTCAAGGAAATTTTAGAAATTTCTCAAAATAATGAGTTTTTTTATTTATATTTGTTTTTCCCCTATTCAACCACCCTATTACTTATTTCCATTTTAAACTGTATTCTAATATAATAGAATATACCTTGTTAAAACCCAACACTAAAATTCTCAGTTCCAAAAAAATTTTAGTAAATTGGAGCAACTAATAGTTGTATAAAATATAAACATGTGTAGACAATCAAAGTTAAATGTATATATTTTATTAAAAAGCTCCCTACATTCGTAAAGAGTGTAGAGTGGTGTTTAAAAAAACATCCAAAACTCCTTTAACTGCTGGAAGTCCCTAAAGCTACATTAACCACAACGTAAGAATGAAATAAGTCTAAACGTGAAGGTGACGAAAGTAGAAAAAATAATGTAGATAGTGCAAGGTTAAATCCTAAACACAGTGACAATGGGTAATCAGCAACCAAGTTCCGAAAAGGAAAAGGCTCAACGACTAGAGAGTAATCTCGTACCTTCAAGTGAGGGGAAATGGGGAGGGTCCTAAATAATTAGGATTGTGATATAGTCTGTGCTTATATGAAAGTATAAGAAGTTCATAAAAGAACTGCATAGGAGTAACGACCTTATGTGAACACTCTAAAAATATTACAAATGTGCATTAGATAATTGATAAAAACAACCGTATTTTAAAATTTTATAATTAATGATTAACCCACAATAAGGTACAATGTGGTGGAATTATGAAATTTCTCCTCCATGACTTGCATAAAAGCTCGGAACAATAAATTTAATTTAAGAAATTCTAATCTTTTATCCATATAAAATTATCTAGCGCTCACATTCAGCGTCCTGCTTCAGGTTCGCTAGTCTGGCGTCCTTGCCAGGCTTACGATAATTTTATCTGTCTAAAAGAAGAATTTCTAAAATTAAATTTAAACAGTTCCTTCGCTTCTTATGCAAGTCATTCCAGAGAAATTTCATAATTCAAATAATATAATGCTTTTTGTGGGTTAATCAATTTATTTATTTTCTAAATCTTTAACAATTAAGATATAAACGTAATTATTTACAAAATGTTGTTCTTTATTAAACTTTAATTTTCAATTGTTCATTAATTTCTTTTGGAGTAGTAACCTTAATTTAAAAAAATCACCTTATAAAATAAGTGCATTATTTTTATAATGTTGCAAATGAAAGGGCTAGGATGGGTATACTATATAATATAAAAGTATAGTATACAAGCGAGGTGAATAATAATGGGTACTATGATTAAAACAGTAAAACAATATTCTCATGAATTAGATGATAATACAATAAAAGAATTATCATTTATAGGAAGCAAATATAGAAATGTAAAGAATTATGTATATTCAAGATATAGCGGAATTAATAGTATCCCATTATTAAAAAAAGATAGACAAATAAGAGATGGGTGGGTAAAAACAGAATTTGCAGAACAATGGAAATTACCTGCGAGATATTGGAAATTAGCTTTAAGTGAAGCTTTGGGAAATATTAAAGCCAAGTGGACTAATATCAAGAATAGAGTTAAAGAGCAATGTAAAGCAAATAATAATTTATCAAATGAAGATAGGCATTATATTAATTATATTCTTAAATTCAATGATTATTATTATAAAGTATTAACGAATAAATCTTTTGAGATTCCTAAAATATTTAGACATAAAAACTTAAATTATAAATATCTTAATAGTCTTATTAAAAGATATACAAGAAGATATAAAGAAAAGATACCATATTCTAAAACCGGAAGAGCATTTTCTATTGATACAGGTTTATATAGGTATAAAGATGGAGGTATAAATATTACATCTACTAAGAAAGGCAAAAGAGATGGTGATGTGTTTACTTGTCCTAAATGTGGTGAAATTCATTCTGATACTAATGCAAGTAAAAATATATTAAAAAGAAAATATGATAAAGAAATTACGTTGTATACAAATTATAAAAAAGTTAAAGAGATTTTAGAAAATAGAGTTAGTTAATTTAAATTGATGTAAATGATATAACTATAAAAGAATATTTAATCACAAATGTATGTACCCTATGAAAATAGAGCATATATTTTATCAGAAATGAGGGTTAAATAATTCTTTCATTGTAAAATTTTAAAATACGGTTGTAGGATAGTAAATCATTTAAATTAAAAAATTTAAATGGTTTTACGAACTGGTACATCCAAGGCTTTAAGCCACCATAAGGTGTGATAAGTGCGAATTATCTAATATGAGTACATTTGTACATGTTTTTAGAACCAGGATAATGATATGCCTGCTTTTGAACATCCAGATTATAAAAATGAGTGTAAAAAACTAGATACAACTCTTAATTACTTAAAAAACTTTGATGAGATTATAAGTAAACAAAAGAAAAGAATTGATGAAGCTGTTGAATACAGCACAAGTCATTATAACTCAGACAATGCCGAGCAGTTCAATGAGCTTGTTATAAATGAAGCTCTTCAAGTTAGCATGAAGTCTAGACTTAAAAATATCAGTAGAAGTCTTTCTAAGCCTTATTTTGCTAGAGTAGATTTTACTGAAGAAGGTCTAGACAAAATAGGTAAATACTATATAGGTAAAATGTCTCTTCTCGATGAAAAAACCGGAGAATTTTTAATTGTAGATTGGCGGTCACCTGTGGCCAATCTTTACTATGAAGGCAGACTGGGAGAAGCTAGCTATATTTGTCCCGATGGTGACATACATGGAGATATATCTCTAAAAAGGCAATACACCATAGAAGATGCCTGCCTTAAAGAAATTTTTGATGTAGACATAACTACCAATGATGACTTTCTTCAAGCTGCGCTTGGCTCCAATAAAGATAATAGACTAAAAGATATTGTATCCACAATCCAATCAGAACAAAATCAGGTTATTAGAGCAGATATGTGGAAACCGCTTATAGTACAAGGGGCCGCTGGTGGTGGAAAAACTACTATAGCTTTACATAGGATTGCCTATCTTATGTATAACTATGAAAAAACATTAAAACCAGAAAACTTTATGATAATAGCTCCAAATAGATTTTTTTTAAGTTATATATCAGAGGTTCTACCAGAGCTTGGAGTAGAAAATGTAACACAAACCACTTTTGAAGACTTTGCTTTTAATGTAATAGGGAAAAACCTAGGCAAAAAACCTAGATTAAAGTCACCTCACGAAAAGCTATCTACCATAATAGAAAATTATTCAGACAAAAAATCTAAAGAAAACAATAATATTATTGAAGCCTCATGTTTTAAATCTTCATTAGAATTTAAAGAGCTTCTCAATAAATATTTAAAGTATATAGAATACCACTATATACCTAAGGAAGATTTCAAAGTACATGACTTTGTGCTTTTCACCTACAAAGAGATTCAAAAACTCTTCATAAAGGATTATAGCTATCTACCTTTTTCCAGGAGAATTAATGAAATAAAGAAAAGCATGATAAATAGGGTGAAATATCAAAGAGATAAAATATTAGATCGTGTAGATAAAGAATATGAATGGAAGCTAGACAAAGTTAGAGCTTCCATGGGTGATTGCCCTGAGAGAAGATCTCAAATAATTGAGATTATAGATGAACGAGATAATCTACTTTTAAATATCAAAAAAGGACTTAAAACTGTTATAAAGGATTATACTTCAAAAATTCCTAAAAGATCTGTATGGCAATACTATGAAAATTTCTTAATAAATTTATCTAAATTAAATACCGATGAATCAAGGTGGGAACTTATAGATTACATAAAAGATTACTCCCTTGAAAACTTAAAAAATAAGAATATAGAAGTGGAAGACTTATCACCGCTAATGTACATCTCCATGTCAGTATATGGTCTCAGTGAAAAAATAAATTTAAGGCACATTGTAATTGATGAAGCACAAGACTTTAGTTTATTTCAACTTTATGTACTTAAGAAAATAGTAAACAGCAGCTCCTTTACAATACTTGGAGACCTATGTCAAGGTATATACAGCTACAGAGGAATCCATGATTGGAATGATGTAGCAAAATATATATTTACAAATGACAATTCAAGCCATCTTTGCCTAGAGCAAAGTTACAGAACCACCATTGAAATAATGAATGCAGCCAGTGAAGTTATAGGAGGACTAAACGATCCTCGCCTTCCAAAGGCCAAGCCTGTAATACGTCATGGTGATGAGGTTAAGGTTTTTGAAAAGGATTCTCTTAAGAATATTGCTAAGGATATTGATGATAAAATAGAAAAAATGCTCCAAAGTGAATATAAATCCATGGCTATAATATGTAAAACATTAGATGAATGCACGAAACTAAAATCCCTATTAAAAGAAAAGAAAAAGGTTTCTGTAATAACCGGTAAGGAAAAGGACTATCCCGGCGGAATAGTATTAATTCCCTGCTATCTTGCAAAAGGCTTGGAATTTGATGTGGTTATAATTGCTAATGCCTCAAAGGATATGTACACAGAAAGTGAATTAGATGTAAAACTTCTTTACGTGGCCATGACCAGACCCCTACACGAACTTTATATTTATTCTCTTGGGGAAAAGACTAAAATACTGCCAATTTAAAAACAAAGACTATTACATTAAGTATCTTACATACAATATGGTTGTTCCATAGATTAAAGTACCGAACAACCTATTGTAGTATTTACTTTATAATGTACTAGCCTTTTATTATTCTAAATTTCCTCTTCCACATAAACATCCTTTTTACCAACAACAACTATCAATAATTTTTTCATATTATCCAAATTAAAAGTCTTTCTTAATTTATCGCTATTTTTATATTTACTAATTTGCTTTAATCCTTCTGATTTAATTTTATCAAATGCATTTCTATCTTTTTCCTTTATATACTTTAGTTCTATAAGCCATTCATAATTTATACTTTCTGCAAAAGCTTTATTCTTGGACAATAATATATCAATGAAGCCCTCTTCAACCTCATACTCGCTATTAGCAATATATATATTGTTCATAAAAATAGATAATATCAAAATTTTAATATGCTTTTCATCAAATTTAACTAAATCCCTATTAGAAAGACTTTCTAAACTTTTCTTTAGACATTGTATAAATTTATTGCAATTTCCCTTTACAGCCATTTCATTTATTGCGGCTTTAATTTTTTTATTATCTATATCTAGTTTATGTGTCTCCGCAAGTTTTAATTTAAAATACTCCCAATATATTTCCTTCATAGCTATATTAGGAATTACTAATGTAACATCCCCCAGAAAAGATTCTTTAATAGTTAACATTCCCATATAAAAAAGTAATGAAACAAAGTTTTCTTTTCTATCATACATATATTCTAAATTAAATCTTTGAACTAAAGTAGTTTCTATTTGACCTTCAGCTAAAATAGTTTCAATAGTTTCTTCGTCTTTAAAATTAAATGCTAATGTTTCTAATTTCTTATAATCTGTTTTTATATTTAAATCTAACATATTCTTTGGATACTTATTATATCTTACTAGATTATCAAAAAAGTATAGTACCATATTAGGATTAAAAAGACGTTGTTTACTATCTTCACTAAAAAGATATCCATTATAATATTGTTTCATATCATCAATTAAGATATCCCTGCTGAATATATTAAACAAACATAACCTTTCCATTAATGTCTCCAATTCAGGTAGAGTAAACCCCATCATTTCATTGTACATTTTTTCTAATGTAAGATTTTTAGTTATATTAAAACCACTAGTTAAATCATCTAATAATATTGGACTAACTCCCGTCATAAATATTCTATCTACAGTAGTTGTAGTTAGTGCCTTCAACGCTTTATAAAAAGTTCTTATATATCCTTGACTAGAAATTATATCATAATAAAGTTCTTCATTAGTTGTAATCAAATCATTAGCAAAGTTATCATACTCATCTATTAAAACAAATATTTTCTTACCTACATTAGAAGTCATTGACGCAGCAAAATTTATGGCCCCTATAGAATTGTTAAATTGAAGTTTATCATTTTTACAATCTAATATATTATAATATCTAATGAAAAAATCTTTTACTGATTCTATAACCCGCTCATCAAAACTCTCAATAAGCTCCTCTTTTCCCCCAAAAGTTTTTATGTTTGAAAAATCTAATTTTAAAATTAAATAAGAATTTCTTTTTTCTGTAGGATTACTCCCTATATATAAATTTCCAAATAACTCCTCAAACCTATCCTTTTGATTAATATCATAATAATTGCGAAGCATTGACAAAAATAAGCTCTTTCCAAATCTTCTAGGTCTAATAAAAAGTTCATATGATGCATCATTCTCTAACAATTCTATATATTTTGTTTTATCTACATATAAATAGTTTTCCGTTACTACTTTTTCAAAATCTGATTCTCCATATGGGATTTTAACATTCATTTAACTCACCCTTTTTATAATTATAACTTCATTTGTGACCCTTACTTACATTATACCAAATGCAATTAATATTTATCATACTTTTTTATTACCCATTGCCTATTCCACAACTCTTATAGTATAAATATTTTAAGTCATAAATCAATTAATGATACACGTTGTTATTACGCTACCACATCTTTTTTCACAAACACCACATGAGTTATTCCATAGCATACTCCAATCCACACTAAAAGAAGTATAACTGAGAATTTAAATGTTATAAAATCCACCGCCAAATTTTTATTTATACTCCCTTTTATAACGCCTAGACTAGCGTGATATGTCGGAAATAAGAACACTAGCAGTTTATCCAGTACCGTAGCAGGCTTTAATCGCTGTATATAGTAAGCCTTAATTTTCAAATTTATCATAGCATGAGTAAATGCTATAAAAATTAGTGATAGGCCCATAGAAACATTAGTGTTATCAATGATTGTAGCCATGAGAAAACAAAATGCTATGCTAGCAGTTACTCCTAAAACCTGTAGGATTAACATTTTCACAATGAAACTTCCTGCGGAAATCAAAACCCCACTGCCAGCATATGGGACCACTGCCCCCCTTTCCTGTGCAATATACGCGGCTTCTACAACTCTGTATTTTACATCTGTCAAAACTGGCAATGAAGCATCTCCAAATCCAAATATTAATCCCAGTAAGATGAAACTAATAAATTCCAATAATAAAATTATTAAATTTACAGTTACTACAGCCACTATAAACTTACTTAGTATTATCTTCCACCTTTTAATAGGTTTTGTAAGTAACATTTTTATGGTGGCAGGTTTATTTTCTCCTGAAACCACATGAGAGACCATTATCCCAACCATAACTAGGAGTCCAAATTGCCCTAAAACCCTCATTATATCCGAAAGCACATTAACTGCTGTTATCTACATGTACTATTATAAAAAAGCAGAAAATAAAAACTGAGACAATAAGAGCTAAACCTATGAGAAATTTCTTATTTCTTATAAATTTCTTAAACTCAATGCCTATAAGTGTAAACATAAAATTCTCCCAAATCAATATTTTAATAATATTAAACTACAATATCCTTTTTATTGAAGTAGTTAGTGGCTATAGCTATAAAAGCTACTCCATATAAAATACAAATTCCTACTCCCAATTTAATATTTATATTTGTAGCACTTAAATTTAAATTTATAACTCCCTCTATTAAAGAGTTTCCATCTCCATAGGTGGTGAATAAATATGGATATATTTTTGATAAGGACTCCTGCGGCAATATAAAGGTTGCCATATTTAAACAAAATATTATTATTGAACTTACCATTAAACTTGCCACATTGTTTTTAAATAATGTAGATATTAATATTCCAAAGCTACAATATATGAAAATACACATAAGCTGCAAAATAAGTAACTGAATAAGGTATTTATATACTGGATTTATATAAGAACTACCCACAATAGCTGTAACCCTTTCTAATTCATCCACATGATATTTCGTTCCAATAACTACTGGATAGGATGGATTTCCCCCATTAAATACTAATCCTATAATTACAAACATGAAAAATTCAATAATAAAAACCGTTAGGGTAGAAACTAAAAACCCACTTAAAAATTTTGTTATTATAAATCTCACTCTTCCTATGGGTTTTGTTATAGCTAATTTTATGGTGGAATACTGCATCTCAGAGCTTACACTGTCGTAAGTTAATATTATTATTAAAAGTGGTAGAAAAATCACATTAATAAATCCCATAAGGTCTTTCATGGCTCTAAAGGAATAAATTTTGTATAAGGGCTGAGGCTCCATATTCTCCTTAAGTAAATGCTCATTTAGAAGAATCTCTCCGTTTATCCTCTCAACTTCGTTATAATCCATAGCTATTTTGTATTCTTCTCTTTCCTTCTTTAATGCTTTATTTTTGTTTTTAAGCTTTTCTTTCCAATTGTAGTTAGGTTTTTTTATCTCCTCTGAAAGTTCCTTATTTTCTCTTTCCAAGCTCTTTATCTTAAGTTTATAGGTTTTTATTTCCTCCTCTTTAATTCCATCCTCCTTTAATTTTGCCTTATACTCCACTAGAAGCTTTTCGTTGTTCTTAATTTTTATCTGAGGTCTTTCACTTTTCGCATCCCCATATAACCCATAGGTTTTAAAGATAAATAAAACTAACAGTCCTATAATAAAGATTAAATATTTCTTATTCTTTAGGATTTTATAAACCTCTACCTTAAAAAAATCCAAGTTATTTGCCCCCTTTTGCTATTTCCATAAATCTATTTTCTAGATTTCCATGTGCTCTATTAATGTCCAATATCTCAATGCCTCTAGTGGATAGAACAGTAATGAGCATGGAATAGCAGTCCTTGTCAGTAGTTAATATTAATTTATCCTCCAGTGTCTCAATATTTTTAACAAAGCTATTGTCTTGCAGAATATTCTTAACCCTTTCTATATCCTCATGCCTTACCTTAAGCTGAATTTTTTCCTTATCTTTTAAGTGAAGGTTATTTGTAAGTTCTACAGATTTGATCACTCCATAATCAATAAATGCCACCTTATCACAAAGCTGCTCTATTTCCCCTAAAATATGTGAAGATATAAATACTGCAGTGTTATTTTCCTTAACTAGATTTCTAACTATGTTTCTAAAATCCACAATTCCAATGGGGTCAAGTCCATTAGTAGGCTCATCTAATATTAAAAGCTTTGGATTAGGTAAAAGCGCTTGCCCAAGTCCTAAACGCTGCTTCATTCCAAGAGAATATTTTTTAACCTTGTCATCTATTCTATCCTTTAGACCTATTATCTCTATAACTTCATCTATTCTCTCTTTCTTCACGTTACCATAAAGCTTTGCAAACATATTTAAGTTTTCCCTTCCAGTAAAATCTAAGTACATATCTGGATTTTCCACAATACACCCTACAGAACTAATAGCCTTTACAAAATCCTTTTGCACATCATATCCATTTATATAAATATTTCCAGATGTAGGCTTAATAAGTCCCACTATCATCCTTATGGTTGTGGTTTTTCCCGCTCCGTTAGCTCCAAGAAATCCGTATATCTCCCCTTCCTTTACATCAAAGCTTATGCCCTTTATTATCTCCGTTTTTCCAAATGATTTGTGAACATCTTTAAGTTCTAGTACCGCGCTCATAAAACTGCCCCCTTCTTTCTTGAATCTTTTTATATATTTTACCATTAAAGTAATACAACTTCAAAATAATAAACATTTTCAAATAAAATCTCAATATATAACTATAAATATTAAATACACATTAAAAAAAGAGAGTGCAAAGGCAACAACCCTTCACACTCCCTACTTTTATTCTACTCCTCTTATGGAATCCACTATACTATCAGAATATACTTTTCTTGAAGCATTTATGGCTGCAAGAAGGCATATAACTAACACTGCAAGAGATGTACATAATACATTCCATATAGATATTGTCCATTCCATGCCTGCCATTAATACTTTTCTAGTTGCCACGTAAAATAAATAAGTGAATAGGATTCCTAAAGATACTCCCCAAATGGTTGAATATATGCCATAAATTAGCCCCTCATTTCGTATCATAGAGTTCACCTCATCCTTTGCCATTCCTATAGCCCTTAGCATTCCAAATTCTTTTTTCCTAAGCATTACATTCATACTCATTATATTAAATATGTTTATAATACTTACAAGTGCTACAATAAATATAATTGAATATAATATTACAGCAGTTTTAATACGAGATTTTTTTATTTTTTCAAGTTCTTCCTTATAGGAAGTTAAAGATACTCCTCTTGAATTCTTTACTATATCCTTTAACTTGTTTTCCACATAACCATAATCTCCGTGCTTATCTAAGCTTATCCTTACTCTTTGGTAGCCTGGAATATTAAAATTTTCTTCAAGTAATTCATTATCCATGATTATAGTAGTAGTTATAGCACCATCTTGTGGTACAATTGCATCATCTTTAAGTATACCTCCAACTATAAATTTTTGTTCATTCATATATATAGGTACTTTATTTTCATATATTTGTATTTTCATCTCTACGGCATCTCCAACTTTAAAAGTAGTAACATTATTATTATTTAAGTTTTGAGCTAATAAAACCATAGGTTTTTTTTTCAAATTATCAAAATCTACATTTCCTTCTTCTATGCTGTTTTTAAATTTTTCTAAAACCTCTCTATCATACCCTTGTACTTCACACTTAAAGGTATAAATATTCTTATTTAAATTTTCTTTTACATATGAGAATTGTTTACTCCATTTTTTTAGAAGTTTGATTCCCTCTTCAGTAATCTTATTTGATGGTACTATCATAAAATTACTAGTTTCTTTAGATTTTACTACGTTTTTTACTCCTTTTAATTTTTCTATATCTCTTACATATTTCTCCTCTATTGAAGCTCCTTGAAATGAATCATTACAAGCTATAACAAAATCTCCACCCATCTTTTTCTTTAAAGTGCTTGCTGGATCCGAACAATTTATTATATAATTTACCAACATAAAAAGTATTATACTTATACTCAAAGAAACTACAGTAGATATAAACTTTTTTCTATTCCTGTTGATATTAATTCTAGACATATCTCTTGTGAATTTGCTTTTTTCTTTAAGAATAGAGTTTTTTTCCTTTAACCTATTACCTTTAAGCTTAAAATTCCCATTAGAGTTTACAGCTTCTATAGGAGAAACTTTAGAAGCTTTCTTAGCAGAAAAATATGTTCCCAAAAATATTGATATAAAACCAAAAATAAAAGATAGGATAATCGCCTCCTTGGGTATTCTAAATAAATATTTAAAATAATTATTACCAGAAAATAACGTCATAGCTCCTTTAGAAACAAAATTTCCAATAAAAATACTTAAAGGTATAAATATTAATCCTAGTAAAAATCCCTCTCCCATAACTAATTTTATTATGTGTGAACTGGAAGCCCCTATAGCCCTAAGCATCCCAAATTCCTTATTTCTCTGAAGAATAGACGTATTAAATATATTACAAATTAGTATGCTAGATATGATAGATACTATAGTATATAAAACTATACTTATAAATTTTAATATTTTAATATCTTTCATCATAAATTGTTTAATACTATCTATAACAATAGCAATTTTTTCTAGATCCGCCTGTAAAGATAATTTATCAAAACCCTTTTGCTGTTCTATATTTTCTTTAAACTTTACATAAGTAGTAAAATTTCTAAATTTATTTGGTACCTTATCTAAGGCAAAATCTTTACAGACATACGCTTTAGCAGTATTTTTCAATGTGTTATGATTAAATGTGTGATCAAAAGTTCCAACTAGCACAAATTCATTATTTAATTCCAGCTGTTCCTTGCCCTCACCTAATCTAAAGTTTAATTTTATATTATCACCTATTTCAAGATTAGGATTAATTTTTTTAACTACCCAATTTTCTAAAGCTATTTCATTAGGTTTTTCTGGATAACGTCCTTTTAATAATTTAAAATTAAATAAATCTATAGCTTTTTTATCATAACCATTAATATCAATAGAATACTGTGAATCTTTTATTTTACTGTTTCCCATAGAAACAAATGTGGTTGAATTTTCAATAATACTACTATTATTTTTGCACAATTCTTCTGCTTCTTTTTTGTATTGATTTTTTTAATCCATAATTACATCATATGCTCCGCCCCTATCATCAATTAAACGAGCCTTTGTATTCTCCTTTAAAGTAGAAAGCATTACACTTAATGAAGTTATTAAAGTTATGGATATTACTATACTCATTGCTACAAAAAAATTTCTTTTCTTATTTTTAACTAAATATTTCGGTATTAGCCCCCAAAAGCTTTTCATATTGACCCCTTCTTTCTTGAATCCTTTATATATTTTACCATTAAAGTAATATAACTTCAAAACAATAAACATTTTCAAATAAAATCTCAATATATAACTATAAATATTAAACACACCTAAAAAAGAAGTGCAAAGGCAATAACCCTTCACACTCCTTATTTGTCTACTCTATAATTCTTATGGATTTTACTATCATTTGATTGCTACTCCTGTATCCTTATGGAATCAATAATACTAGAAGAAAATACTCTTCTAGATGCATTGATCGAAGCTAATATACAGACTCCAACAGTAACTAAAATCACAAGCACTATGGTACCTATAGGAAAACTCCAAGTCATTCCATCTGTAAGACTTTTTCTAGAAATTAAAAAAACTATATAGGTAAAAATTGTTCCTGTTATCCCTCCCCAAAATGCAGAGGATATACCATAAAATATTCCCTCAGCTCTTATCATCTTTTTAACTTCATCTTTTCCAAGCCCTATTGCCCTCATCATTCCTATTTCTCTCTTTCTCAATAACACATTCATACTCATAATATTTACTAAATTAATAATACTAACTATAGCCACCACTCCTACAAAGCTGTACATTATAAGCGAAAACTTTAAATCATTTTTCTTAGCCTCTTCTACTTCTTCTTTATATGATGTTAAATTAACCCCCCTATTGCTCCTATATTTATTTTTCAACTTTTTTTCTACTTCCTCATAATTTGCATCTTTACCTAATGTTATCTTTACCTTCTGATACCCCTTAATTTTAAAATATTTTTCAAAAGCCTTTTCACTGACAATCACCACATTTTTAATTTGCGAATCTTCTGGCATATAATCTTCTTTTAATATGGCCGCAATAGTAAAAGTCTCACTTTTCCTTTCAGTACGATCCTTTTCATTATCATATACATGGCAACTTAACTCTATATGGTCTCCTATATTTAATTTTGTACAATTACTATAATTTAAATTTTGTGCCAAAATAACCATAGGTTTCTCTTGAAGTTCCTTTTCATTAATTTTACCCTCTATTAGCTGCTCCTTTGTCTTCTTTAATCCTTCCTCAGTTAACCCTTTTACTTCTGTTTTAAACTTATACCTTTGATTTTTAAAATCATCTTGGGTTGCTGAATTTAAATTGCTTTCTTTTGAAAGAACTTTAATTCCTTCCTCCGTTACCGTATCTTTGGAAACTTGCATTGAAACACATGACATCTTTTCCTTACTTATTTTATTTACACCTTTTATATTTTCAATATACTCTATATCCTCATGAGATAATGCATAATCTGGTTTATCGGTAGGCGTGGATATTACAAAGTCACCTCCCATTTTGCTTTTAATATTCTTTATAGGATCAGAACTATTTATTAAATAAGTTACAGCCATAAACATTATTATACTTATACTAAGTGAAATTACAGTAGTTATAAATTTCTTTTTATTTCTATTTAAATTCAAACGTGCCATATTTGATGCAAATCCAAATTTTTTACTTATCACACTGCTATCCTGTAAATTACTTTTTATTTTTTTACCCTTTAATTTCAAGTTATTATTTGAATTAATTGCTTCCATAGGGGATATTTTAGATGCTTTTTTAGCTGGAAAATAGCTTCCTAAAATAATAGAGAAAAATCCAACTATAAAAGAAGCTATAATGCCACTTTTGGGAATGTTCATAATTCCCCCCACATCTTTATAACCTGCTATTAATTTAGTAATTCCTTGAATTGTAAAATTTCCTATGATAATTCCTAAAGGAATAAATATACATCCTAAAATAAACCCTTCACCTAGCACAAGTATTTTTATTTTGCTTGGCGAAGCACCTATAGCCCTTAACATTCCAAAATCCCTAGTTCTTTCTGTTATGGACATATTAAATATATTATAAATTATTACACTAGCCACAATACTTATTATTATATAAAGAATAACGCTTATAAAATCAATACCTTTATAAGCTTTAAGTAAAAATGTTTTTGCAGTATTTATGCGGAATTCTATATTTTTATAATCATCATTAAATGCCAGTGAATTACAACTTTTTTCAATAGACTCCTCTGAATTTACATTTAAATACCCTTCATATAAATGTCCTTCATGTAAGATTTCTTTTGGAGGACTTATGCTTTCAACGTAACTTCTAGGAACATATGCAATTGCAGTGTTTTTCAATTGATTGGTATTAAATTTATAATCAAAAATTCCTGAAATTGTAAATTCTTTTTCTATATTAAATTTTTTAAATCTGCCTACAGTTAAGTTTAGCTTAATTTTATCTCCCACTTTATACTTTTTATGCATAGCACTTAAAGCCCAAGCTTCTATGGCTATTTCATTATCTTTTTTAGGGTATTTTCCTTCAAGTAGCTTAAAATTAAGAAATTCTCCTATGTTGTCATCATAGCCATTTACCCTTAAAACGTATTTGGAATTAGGTACCTTATACTCTCCTAATTTACATGATATAGACACTTTGTCTACAAGTGGATCTTTCACTAATTTATTCAGACTTTTCTTATCTTCCGTAAAAAAGAAATTATCATATACACCACCGAAATCATCTATCATTTGCTTATATGATGATTCTTTTAAGTTTTTAATCATTATGCTCAAAGATACGATTAGAGAAATAGACAGCATTATGCCTACTGCCACAAAGAAATTTCTTTTCTTGTTTTTAACTAAATATTTCGGTATTAGTCCCCAGAAACTCTTCATATAGCCCCCCTCTTTCTTAAACTCTTTTATATATTTTAACATTATAGTAATATAAATTCAAAATAATAAATATTTTCAAATAAAATCTCAATATATAACTATAAATATTAAATACACATTAAAAAAAGAGAGTGCAAAAGCAATAAACCTTCACACTCCCTACTTTTATTCTACTCCTCTTATGGAATCCACTATACTATCAGAATATACTTTTCTTGAAGCATTTATGGCTGCAAGAAGGCATATAACTAACACTGCAAGAGATGTACATAATACATTCCATATAGATATTGTCCATTCCATACCTGCCATTAATGTCCTTCTAGTTGCCATATAAAATAAATAAGTGAATAGAATTCCTAAAGATACTCCCCAAATGATTGAATATATGCCATAAAGCAGACCCTCATTTCGTATCATAGAGTTCACTTCATCCTTTGCCATACCTATAGCTCTTAACATGCCAAATTCTTTTTTTCTAAGCATAACATTCATACTCATTATATTAAATATATTTACAATACTTACAAGTGCTACAGTAAATATAATTGAATATAATATTACAGCAGTTTTAATACGGGATTTTTTTATTTTTTCAAGTTCTTCTTTATAAGAAGTTAAAGTTACTCCTCTTGAATTCTTTACTATACCCTTTAACTTATTTTCCACATAATCATAATCTCCATGTTTAGCTAAATTTATCCTTACTCTTTGGTAGCCGGAAATTTTAAAATATTTTTTAAGTAATTCATTGTCCATAATTATAATATTAGTTAAAGAAGCATCTTGTGGCTTCATAACATGATCTTTCAGTATGCTTCCAATTATAAATTGTTCCACATTTCTGTACAAAAACTTTCTATTCTCATACACATCTATATCCATTTCTATTGAATCTTTCACTTTTAAATTAGTAACATGATTATTATTTAAATTTTGCGCTAATAGAACCATAGGTTTTTCTTTAGAATTATCAAAATTTATATTTCCTTCTTTAAGATTATTTCTAAATTGTTCTAAAAACTTCTTATCATACCCTCGTATTTCACAATTAAACTTATAAATATTCTTCTTTAATGCCTCACTTATCTCTGGCTGCAACCTACTCTGCCGTTGTAATAGTTTCATCCCCTCATCAGTAACTTTATCTGGTTGTACTTTAATGAAATTACTGGTTTCTTTAGACTTTATTACGCTTTTTACTCCTTTTAATTCTTCAATATCACTTATATATTTCTCTTCTAATGAAGCTTCTCCAGCCAAGTCGTTACAAGCTATAACAAAATCTCCACCCATCTGTTTTTTTAAAGTATTTGCTGGATCTGAACAATTTATTATATAATTTACTACTATAAAAAGTATTATACTTATGCTCAAAGAAACCACAGTAGATATGAACTTTTTTCTGTTTCTATTTATATTAACTTTAGACATATTCCTTGTGAACTTGCTTTTTTCTTTAAGAATAGAAATTTTTTCCTTAAGCCTATTACCTTTAAGCTTAAAATTTCCACTAGAGTTTACAGCTTCTATAGGAGATACCTTAGAGGCTTTCTTAGCTGAAAAATATGTTCCTAAAAATATTGATATAAACCCAAAAATAAAAGATAAAATAATTGTCTCATTAGGTATTCTAAATAGGTGTTTAAAATAATTGTAACCAGAAAATAAAGTCATAACTCCTTTAGACGCAACATTACCTATAAAAATACTTAAGGGTATAAATATTAATCCTAATAAAACCCCTTCACCAATAACTAATCTTATTATGTGAGAACTAGAAGCACCTATAGCCCTTAACATTCCAAATTCCTTAATCCTCTGAATAACAGAAGTATTAAATATATTACAAATTAATACACTAGATATGATAGATACTATTATATATAAAGCTACACCGATAAATTTCAATGAATTAATTCTATTAATTAATGTCTTCTTAACAATATTCATTCTAACTGTAGCTTTATCGAAATTTACTTGAGAAGATATCTTATAAAACCCCTCTTGCGTCTCTATACCTTCTTTAAATCCCACATAAGTAGTATAACTTTTAAATTTATCTGGAACTTTATCCATGGCAAACTCTTTACAAACATACGCTTTGGCGATATTCTTTGCTACATTATAATTAAATGTATGATCAAAAATTCCAACTAATACAAATTCATTATTTAACTTCAAATCATATTTCCCATTTACTAGTATTGAACTTAAATTTACCTTATCACCTATTTTAAGATTAGGTTTAATTTTCTTAACTACCCAATTTTCTAAAGCTATTTCATTGGGTTTTTCTGGATAACGTCCTTTTAATAATTTAAAATTAAATAAATCTATAGCTTTTTTATCATAACCATTAATATCAATAGAATACTGTGAATCTTTTATTTTACTGTTTCCCATAGAAATAAATGTGGTTTCATTTTCAATAATATCATTATTGCCTTTGATTAATTTTTCCGTTTCTTTTCTGTACTCATTTCTATAATACATAATTACATCATATGAGCCCCCCATATCATCAATTAGGCGAGCCTTTTCATTGTCTCTTAAAGCATATAGCATAACACTCAAAGAAGTTATTAATGTAATAGATAATACTATACTTATTGCCACAAAAAAATTTCTTTTCTTATTTTTAATTAAATATTTCGGTATTAGCCCCCAAAAGCTTTTCATATTGCCCCCTTCTTTCTTGAAATCTTTTATATATTTTACCATTTAAGTAAAATAAATTCAAAATATTAACTGTATTTAAATGATATATAAATATTAAATACACCTAAAAAAAGAAGTGCAAAAGCAATAAACCTTCACACTTCCATCAATTATTCTACAGTTCTTATAGAATCTATTATGCTCCCTTTCACAATCTGCCTTGAAGGAAATATAGATGATAATACACATACCCCAATAGTAGCTATTGAAAGTAATATTAATAGAATAGATGAAAAGCCCCATTTAAGTGCGTTATATCCTATTAATTTATTAACTAAAAATGTTGCTGCGGCAGAAAATATTAATCCTATAGTTACACCTAAAATTACCGAAGCTATACCATAAAAAACTCCTTCATCTATAACCATTCTTCTTATTTGATTATTCTCCATACCAATAGCTCTAAACATACCAAATTCACTTTTTCTCATAAATATATTTGTATTCATAACACTAATTATATTCACTATACTTACTAAAGATGCAATCAATACAAAACTATATGCAACTAAATATATCTCCATTTTTGATTTTTTTGCTTTAGATAACTCTTGTTTAAAAGACTTTACTTGAACTTTAGGATAATGTTTTGTAAAGCTATTAAGCTTTTCGTTTACCTGCTCATAATATCTTGAGCTTGTAATAGATACTTGAATATTTTGATAAGCATTGATTTTAAGATATTTTTCTATAGCATCATTACTCATAATAATTTTATGTCCTATATCCTCACTATATTCTTTATCTAAAACTCCTGCTATAGTAACCTTTTGTATTCTATCTTCTATATATTCTCCTTTATTACTGTACCTAGAGATAATTATATTTATTTTATCTCCTGGCTTAAAGTTTGTATATTCTCTCTCTGGCAAAACTACTAATGGTTCTCTATCCATATTATCTAAACTTATTTTTTTTCCTTTAACATGGGATAATATTTCTTTCAAATGTATACGATCATATCCGGTTAATTTTTCTCCTATAAAATAATATTCTCCTTTTTTAAAACTCTTTTCTGTATATTTATTTCCTTTACTTAGATTTTCTAAATATTTAATCCCTTTATCAGTTATATTTTCTTTTTTAACTTCCATAGTAACATCTTCTATTTCTTTAATTGCATTTACACTTTTTATACCCTTTAAATTTTCAATATCTTTTATATGATTTTTTTCTAAAGAGTCATTATAATTTCTAGATGTATTCACTATAGAAAAATCCCCACCTAGATTTCTTTTTATCTCATTTACAGGATTATATATTCCAGTAAAATAATTTACTAATATAATTAAAGTTAAACTCATACCTATTGATATTATTGTAGTTACAAATTTCTTTTTATTTCTCTTTAGGTTTGTATATGCCAATTTACCTGTAAATCCTAGTTTATTATATACTCTACTATTTTTATTATTTTTTATAGTTGCACCGTTCAACTTAAGATTACTATTTGAATTTATAGCAACCATCGGTGATATTTTAGAAGCTTGTCTTGCTGGGAAATAAGAACCTACTAATATAGAAATAAAACCCACAATTAAACAACATATAACATCCTGTTTATATACTTCTATAGTCATAAGTCCATATCCTGATATTATATTGACAAGAATTGATGTTACTATATATCCAGTTGCAATACCTATAGGTATAAATATAATTCCTAAAACAATACCTTCGCCTAATATTAAAGTTATTATTTGATTAGGTTCTGCCCCTATAGCCCTAAGCACTCCAAAGTCTTTTATCCTCTCTATTATAGAAATATTAAATAAATTATATATTAATACGCTTGCCATAATTATGATAATTATATATAAAGCTATATTTATTGTTTTTATGAACTTCATAAAAGATAAAAAGCTTTTTTTATCATAATTTAATAACATACTCTCGTTATAGGAATCATTTTTAAAACTTAAAGAATTAAATCCATTTTCCATATCTATACCTGACTTAAAAATTAAATATTCTTTATAGTTTTTTGCTATATCAGGCAGCGATTTTTCTACATATTCCCTAGTAACGTAGGCCTGTGCACTTTTTTCAACATTAAAGTCAAATATGTAACTAAAGGTACCTACTAATATAAATTCATTGTCCCTTTCAAAAGCCTGATTTTTCATGGCAGTTCTGTAATCTAACTTAGAAGGTATTTTTATTTTGTCTCCTATTTTTGTATTAGAAGGTAACTTATTAACCACCCACTGTTCTAGAGCAATTTCATTTTCTTTCTGAGGATATCTTCCTTCTATTAACTTAAAATTTAATATATCCCTTGACATTTTATCATATCCAGTAATATTCATTTGATATGAAGAACCCGGTATTTCAGCTTTCCCTAGTTCTAAAGATATAGTGTACTTGTCTATATTTTCATTTTTATTTATATCCTTTAACTTTTTAAAATTAGGTGATGATATAGTTACATCTTGTATTCCACCTATGGAATTTTTCACATACTGCCATTGGGCTTTTTCAATTTTTCTAGTAATAATCCCTATGGATGTAATTAAAATTGTAGATACTATGAGCCCTATAGCTATAAACCATACTCTTTTTTTACTTTTAAACATGTATTTAGGTATTAAAGAAAAAAAGCTTTTCATTCTTGCACCTTGTATAATGAACATGTAGTAAAAATTCATTATACTTTTCCTTTCTTAAAGATTTTTACTATAATTATTATAAAACGCTATGGTTTAGTGTCTTTACCTATAGCTAGACTATTTTATTTGAAGCTCTAACCACTGTCTTATGCTTATTTGTTTAATTAGTTAGATAACTCATTAGTTTTTATATAGAACAAAAATACATTTATCATGACATTTATGGAGTATAGCGGATTAATACTATAAAGACCCTAATTACTGCTTCGAGAACTATTTCTATGAGAGATTATATTTTTACTATATGTCTCACTAAGAAACAAGCAGAAGGTAAATACTTTTACGTTGCTATGAGCCATGTTGCTAAAAAACTACTATTTTGGGAAAGCACTTTTTCATTGTTGTATATATATCATAAAAATCTATGCAATAATTAAAAATAACATTGCATAGATTTTATTTTAATATCAGCAATCACATCATTACATACTGTACTAGATGAATTAGTCCATCTAGTATATCAAAATCTATTTTCCAAATATTCTAAAAGCTCCTCCTGTACATCCACCTCTACATGAACTTACACAACTTACTGCACACTCGGCACTGCAACCATTATTACAAGTGGTTGCACAATACGCCATACAATCATGATAATAACCTTTTACATCATTATTTTTTATTTTTATTTTTTTTGAAATTAAGTTTTTCACCAAAATACCCTCTTTCTATATTATTTATTTTACTTGCTGATATTATAACCTTATATAGAAATGTTTTATTAATAATAATTACATCATATGCAAAACTACATTATTCGTTTTAAACTCTATAACCCAATAACCAGCATCATCTTTTTTCCACTTATATTTGCACGACTTTTCTTGCCACCACTTTTTAATTCCTTTTTGAGTTTTAATTTCCTGTGCACATACCTTTCTTAATAACAAAACCCTTGTCCCTTCATCTATATCTAAATCATCCTTGCACAACTTTAATTCTCTTAAACTATCCAATCTCTCATTTAATATTAGTATTTCTTTTTTCTCAGATTCTGTTACTTGTCCTACTACTTGAGATTTCATTTTATCCCTCTTTTCTTCCATTAATTTTCATATAATATTTTATCTAAAGGATCTACATATTCTAACTTTTCTATAATGCTTCCAGCGTTTATTAATCTTCTTTTTACTAATTTACTTTGTAACTTTCTAGTAGCTTCTCTTTCATAATGACTTATGTTACATTGTATTTTGGGTGAAACATTATACTCTTCAGTTAATTTTTTATTTAAATATCTACAAGCCTTACATTGATAAGCATCACACTTCCTACAAATTGGTGCGTTTTCTATTGATAGTAAGCATTCATCCTTATTTAAAATTCCTTCTTCTAAACTTCCTATAGAATCTTCTACGTCATCATAATAAAATGCTGGACATATATAGAACTCACCATTTGGTGCTAATGTTATAGTTTTACTTCCTGCAGTACATTCATTATGAGAGTTAAAATTAATTCTATCTGTAATAACATTCACCTCCAAAGGTTGGTTGTCAACATATGTTTTTTCAATAACTTCTACAAGACTATTTAGCTCCTCCTTATACAATTCAATATGTTTTTGCTTCCAATTACCTATATCTTCCAAAACTAAATTTATCCTTATATGGTCTTTTGACAAATTCCTTATATATACTGTTATATTTTCAATATTATCTTTGTTTATAAGTAAAATGCATGTGTCTGAATTCTTGTTTATTTTAGAAACATCATTATCATAAATTACTATGGACTTTTTATTTGCTTCTTTAGAATTTGAATCTACCAAAGACATATAAAAACCTTTGTTTTTTATGGGTGTTTCACCTTTTTCCCCCATAAAAACTATTTCAAAATCATTTTCACTGGCAAATTCCATTGCTCTATCAATTAATTCCATGCTCATTTTATTTTTAGTACCTTTTTTATTTCTATATGAGCAGTGTGGAGTTATATCATCTTGGAGCATTACTAGCATATATTTTTTGTCTTCAACATTTTCGTATTCTCTTCTTAGGGATGGATTTCCAGTAAGCTTTTCGTATTTTGCCCAAAATCTTTTATTTGCCCTAACTGTAGCCTTATGAAGCTTACATATATGTGTACTCCTTTTATAAATAGAACCTGAATCATCATAATTGAATCCCGTACACCATGCACATCCTGTAGCTACTTCACAGTTAATACATTCCTCTTTACTTTGATCTTGCAATGTCAGTGCATCAAATGTCCTCAATTTATCCTTGTTTATGCCTTTTTCTACATTTCCAATACACCTTCCGTTTCTTTTCTCCAAAGCAAAGTCTACAAATCTTATGCATGGAAAGAAATTTCCGTCACAATCTATGGCTAACATTTTACCTGCACCGCAAAAGTTTCTTTCCAACGATTCCTTTCTTAAAGGATTACCTATGGATGGATCAAAAAATCTAACATAGTATTCATTCCATAATTTATTTTCTAATATATAGTCCCCAAGTTCATCTAATTGCTTTTCTAGTATTTTATCATCCCCCTCTTGCCATACATCTTCAAATATAACATTAGCAGCAACTTCCTTTATGCCATTGTTCCACAAACTTATAATACTATCCTTAAGATATGGTAAATCATTATGTGAAAATGTAGCTTTTGTACTTTCATTAGGAAACTGCTTTAACCATAAAGGAACATTTTTCATTACATCATCATATGAACCTTTTCCACTGGGATATACCCTCTGCAAATCATGTTTTGTTTTATTTCCATCTATACTAATCCCTATGGATAAATGAGATTTATTCTTCTTTATAAAACTTTGTACTTTTTCCGTGTGGTATAAAAGTCCATTTGTAGAAAAGCTAAATCTATATGAATCAAACCAAGGGTGATCTAACATAAACATTTTCATTTTTATGTAATCACATACTTTATCTATTAAATCAATTTCTAAAAAAGGTTCTCCTCCTATAAAGTCCCAAACCACAGACCCCTCGCTAAATTCCTCTCTATTAGAAAGTATATAATCTATACATTTTTTAGCTGTTTCGAAAGTCATCTTTTTTCTATGATTTTTTCCTGTCATATAACAATACTTGCAAGCTAAATTGCAATCTTCTGTTACACATAAAGTAATATTTTTAACCTTCTTATCTTCATTATTTCCCTCCCAACTCTCAAGAAGCTGACCCATTTTAATGTCTTTATTATCCATATACTCACGCCCCCACTAAAATTTATTAAAATATTATATTTTTATTACCATTTTTAACATACTTACAAAAATAACCTGTTATATATGCAGCAGCTATACTTGTACCCCTAATTTTCTCTTGATTTTTTTTATAACACAATTCCTTTGGCAACTTGTATGGTGCATAATAAAAACCATCTTCATATATATGCCAATTTAGATCCTCTACTTCTTTACCCCTAACCCCTATGACACCCTTTAAATAAGCTGGATAAGATTTTAATCCATAATTATTAGCTGCTGAAATTACAATGATATTGTTTTTTCGCAATTTTCTTACTATTCTTTTTAAAGGAAACCAATATTTAAACTTAGTAGTTCCTAAACTTAAATGTATAATATCAGGATTATATTTTGTAGATTCTTCTAAAGCTTTTAAAAGCACCCTCCCATCAGTTGTAAGATTTTTATCTAGTATATTTATATCTATCAATTCTACATTGTCATATATATATTTAATACAACTTGCTACTAAAGTGCCATGATCATTGTTAGCCACAGATTCTTCAGTTTTTTCTATATACCCTTTAGAATTTATTTTTATAGATATAGCTTCAATTACATTATCTTTTAAATTGTTTTTACTCCTATCTATACCACTATCAATAATCACAACTCTAACTTTATTATTTATCATCCTTGCTCACCCCAGCACTGGTTTCTGCTAATACTTTTAATTCCATATCCTCTCTTAACAAATCAAATTCGTGACTATATAAATCTTTATAAACTAGATTATTTTTAATCAAATACTCATGAGATCCTTGTCCAACTATTTTTCCCTCATCTAATACAATAATTTTATCAGCGTTTCTAATCATTGATAGATTATGAGTGATTACTATAACCGTTCTATCTTTAGAAATATTATTTATAGCTTCACTTATTAAATATTCTGCCTCTGTATCCATAGCAGCAGTAGCTTCATCTAAAAGGATAATGGGTGTTTTTCTTAGCATGCACATAGCAAGTGCCAATCTTTGTTTTTGCCCACCAGACAAATTACTGGCCTCTTCATTAATTACCGTATCATATTTTTCATCTAACCCCATTATATATTCATGCATAAAGACTTGTTTACAAACTTGTTCAATTTCTTCTTCTGTTGATTTTGGATTAGCTAGTTTCATATTTTCTTTTATAGATAAATTAAATAAAAAAGGTTGTTGTTGTACAATTGAAATATTTTTCCTTATAGATTCTTCAGTCAGATCTCTTATATCAATTCCATCAATCAATATTTCTCCATGATTAGGTTTATAAAAATTTAAAAGAAGATTAAATATAGTGGATTTACCACTACCATTTCTTCCTACTATAGCTGTAAGTTGATTCTTTTGGACATTGAATTTAATATTTTTAAGTATTTTCTTATTATTTTCATAAGAAAATTCAACATTTTGAAATTCTATATCCCTATTATTTTCTATACACTTATCCCCAAATTTCTCTTTAGGAAAATCAATATTATCTATTAATCCAAATATTCTTTCTAAAGATACTAGTGCTTGCTGAATATTAGAGTTTATTTTAGTAACTGAAATGAGTGATTGAGAAAATTGCCCTGAATAAGACACAAAGGCTATAAAATACTGTATACTTAATGTATTTTTAGATATAAAATATATCCCCAATGCTATAACTATTAAATCATCTAAATAATTTATAATACTTGAAATTACAAAAGATAAATTTCCAGTGATACTTATTTTTATCTCTTTCTCTTTTATCTTTTTTGAAATATCTTTATAATTAGTACAACTCTTTTCTTTTAATCCATATGCCTTTATATGTTTTATACCCACCAAAGCCTGCTGAAGAATACTAAAATATCTATCATTTAGTATCTTAATTTCTCCGTTAATATTTCTTAAGTTTTTTCCAAATCTAACAAAACATATATATGAAAATGGGAAAACCGCTAGTACTACAAGAGATAGCTTAATGTTTATTTTAAATATCACAACTCCTAAAACCACAATTTTAAGTATATCTATAATGACATTAACCAAATCATTGGTTATTATGCTGCTTAAAGTAAATATATCTCCTTGTAATCTTGAAATAAACTCTCCAATATTGTTCTTATCAAAAACTTTCATAGGTAAATTCAACATTTTACTATACATGTCCACTTTTAAATCATAAGACAAATCATTACTTAAAATAGTTTGATTATAATTTTTAATAAATTGGCTAAAGGACTCTAATAAAAAAACTACTAATAAATAAATAAGTTTATTGAAGATAGATTTATAATCTTTATAAGCTAAACATTGTACAATACTACCCCATATCAAAGGTTGAACTATCCCTAGTAATATTATTATGATAGTAAACATTAAAAATATAAAAAATCTCATTTTATATGGTTTTACATAATTAAAAGTTCTCTTTAATAGTGTTACATCATTTTTAGAGAGAAACTTTTTCTTAAATTTATACATATCTGTCTCCTCTTTTAAATAATATACTACTGTCATATATAAATTATCATTTTATACTATTATTGTCAAATTTATATTATTTTGAATTTTATAATTATTTATGGTATATTATTAATATATTTACCATAAATGGTGTAATTTTATCATAAGTTAGTATCTATTACACAATAATACCGTAATACTTTATAATTACATAGGTAATCTCAAAAATACATTTTAAATAGGGGGCTTTACCATGGAAATTTTAAAAACAGAATATCTTCAAAAAACTTATGGCTTTGGGGAAGCTGCTGTTAAAGCACTAAAGCCTACAGATATCGGCATAAAAGAAGGAGAATTTACTGCTATAATTGGGCCTAGTGGCTCTGGAAAAAGTACTCTTTTACACCTTCTTGCAGGTCTTGACAAGCCATCTGCTGGACACGTGCGTATAGATGGTCATGA
Source organism: Haloimpatiens massiliensis (assembly GCF_900184255.1). Lineage (NCBI taxonomy): Bacteria > Bacillati > Bacillota > Clostridia > Eubacteriales > Clostridiaceae > Haloimpatiens > Haloimpatiens massiliensis. The sequence continues at coordinate 182,104 of NZ_LT854637.1, read as the reverse complement.
TATACATGAAATGAGCGAAAAGGAGCTTTCAAGATTTAGAAGGAGAAATATAGGTTTTATATTTCAATTTTTTAATTTAATTCCTATATTAACTATTGAAGAAAACATAAAACTTCCTCTTCTTATGGATGGCAAAAAAATTGATGAACAATATATACATGAGCTTATAAAAACCTTAGGACTAGAGGACAGAAAAAAGCATCTTCCAGGAGAAATATCTGGAGGTCAACAACAAAGAGCCTCTATAGCTAGAGCCCTTGCCACTAAACCTAAAATAATCTTTGCAGATGAACCTACTGGAAATCTAGACACTAAGAATAGTCAAGAAGTTTTGGAGCTTTTAACCATGTCCATTAAAAAATATAATCAAACTCTTGTAATGATAACTCATGACCCTAAAATAGCTTCCCTTGCAGATAGAATTATAACCCTTAGAGATGGAGAAATAGTGGATGATAAAAGGGTTACTGCATGAAGAGTTTTTTAGGTAATAATGGCAAAATACTTAATGTAACCTCTAATAGCATAATATCATCCATTAGAACATTAGAGTAATGTGGACTTTTAATATTCCATAGGCTGCTTATAAATATATCTATAAGCAGCTTTTTTTATTTCTAAAAAAAACTTCATTATGACTATGGTATTTAACTATTCCAAAAACTCATAAAATAATTATTGCAATATTTTTAAATTATTGAATTGTATATATTGCAATGATATACTATTTACAAAGTTGTTATATTAACCTATCCACCAATCATCAGCTCTTCAATCCTTTATATAAAAGGAAGTAACAGCTGACGATTATGGAATAAAACAATTGAGGGAAGCGGGGTAAAAATGGAAAAGGATATTAAAGACCAAATTTTAAAACTTAAGAAGGAAAAAAATGCAATAATTCTTGCACACTATTATCAAATACCAGAAATTCAAGATATTGCTGATGCAGTAGGCGACTCCTACTATTTAAGTGAAATTGCAAGAGATTGCAAAGAGTCTATAATAGTTTTCTGTGGTGTAAAGTTTATGGCGGAAAGTGCTAAAATTTTATCTCCTGAAAAGACAGTGTTATTTCCAGTGCTTGATGCGGGATGTCCTATGGCTGATATGGCCAATACTGCTGATTTAATAAAATTAAAAAGTCAGCATCCTAAAGCTTTAACTGTATGTTATATAAACTCATCTACAGAAGTTAAGGCCCTTTGTGATGTATGTGTTACTTCATCTAGCGCTCTAAAAATAATAAACAAAGTTGACAACCAGGAAATTATATTCCTTCCTGATAGAAACTTAGGTGGTTACATAGCAGAACAATTCCCAGACAAAAAATTTATTTTATGGGAGGGTTTCTGTCCAACTCATGAAAAAATAGAAAAAGAAAGTATTTTAAAATTAAAAAATTCCTTAGAAGATGTAAAAATTCTTGTACATCCTGAATGTAATAAGGAAATAAGAGACATAGCAGACTATATAGGAAGTACTTCTGGGATTATAAAACATGCCACTGAAAGTACTAATAAAAACTACATAATAGTAACAGAGGAAGGCGTTCTTTATGAATTAAAGAAAAATAATCCTAATAAAAACTTCCATGTTATAGATAGCGGCATGATTTGTAGTAATATGAAAAAAACTACTCTTGAAGATGTATATAATAGTCTTTTAAATATGCAAAATGAAATTATATTAGACCAAGATACAAGAATTAAAGCTCATAGGGCTTTAATGAATATGCACGAAATGGCTAGGTAAAAATTATGGAAATGAATGTAGACGTTCTAATTGCAGGCTCCGGGGTTTCGGGTCTATATTGTGCCTTAAACCTAAATAAAAACTTAAAAGTACTACTTATTTCAAAATCAAAAATTACAGACACTAACACTTATCTAGCTCAAGGTGGAATCGCAACCGCTAGAAGTAAGGATGATATCCCAAGCTTTATTGAAGATACTTTAAAAGCAGGTAAGTACAAAAATAAGCTTGAGTCTGTAAAGGTATTAGCAGAAGAATCTATGGAGAATATAGAAAATCTCGTGAATATAGGTATGAACCTAGATAAAGCAGAGGATGAAATTTTATATACTCGTGAAGGTGCTCACAGCATAAATAGAATAGTTCACAGCAAAGATCACACTGGTGAAATAGTTGCAGATACTCTAATAAATGAGGTAAAAAAACATGAAAATATAACTATATATGAAGACACCTATATATGTGATTTAATTAATGTAAACAATAAATGTGTTGGTGGAATAATATTTAAAGATGGAAAGCAAATAAACATTCATTCTAAAGTGGTAGTTCTAGCTACTGGAGGTATTGGAGGTTTATTTAAAAATTCTACTAACCAAAGGATAATGACGGGTGACGGCATCGCCATAGCTTTAAAAAATAATGTTAAACTTGAAAATCTTCAATACATTCAATTTCACCCGACGGCTCTTTACGAAAAAAATACAGATGCCAAACGCTTTCTTATTTCAGAAGCAGTTAGAGGTGAAGGCGGTCTTTTATTTAATTCTAAAGGTGAAAGATTTGTGAATGAACTATTGCCTAGAGATGTGGTTTCAAAAGCTATATATGGTGAAATAAAAAAATTTAAAGTACCTTATGTTAATTTAGACATTTCCTTTAAGGATAAGAGTTACATTGAAAACAGATTTCCATCTATTTTCAATCATTGTCTTGACAAAGGTATAAACATGACTAAAGAACCTATACCAGTATCTCCTGCTCAACATTATTTTATGGGGGGCATATCAGTGGATTTGTATTCAAAAACCTCCATGGAAAATCTATATGCTGTAGGAGAAATTAGCTGTACTGGCGTTCACGGTGCAAACAGACTTGCTAGCAATTCTCTTTTAGAGGGCTTAGTTTTCTCTAGAAGAGCTGCTATTTCTATAAATAATAAAATAAATAATATAAAATTACAAAAAATTAAATACACAAAAACCTTTACTAAATGTGAAGTTGAAAACCTAAAAAAAGAGAATAGAAAAATTGTCATACAAGAACTAAAAAGAAGGTCGGAGGATTTACATGATGAACTATTTAAATACTGATGAAGCTATATTATCTGCTTTAAAAGAGGATGTAACCAATGAAGATATAACAACCACATCTGTAATAGATAAAAATTCTAAATCCATAGTAGATTTATTTGCCAAAGAAGATGGCATAATAGCAGGTCTTCAAGTTTTTGAAAGAGTTTTTACTCTTTTAGGAGATGTGGAAGTTAAGTTCTATAAAAAAGATGGGGATAAGATAGAGCCTAAAACACTTATCGCTACTATAAAAGGAAACACTAGAAATATTTTAATAGGCGAAAGAACTGCCCTTAATTTTCTTCAAAGAATGAGTGGAATTGCAACCATTACAAGAAAATTTGTAGATAAACTTCAAGGCACTGAAGCTAAACTTCTAGATACTAGAAAAACCACTCCAAATATGAGAGTATTTGAAAAATACTCCGTAAGAGTAGGTGGAGGCCACAACCATAGGTTTAATCTTTCCGATGGAATACTTTTAAAAGACAACCACATAAGTGCCGCAGGTGGCGTTAAAAATGCTGTGAATGCTGCAAAAGAAGCCGCATCCTTTGTAAGAAAAATCGAAATAGAGGTAGAAAATCTTCAAATGCTAGAGGAAGCATTAGCGGCTAAAGCAGACATTGTTATGCTAGACAATATGGATTTAGAAACCATGAAAAAAGCCGTAAACATAGTAAATGGCAGAGCTTTAACTGAAGCTTCAGGTAATGTAAGCTTAGACACAATAGCTTCTATCGCCGCTACAGGAGTTGACTATATATCCACTGGTTATATAACGCACTCTGCAAAGATTTTAGATTTGAGCATGAAAAACTTGAGAAACATATAAAACACTAATCCCCAGTATCTAGTAGCTAATATCCATACAACTTTCTATTGTTTGGAAATTAGTTATTGATAACTGGGGATTAATATTATTCATCTTTATATTTTCCATTACACCATCTCTTACAAAATCCAGCTTTTTTACTACACATTACTTCCTCAGAACCACATTCAGGACATTTATGTTTATCCTGTTCATAATTTACTTCATAAGTAATACCACAGCTTTTACATTTAAATTTACAGTGCCTTGTAGTATAGTTTCCTCCGTTTATGCTTATAGCCTTTCCTTCTGTTAACGCTATAGCAACCTTCTTCCTAGCACTGTCTATTATATTTTGAAAAGTTTGACGTGAAATCTGCATTTTTTCAGCACATTCTTCTTGCTTTAATCCTTCTATATCTTTCAATCGCATGGCCTCAAGCTCTTCTACTTTTAAAACCATTTCTTCTATTTCACATTTATGTTTTCCCTGTGGAACAAAATACGTGTCTTTTGGGAAAAACTCTACATTTCTAAATTTTGTTGGTCTTGGCATTTTAACTCCTTCCTGTAGAAGCTATTGTTATAGTATCCTTACCCTTCTTTTTGTTGTTCCCTGCAAATGCCTCCTGCAGATTTTATTTTATCTTTTACATAGCATTCTACAACTTCATCTCAAATTACTTAAGCTAGCACAATTACTTGTATATTATTTTCTTTAAATAGGTTTTGTTCTGTTTCTTCAATACCTTCTGCTATTATAACATTTGACCCTAAATCTCTCAAGAATACTATACAAATCCTAGTCTACGTCTTGGATTTGGCATAAAACTAATAACTAAAATTAAGTCCCTTATTACAATGCAATGGTACTATCTTTTACTCCTTTTAATATATTTTTTTTATCCCTTTAAATCTCTCTTTTCATAAAATACATATGTTGAAACAAATAGCGTTAAAATAATTATAAAAGATAAAATTAAATATATAGCTTCAAATCCCTTACCCTGCATTAAATTTTTAGCATCATAATATTTATATGGTGTTAGATATTTTAACTTTTCAAGACTTTTATCCATATCAATTGCCATAGATAAAATATACGCAAACATCAATATTCCTGTAGTTATTTGAGTAGCATTTTTAGCTTTATTACTTATGGCAGCTATCCCTGTTCCCAAAAACATAAACATAAGCTGTAATATAAACATTCCAATCATTAATACACCTATATCTTTAGCTACTGACTCCCCCTTTGCGTATTGCCCTACAATAATAAGTGAAGAAATAAGAGTTACAATATTTAGTATTAAAATATTAGAAAAGGCCGCTAATATTTTACATGTAACAATTTTATTTCTTGACATAGGTTTTACAAATAAAAATTCTGATGTTTTATCCCTTTCTTCCTTAGAAATAATGTTCGATCCAAGTATAGCAGCATGTATAGTTGACATTATTACTAAGTATAGAAAAAGTACCCCATAAAATCCCCTAGCCTTTGATAAATCAAATAAACCAGCCCCCATTATAGATTGCAAAACTTTGGGCATCTTAGTAATAATAGTACTCATAGATTGACCTGTAGATGATAAACCAGAATACTTAGCCATGCCAGACCCAACCATAAATATCATAGCAATACACCATATAATAAGGGCTCTTCTATGGGCTTTCATCTCTCTAATATATAAATTCATAATTTTTCCCTCCCTTTTACCCTTTTCAACCACTATTAAACTGTATGGATATCCCTTTTGCAATATATAAAATAACTGGCTGCTATAGTTACTATAACAACTACTACAGCTAAAATAATAAATGAAACTTCATACTGCCCATTTTTTATAATGTATGCCGTATCAAAATATTTAAATGGAGTTATATATCTAAATGCCTCACTTTCAATAACAGCTTGAAACATACCTATAATAAAAAAACCAAATACAGTACTTAAAGAAACTGAAATCACAGATTTAATTTTAGGTACAACTACAGCCACTAAAATTCCTAAAGACATGAATATTAATTGAATAAAAAATAATGTAATAGAAATCATACTAAATATTTTAATACTATAAATGTTTTCTTTTACAATAGCTCCCATGATACTAGCCGTAATAAAATAAATAATATTAGTAATAACTAAAGATGTGACTACTGCAAAAAGCTTAGAAGTGACTATTTGTCTGCGTGTAACTGGCTTTGTCAAAAGAAAATCTGCTGTTTTTTCACGCATTTCTTTAGATAAAATTGATGTGCCTAAATTCATTGCCTGAATTGCCCCACACAACACTATATATAAAAATATATAAGAATAAAAGTTTAGAAAAGAAGAAATATCTCCCGAAAACCCAAAAGCCTTTCTTACTGGCTCTGGAAATCCTTGCAGTAACTTTTGAAATTCTACAGCTTCTTTTGAAAAAGTTGGAAACATGCTTAAGAAAAATATAGTCAATGCACATAAGGAACAAATCCATATAAATGTTGACTTTCTGTAAGCTTTTAGTTCATAAAAAAACATATTCATGAATCTATTCCTCCTTTTCATAATAGTGCATAAATATTTCTTCAAGGTCCGGTTCTTCTATCCATATATTGGATATTTCTACCTGTGAGAGTTTTTTCATAATTAGATTAACATCTCCTTTAAATAGAAAACTAACTACTCCATCTTTAATATCTAATGCATTTACCCCATTCATATCAAAATAATCTTTTTCTATATTATTTGAAGTCTCAATTCTAAATCTTTTGTAGTTATCAGCCTTTAATTTACTAATTTTTTCAATCTTTATAATTTTACCTTCTTTAATAATAGCCACTCTACTACATAATTTCTGAACTTCACTTAAAATATGAGAAGAAAATAAGATAGTTGCTCCTTTTCTATTTTCCTCTTTTAATAAATTGAAGAAGTTTTGTTGCATAAGAGGGTCCAAGCCACTGGTAGGTTCATCAAGTATAATAAGCTTAGGTTCATGAAGTAATCCTTGAACTATCCCTACTTTCTTTTTATTTCCGAAGGATAATTCATCAATCTTTTTGTTAAGATCTAAATTCATTATTTGGGCTAATTCCTTTATTCTCTTACTACAATCCTTTTTGTAGAAACTAGCTGAGTAATTTAAAAGCTCCTTGACCTTCATGTTATCATAATAAAATACTTCTGCTGGAACATATCCTATTTCCATTTTGATTTCCGAGGCAAACTTTACACAGTCCTTTCCAAAAACTGTAGCACTTCCACTGGTAGGGTATATAAGAGATAACAGTGTTCTTATGGTTGTAGACTTTCCTGCTCCATTCGGTCCTATAAATCCAAAAATTTCTCCCTGTTCCACATTAAAGCTAACATCAGTAATACCCCTATTTTTACCGTAATTCTTAGTGAGGTTTTTAATTTCTACAACATTCATTTTTACGCCTCCTTTTACTTATATATTCTCATACAAACTTAATACCACTAGGTAATAACCTATCAATATAACTTCTACTTTATACACCATTATTATTTCTAAGTTTTTTAACTTCTTCTCTTGTTAAGTTTCTCCACTTTCCTACTGGCAATCCCTTCAATGTTATATTAGTAATTCTTACGCGTTTCAAATCTATAACTTTATACCCAAAATATTCACACATTCTTCTAATTTGACGATTTAATCCTTGAGATAATGTGATTTTGAAGGTTCTGTCTTTTAATTTAACTACTTTACACTTGTTTGTTACTGTATATTGCTTCTTAACAGGGTTATATATTTTCACTCCATTTCTCATTCCATTTATAAAAGAAGAATTAATTACCTTATCCACTGTTACAATATAGTCTTTTTCATGATTATTCTGCTCTCTTAAAATCTCATTAACAATGCTACCATCACTGGTAAGAAGAATTAAACCTTGAGAATCCTTGTCAAGCCTTCCAATAGGGAAAATCCTCTCTGGATGATTTACAAAATCGATAATATTTCCCCTTATATGTCTCTCAGTAGTGCAAGTAATACCTACAGGTTTATTTAAGGCAATGTAAACATGCTTTTTCTTACTTTTTAATATTTTACCGCTTACTTCAACCTTGTCTTCCTCATCTACCGCTTGCCCTATAGTTGCAATTTCTCCATTAACTTTTACTTTTTTATTCTTAATTAATTTATCCGCTTCTCTCCTAGAACAAAGTCCAGTAGAACTGATAAAATTATTTAGTCTCATAAATATGTCTCCTTCTAAAAATATAATTAACTGCCACCTTTGTGAACAAATATAAACAAATTTTTCTCCCTTATAAAATACTTTCAAGCTAAAACACTAAAATATATGTTTTTGACCTATTATAGTGTTTTATAATTGATTATACATTAATTATATCATTAACTGTAATATAATTTTTATTTAAAAAATAAAAAGCACCCAAAGGTATACTTTAACCTTCTAGGCGCTTTACTTATCAATTTTCTACCATTTCATTTTATATTTACGGTAAAAATTTAATTTTTATTCTTTAAAGCCATTACTTTCTCACCATTTATATCAATTTCTCCGTTAAACTTAAATCCTCTACGTTTATACATGTTTATAGCTTGTGCATTATCCTCATATACGCTTAAATATATTTGACCACAATTGTATTCATTAAATAATCTCTCAATCAATATATCTAGACTTCTGTTCCCATAACCCTTTCCTTGATACTCATTTCCAATCATAAATCTATCAAGCCATACTCTTCCTATATTTTTTTCATCTTTAAAAAGTCCATACATAGAAAATCCCACTAATTGTTTTTCATTATAAATACCAACTGGTCTCCATAAGTCTGACTCCTTTGCTTCTTCTAAACATTCTTTTGTACTTTCTATAAACCCTTCCTGTTCTTTTGCAACATGAAGCGCTAATGCATCATTATAATTTTCTTTTGTAATTTTTTTTATTATTATATTCACTTTACCCATCCCCCATATTCTCTCTATATATAATTATAGGTTAGTAAGCATTTATTTTCAAATTAGTCCGTAAATCCTATTTCACATATTCAGTCAATTCTTTAAAGATAGCCTTTACACCTTTACTCCATCCCTTATCCTGCGCATACCTTTTGCCTATCCAATTAAAGGGATCTTCATCTTTAGGCATATTTTTAGATAAATTAATTATTGTTCTTGAAGCTATTTTTGTACTATCATCTATATCTGTATTATATTCCATCCAGCTATGATATACATTAAACGGATTATTAGCTATCTTTTTTGAATTAGCACTATTTTTCGGCACAAAATTTTGTTCCTGACCTGTTATGGAAAAAAGTAAAATTGGATTTACATTAAATTCCTCTGCTATAGAAAGTATAGTAGAAAAATATGGTTCTTCAGCTAAAAGAGAACTACGTTTGCATAAAAATTCCTTTAACTTTACTTCATTTATTTTTTTATATCTCATATATTTAGGCATATGCGAATTTACATATTTACTTGCAATGCTCTTATTTTTCTCATCTTTAACCATGGTGTTTTCTTTTATTTGCTGTTTCCCACTCACATTAGAATAATAAGCCTTCCCTATACCACCTAGTAATATAATACAAGTAATAGTTACAATAACTATTACTTGTATTTTTTTAAACTTTTTCCAATATAGCAATTCTCTTATTAAATAATTTTTAGACTTTTTATACTCTTCTATATTACTGTGCAGTAGAGTATTCTCATTATTTTGCTTATAAGCTTGATCTTTCGAACATAAATTTTTATTTGCTAATTCCTTTTTATATTTTAAATATGAATTTTCATTTGCTAATTCATCTCGACCTTTTAAACATGAATTTTCATTTACTAATTCATATTGATCCTTTAAACACGTGTTTTTATTTGCTAATTCATATTGATTATTCAAACATATATTTTCATTTATAAATTTATTTTGATTTACTGAAATGTCTTGATTTATTAATTTATCTTCATTTGTTGAAATATTTACATTTATATCTTTAAAACCTACGTCTTTAAAACACTGCTGAAGATCACTTGTTGTAAACTCCATCTTTGTATTTAAACTAATCCAATCTACCAACTTCTCCGGTAAATCATACCTTATCCCATTATAATTTATACAAATTTCAAAAACATCTTTAAAAGTAACTATCTTTTTACCATTAATAAGAAGATTCACTAATACCTCTTTCTTAATATCTGACTTTAATTCTTCTGGTAATCCTTTTAAATTATTATATATAATACTGCTAATTGTATGAGAAAGTATTTGTGAATTTTTGGAAGATACATTTTCAGAATATTTATTATCTATATAATTTTTAATAGTTACTATATCTTCTTTATCTAAAATTTTTATATTGTTTAATTTATTTAAAACTGTACTCATAAATTCAATACCTACTATATTTTTTATATTCTCTTTATTTATCGTATACTTCTAATAGATATCTACTTTACAAGCCAAGTTTTATATTATGTTATTGTAGTTTATTTCTTCTTAATTTTATCTCTTCATTAATTTTTCTAGCTTTTCTTGACCAATAATATTTAAAACTAAACCAATAACATACATAAATTAATATATAAATTAATATAAATATTAATTTTCCATTTAAATTATCAGGCATCCATTTACCACAAACAGCAGCCGGAAAATATATGAAACTAAATAATATAAAATGTACAACCGTTTGTTTTAACAAACTCCAATTATCTACTTCAAAAATAACAGAACAAGCTGCAATTCCAAATCCTAAAAGAGATGATATAACAAACTGGCTAACCATAATACTTACAGACACATCCGCAGGAAAACTTCCCCTTAAAGCCATCATTACAAAAATAACTTGATTTATAAATACTCCTATAGTTATGCCATAGAACCCTCTTAGCAAAGCTTTTTTTACATAACTCATTTATCTTCCTCCCATATTAAAATATTCTTTAACATTTTTCATATATCTTCTAGATATATATTCCTGTTTACCACTTATAAAATTTACGCACATACTTCCATTAAAAAACATTTCTAAGTTTTTGATTTTGTTCACATTAGCGATAGAGGATTTCGAAATTCTTACAAAAGACGTGCCCTTTAGTCTTTCCTCTAATTCATACAATTTTTCTTTAACTTCATAATATAAGTTATCCGTTTGAGCAAACACTTTTCCTCTTTCACTATAAAAAAATGAAATCTCCTGAGGATTTAAAATATAGATTTTCTCTCCTTTAGTGCCTAAAATATGCTTCTTTCCAGCTTTTTTTAGACTGTTTATTACCTCCTGTATTTCATCTGTAATTTCTGAGGTATATATGACAACTTTAGTTTCTTCATATTTTGAATCTACCTGAATATCAACTTTCAAGTTTTCACCTCCCTATAAGATGCTTCTTCATTAAATAACTACCACTGCTTCATAGCTATTTCTCTTATATACTTATTATAATAATAATTACCCCTATAGACTACTGATTATAAATAAGCGGTAGTCTATTTCAAATAAGCGGTAAAATATAAGGATTAATAATCTTTATCGTAAAAAAAATATAAACTAAGATAGTAGCTCCTAATTTTATAGGAACTACTACCTTAGTTTATATTTTTCCTAAAACCTAAGCACTTTCCTTTTCGTTATAATACCTAGCTTGTGAATTCCACAACTCATAGTATTTGCCCTCTTCATCTTTTATTAGATTTTCGTGATTGCCCTTTTGAATTATTCTTCCCTCATGAAATACTGCTATCTCATCACAGAATCTGCAAGATGAAAGTCTATGTGATATATAAAAAGCGGTTTTTGTGCCTACTATTTCATTAAACTTAGAATAAATCTCAAATTCTGATATAGGATCTAGTGCTGCTGTAGGCTCGTCTAGTATCATAATAGGTGCATTACGGTATAAAGCTCTAGCTAAGGCTATCTTCTGAGCTTCTCCGCCTGAAATTTCTATTCCTTCTTCATCAAAGTCTTTGTATAAGGATGTGTGTACCCCTTTAGGCATAGTATTTAATCTTTCTTTTAGTCCAACCTCTTCTACTACATTCACTACAGACTTTTCATCATAATCTGTTGTTGCTGCAACGTTTTGTCCTAAAGAAAAGGAGAATAATTTAAAATCTTGAAATACTATTGAAAATAAGCTCATGTATTCCTCATAATTATATTTTTTTATATTTATACCATTTAATAATATCTCCCCTTCATTTGGGTCATATAATCTGCAAAGAAGCTTTATAAAAGTGGTTTTTCCTGAGCCGTTCATTCCAACTATTGCAAGGCGCTCCCCAATATTTAATTTCATAGAAACATTCTTTAGGGCATAAGTCTCTGACCCTGGATATTTAAAAGATACATTTTTAAACTCCATCTGATATTCATCATCGTTTCTCTTCTCTACTGGAAGGGTTCCATTATGTTTTTGTCCTTTAATATTTAAAAAATCATAATAAAGTTCTACGTATTTATTATTATTAACAATTTCATTAAAAGAAGATAGAACTTCTTTACTTCCAGTCATAAATTGATTTATACTTCCCACATACTTGACTATACTGCCTATGGTTATAGCGCCGACTATAGCCTTTAATGCAACAAAGAAATATACCATACCACTAGAAAGTGATGATATTAATGCATCAAATGCATTATATTTTGCCTTCATATTACCCATTTTGTTAAACAATTTTGTTGAATTTTTACCAAAACTCTCTAATCCTTCATTAATTATTGGTTTTTCATTGTATAACCTCACTCCTTTTCCTGCATTATAATCTGAATTCATTTCACAATAAAATCCCCACACTCTATTCATATCCATTATTTTATTAAACCACTTAAATATATTTTTTTCTGATTTAGATACTAATTTTAAACTAATTGTTATGCCTAAAAAAATTGTAATTAAAAAAGCATAAGAAAACCCTCTAGAATTTATAAATGATAAGGATCCTCCTATAACATTGGGCTTAAATAACTCTATAATCAAGACAATAGAAGTTATAACTGTAACTAAACCCTTTATAAATTTTCCTATACCCCATACAATAATATAAGATATACCCCCTCCATTAAAATTTTGAGATTCTCTTATCTTTGTGTAGAGTTTGTGTACTTCTGAGTTTTCCACATACTCATAGTCCATATTTGCTATCTTTTCACTTAATTTCATATCTCGATTTTCACATACAATTTCCATGAGTAAATCTTTTAAATGTTCAAGTGCTTTAGAAATAAGATAAACCCCTAAATTTAAAGTTATAGTTATTCCTACCAACACCTTAAGATTATGAATATTCTTATGTCCAAGTAGTTCATCAATAATTAATGCAGACATATATATATTTATAAAAGGAGATAACGATTTAAAAAGTGAGTGGAATATAGTAACAGGGAGCATCCAAGGCTGTAATTTATAAACTTCCTTTAAACTAAATCTTAATATTTTAATTTGTTTTTTAAAATCTCTTTTACGCATATTTCTCTCCTCCTACATTATTTTTATAATAGTAGCTCTGCATGTCGTACATCTTTCTATATTTTCCCTCTTTATTCATAAGGCTATAATGGTCTCCCTCTTCTTTTACCGCTCCATTTTCAATAAACACTATCCTGTCACAAAACCTAGTAGAAGATAACCTATGGGATATAAATATGGAAGTATGTCCTTTTGTAAGTTCATTGTATTTTTGATAAATTTCATTTTCAGCTATAGGGTCCAGTGCTGCTGTAGGCTCATCTAATATTATAATTGGAGCATCCTTATATAGTGCTTTGGCAAGCATTAATTTCTGCATCTCTCCTCCTGATAGTTCCACTGCATCCTTATGCACAGATTTAACCATTGGAGTTTTCTCTTTCTTAGGTAGAGACTCTATTTTTTTCATAAGACCTGACAAGTTAAGAACCCTTTGCATTTTATCCTCATCTATATTTTTTTCTATATCTGGTGCGATATTTTTCTCAATAGATGTAGGCAAAGCATGCATCTCTTGAAATACCACAGAAAACAAAGTATAGTAATCATCTCTATTGTAAAGACTGCTTTTCTTACCATTTATATATATTTGTCCTTTTGTAGGAGTGTATAATCCACATATAAGCTTTACTAAAGTGGTTTTACCTGCTCCATTAACCCCTACTAATGCTAATTTTTCTCCTTTTTTTATGTGCAGATTCATATTCTTAATAGTGTAATCCTCAGCTCCACCGTATTTATAATATACATTTTTAAGTTCAATATCACAGGGCATTCCATAGGCAGGAATCTCTATCCCCTGTCCTCTATTCATCTTATCCTCCATCTCTAGATACTCTCTCAAATCACATATATCAAGACTAAAGGAATTTAAGGTATTAATATTTTTTACGATGCCTGATAACCATGTAGAAAATCCAGCTACAGCTCCAAAATACATTACAAAATTCCCCATAGCCATACCTCTATAAATAACTGAATATATAAGAAATCCATAGGTTATTCCATCTCTTAAAAGAAGAAGTATTCCATCAATGAAATTAGCAAAGTATCTTCTTTTTATATTTTTATTTTTAAAATAAATTTCTTTCTTTTGAAAAATCTTGTACATACTTTTAAACCAAGGAAACATATTATAAAGTCTTATATCTTTAGAGGATTTAAAGTCTCCTGTTCTTTTTCTTATATACTCTATTTTCCTTTCCATTGGCACTATATTTTCTTTATTTTTGTGCTCATATTTGTTTACATACCTTCCTATAAAATAATTTATTACTGAGGATAAAATTATAAATATAACTATGAAAGGATGAATAGTAACTATTATACCTGCATATATTACAAACCCGATCATATTAGAAAATAATTCTATTATAACCTCTACTATTGCCTCCGCAGCAGCTTGGTTATTCATAAGTGCTTTGTCTGTTCTAGATAACTTTTCTTGCCCCCTTAAACTATCTGTATTCTCATAATCTGTATCCATTGCTTTATTCATTATTAATTGAATATATCTAAATCTATAAGGCGATTTTCTAAAATAAGTTATAGATTCTGTAGTATTTAAAATTATATTCAAAAAGATCATTATAACAACAGGTATGCCTAAATTTATCATAAGCTTAGAAACTGACAAATTAGAAGTTACAGAATCTATTACTATCTTAGGCAAATATATACCTATAAGTGGAATAATAACTGTTATTGGGATCTGCACAATAACTAACCACCATAAAGTTTTATCCCATCTCCAGATATTTTTTATTAAATACATAGTATTAGTAAATGTTGAATATTTAGGTTTATCCCTTTGAACTTTTTCACTCATAACATCATCACCCTTTTTATATTTTTTGTAATACTACTGCAATTAACTTAGTTAATGTAAACTTTAAAATCTAGAATTAAGTTGGAATTTATACAGCAGTTTCCTAATTTAAATTTTAAAAACTCATATGAAGTTTTATCCTTCATTTTCACTTTTAAATTCTAAATTTTTTATCCATAATTCATCAATGATCATCCGTACATTGATCATTGATTACAAATTACAGATCTCCATTTATTTCCCTAACTATATAATATCAATACGAAGATTTTAATATATAAAAAAAAGCACCAATGGTTATATTTAAAACACCAATGGTACTATATAGGTAAAATAATCTCCGTTGCAAATACACCTTCTTCATTTTGCCTATTTATAAATCCATCATATTTAGCCACAATGCTATCTACTCTTTTTAGTCCAAAGCCATGGTTTATCCCTATTTTTGTGCTTACATATCCTAAACTTGTCTTTTTAACTTTTCCTCCACTAGAATTTGTTATAGAAATATATAACTGCTTTTTCATCTCTCTTATGTATACCCTTATAAATCTTTCGTCAGGATTTTCTATCTTAAGAGCAGCTTCCATAGCATTATCCATTAAGTTTCCAATGATAATACATAAATCTATATCTGCTACTTGAAGGTTTTTAGGCACTATTGCCTTAGCATTTATATTTATCTTTTGGCTAATTGCTAGGGATAGTTTACTATTCAGTATTGCATCCACCATTATATTTCCTGTTTTTAAAACCCTATCTATTTGGATCAAATCCTTATCTAAATCGTTGAAGTAATTTTTCATGTCCTCATATCTTCCTAATTTAAGATACGCTTTCATAGTCTGTATATGATTGTGATAATCATGCCTCCAGCCCCTCATTTTTCTATAAATATTTTCCACCTCGTTATAGTGCTTCGCTATAAGATCATCTTGATAATCAGAAATACGCTTGTCCACTAATTTAAATAGTATGTATCTAATTAAAAAAAACAAGAGAACAATTAAAATTATAATAGCTGCAATTATAAGGATAATACCCCTACTACTCATCTATATCACCTCTGAAATACTTTATAAATGCCACATTGGTATCCTGATATCTTCTCCTACTTACAGGAATAATTTCTCCATTATCTAATTCTAACTGTGTACTTTTTATAGAATTTATATGCCTAAGTCCCACCACATAGGATCTATGACATCTTACAAACATATTCTTATCCAGCTCTTTTTCTATAGTCCCTATGCTTTTTCTAGTGGTATATTTATTCTGCAAGGTATTTATCTCTATATAATGAGCAAAAGCCTCGATGTAAAGTATATCCTTCTGATTTATTTTATTAAATTCACCCTCTGCCTCTATAAGAATTGCTTTTTCTTCCTTTGAAATTTTATCTAAGGCTCTATCTAAACATTCGTATAGCTTTTCTTCTTTTATTGGCTTTATTAAATAATTTATTGCTTCCACATCATAGCCTGCTTGAATATAATCAGTAACTGCTGTTATGAATATTATCTTTACATCACTGTTTTCATTTCGTACCTTCTTGGCAAGTTCAATACCGTTTTTTCCTGGCATTTGAACATCTAATAAAAGTATTTCATATCTTTTGTCCATACTCCATTTAAAATAGAAGCTTTCAGCATTATAAAAGTCTTCGATGCCTACCCTTATGCCCTTAGAGCTTGACCATTTTTCAACATATTTATTTAAAAGTTCTAATTGTACCTTTTCATCTTCAATAATAGCAATACTCACTCTATCTAGCATTTTCTCACCCCACTATAATGAATTATAACATATTTATGTATGTTCATTAATATTTTGTAAATTACTTAGCTCCATGAATTTTGATTGCTAGAATTTGAATTTAATAATTATTACATGTCTAAATTAAATCTTAAGACAAATGAAAAAAGCACTGCGTCCTACCAAGAATAGGTTGTGCTTTTTCATATAATTTTATTTAATTAAATAAATCAATTCAGTAGTCCTAAACTTAAGATGTTCTAGAATTGTAATCTCATAACATTTACTACATGACTCTTCACTTTAAAGTTCATATTAACTTTTTTTATGCTTTTATATCCTAATGTAGACCAAAAGTTAATCCCCCTATCGTTATCTTCAATTACTCCTATTCTAAACGACTTTGCTCCTAAATCTTTTGCCCATATAGCCAATGCTTCATGTACCATTTTACCTAATCCATTACCTCGTTCCTCTGGTTCAATAAGAATTAATCCAAGCATCCATTCCCCTATAGTTGGGAAATCTTTTATAATATCAACTATACCAATTAATTCATGAAATTTATATATTCCTAAAACAAATTTATCTTCATAATTTTTATTAGGTGGCAAACTAATAAATATTTCATCTATCTCTTCTTTAGATGGTATTGTCCCCTGGTGCAATATATAATAATCTGAACATTTCTCACATAAATTCTCAACAATATTACTGTACTCTTTTGAAAGATATTTAATCATATATCCATTTACTAAATTAATATTTTGCATTATATAATTCCCCCAATTAACAACGTGTTACTTTAATAAAATCAAATTTTAACCTATTTTTAAATTATTCTTTTACCCAGTAACTACTACAATCATTAGAACGTTCAAGAAAACCATACTCTATAAGTGACCTTCTAATAGTTGCATAATCCTCATATATTCTTTGTAAAATTCTATTTATTTCCTTTTCAGAGTATTTCTTTCCTTTAGAAAAATTCTTAACTATTTCAGATAAAATTATTAATTTTTTCTTTTCCTTAGCAGGAAATGCTTTTATAGCTCCACTTTCATCCATATAAATTTTAATTGTACTTTTTCTTTCCTTATCAGTAATGTTATATCTATCATCTAGTGTGGTTGCTGTTTTGTGTGCATCACATAGAGTATCTTTATCCAATTTATTCACCTTTTTCTTTGTGTTTAATGCTAGTAATTCCATTATAGATAAAAATAATTTTGCTTGTTTTTCTTTTTCACGTAACTTATAGCGATGATTTCTTATAGTAGACTGTGCTACACCTAACTTTTCGGCAATCTCCTTATCAGTTAATCCTGAAGCCATTAGTACTAAAAGGTCTCTTTGCACCTGTGATATCCCTGTAAATGCTGGGTTCATCCCTAATAAATATTCTAAAGTAGAACCATGTTTTTTTAATATATGAATCTCTGCAGCTTTTCTTGAATCATAAAGAATAGAATCTATTTCATATATTCTTCCCTTTGCAAATTCTTCCTCACAAATTATACATTTATAGCCTTCCTCTAACTCTATATACCCTTTTTTCACCTCTTCAATAGTCGCATCCCAAAATAATTCTTTATTATTTTCCTTCATACTATTCAACTCCCCTATTTCATATATTTCTATATAAATTATAGGTTAATTTTAGGATTTTGTCTATATATAAATAAACTTTTATTCATTTTGTCTATATATAATTTAATTATTAACACAAAAATTAGTAGCCCTTTTTAAGAGCTACTATTATAATTTTTCCATATATTTCCTATGGCGAATAATATACAATAATTATCCCACAAAAAGTATTACATTACTTGAATTATGAAATTTCTCTGGAATGAGTTGCATAAGGAGCAAAGAAACTATTTAAATTTAATTTTAGAAATTCTTCTTTTAGACAGATAAAATTATTGTATAATATCCAAATTAAAATATATTTTCATTTAAAACTCCTTACTATCTCTGCATCATCAAAGTGTATAAGTTTTTCCCCAACAATTTGATAATTTTCATGTCCTTTTCCAGCAATAATAACTATGTCACCAGTTTTAGCGGCCTTAAGTGCTGCATATATAGCTTCCTTTCTATCTTGAATTTTCTCATATATGCAGTTAGTTTTTTTAATTCCTACTTCAATGTCATTTATGATACCTGTAGGATTTTCATTTCTTGGGTTGTCAGAAGTTATAAAACACATGTCTGCAAACTCTCCCCCCATTTCTCCCATAATAGGCCGTTTGGTTTTATCTCTATTACCACCACAGCCAAATACTAAAATAATCCTATTTTTAGTTAATTCTCTTGCGGTACTCAATACATTCTTAAGGGCATCAGGAGTATGAGCATAATCTACTATAGTCAAATAGTCCTTATTATTGGGAACTACCTGAAACCTCCCAGCTACACCAGTAATATTACTTATTTCTTCAATAATTATATCTAAAGGTATACCTAGAAAATAACAAGCTGCAATAGCTGCCAAAGCATTGTAAACACTAAATTTTCCAGGAATTTTAAAACTTACTTTCTTTAAAACACCATGAAAATCCAATATAAAGTTTACACCTTCAAGGGAATAACATATATCTCTTGCCTTAAAATCACAAGAGGTATGGATTCCATAGGTTATAATATCACATTTAGCATTATGTTTTATCTCCTTTGAAACTTTATCATCAGAATTAATAATTCCAAGCCTACACATTTTAAATAATTTCATTTTTGCATTTTTATAATTTTCCATTGTTCCATGCTCTTCCAAATGATCTTGAGTTAAATTTGTAAATATGCCCATGTCAAAATCACATTTATAAACTCTATAATTATCCAGTGCAGACGAACTAACTTCCATTACTACATCTTTAACATCTAATTCAATCATTTCATTAAATGACTCTTGAAGTTCAATAGCATCTGGAGTTGTGGGGTTTTTCTTTTGGGTTTTTAGTGTTTTATTTCCAATACGATTTTCAATAGTACCAATAACTCCAACTTTACGCCCAAGACCTTCTAATATTTTTGATATAAAAATGGACACAGAAGTCTTTCCATTTGTTCCTGTAACACCTATAAGATTAAATTTTTTAGAAGGCTCATTATAATAAGTATTTGCAATACTAGCTACTATAACTTTTGTATTTTGAACTTTGATAATAGTAATATTCTCTGGAATATCCTGCACTTCATGTTCCACAACCAGTGCAATGGCACCAGCATTAACCGCTGCACTGGCATGATCATGCCTATCTACATTTCTATTTTTTACACATACAAATAATGCATTAGATTTAACTCTTCTAGAATCCCATGAAATACTGTGGATATCTATTTCATCTGAGCCTCTCATTATTGTGTATGGAATATTAATTAATAATTCCTTTATTTTCATATATATCCTCCGATGAATCTATCCTTTGATTACCTATGGTAATACTCCCATCTTCTACAAATGCAGGAAGTAACGTTAAATAAGTTTTTACATAATATTTTATAATACAGCTTTATATAATCTATTATATTGATATTTTTTACTAGTTTTATAGTTAAAATTGCCATAAACATTGTAAAAAATGCTTTATACCATTATAAATTTAAAGAGCGACATAGATTTGATTTGCACAAATCCATGTACGCTCTTTAAATTACTTTTACTATATAGTTAAACTCATCTATTTTTTTATACTTTAATTTCTTATTGAACTTTAAAAACTCAGCTTCTAAAAAATCAATATATGAATAATACTCATCTCTTACTTCATCTATTTGTTCTTTAGACAACCCTTTAAGAACATTTATTTCTTCCTGTTTATCTTTAAACATCAAATCTCCAATAATTATTTTTCCATTATCTCTTAATACCCTAAGCATTTCTCTTATAGCTATAGACTTTTCATCATTATTTAAATGATGAAAAGCATATGTGGACACTATAATATCAAAACATTTATCACTGTATGGTATTTTTAAAAACTCTCCTAACCTAACCTTTAACTTTGGATATTTTTCTTTTGCAACTCGAAGCATTTCTCTAGATTGATCTATTCCTACTATATCATAATCATTCTCTAAAAATTTACCAGCTAAATTCCCTGTTCCAACGCCTATCTCTAATATACGAGAATCATTTATTATGGAACTTACAGCTAAATTATATACATTTTCTAATATTAAGTTATAATTTTCATATATCTTAAGTACTCCTTTATCTTTCATTACAGATTCATCATAAGTATCAGCCCAACTATTAAAATCCCATCTGTCCTTCCAACTATTTTTAATTTTGTTCAATTCACTAGCACTTTTTATAATATCTAGTATATTATCATCTACTCTACACTCCTCTGATTCATAAATATTATCTATTATGCTTTAAAGAGAATTTCTTACAACATTTAATCTATCAATTTCATTACTTACAATCTGCCACTCCCTATTAAAGTGATTTAAATAATTACTGCTATTATTATTAAACATTATGTCTTTTATATCTTTAATTGATAACCCTATTGATCTATATAATAATATTGCTTGCAGCTTCATTATATCTTTATAAGTGAATTTTCTATACTCATTATCTACATCCCTTAAAGGAACTAATAATCCTTTTTTCTCATAATACCTAATTTTATTAGTTGTTATATCAAATATATTAGCCACTTCATTTATACTATAATAATTTTTCATAATCTTTCATCTCCTTCAAGTGTTATTCTAAACCTTAGTCTTAGACTAAGGTCAAGAAGGAAATATATATTTTTTATATTTTGTATTCAAATTCAATTCTAAATACTGCTTAAAATTATTTTTATTAGGAAATATTAAATTGCATAATTTTAATTTAACACAAACATATGTTAAATTTAATGTATTATAATTATAATGATATTATTATTGCTCATTAATTCCAATGCCTTCAAGTTCTAAAACTTTTTTGATACACTTATCTCCCTTAAAATCTTTAGTCCTTTTGCAATTTACTACTGGGAAATCAGGAGTAGTTTTAAATTCCTCATCGCATTTTCCATTCCTAGTTAAAAACATGTTGCTAGACATTCTAACTATCAATCCACTGTTAGGTAAAGCAAATAGTACTGGGTCACTACCACCACCATCTCCACCAGTGGTTGTACCGATTATAGTTGCAAAATTAGTGTCCTTGCAAAATATCGAAAAGGATTCCGATGAAGAATATACACTCTTATCTACAAGAAGATATATTTTTCCTTTGAATTTGGAATTATTACTCTTTATAATTTTCTAGGATTTTACAAATCCACTAAACTTATCTAAAATTTCTTTAGGTGCGTTATTTATTACTTCCTCTGACAATTCACTCATAGGTGTTAAATAAATCCCTCTTGCATTAACATAATCATTTATTATTTTATTACTATTTCTAAATAACGAAAAACCTCGCCTTTCCATATCTTCATTTGCTATAAGAGAAACTATACTTTCCCAGTAAAGATCATTTCCACCACCATTACCTCTTATATCAATAATCAAAGCTTTATGGTTTTCTAAAGTTTTTATATAATCAGAAATAATTTTCATATCCTCTTCTACTGATTTATTTCTTGGAGTCATCTGTGGCAAATACATATAACCAACCTTATCTTTAACTACATCTTTAAGTATCAAATCTCTACTAGAGAACATTTTTTTACTTACATCCTTACTTTTATTTTGGCTTTCAAATTTTTCATATCTATTTTTAACCTTATCATCATCAAAAAAATCATACCACCCTAGTTTACCATATCCGTCTTTAATCATACTGTAGGATTCTTTATTATTGACTAAATGTGTATGCCCATTATGCAAATCCGCTAATATTAGTGAAAGTTCTTTTATAAATTTTTTATCATTTCTAGTAGATTTAATTCTTTTTAAATATGAATCTTTATTTGCTAACCAATCTACATTATTTAATCTCTTATTTACATCAATATAAGGATACCCTTCTTTTATTACCTGATACATATATTCAAAGTCTTGCACTTTTTCTTTTGTAGATAGTTCCTTAGTTCCTCCCTTGCTACAACCAATTAAAGCAATTGAGAGGAATGCTATAATTATTGCTAGCGCAAACTTTTTCCTCATATACCCATCCCCTTTGTTTGTTTTAGATAATATTTTATATTTTTCTAATATATACTATAATACTATATTTTAACAGTTATTTAAATACTTGTACAAATACTACCTTCTAAAGAGTTAAAATTTGATCCTGTATATAAATAGGCTCAAGTTTTAACTTTAATTACATATTTTAAATAGGTTAATTTACATACATAGTATCGTAATATGATTATAAAAATAATATTAGCTGTAATACAACTTTTTTTGTCACACCCTATTTATAGTAAACTGAGGTGTGACTTTATTTATTTAACAATATTGAGTTACTTTAAACTTTTATTTGCTAATAATTTAAATTTAATTATTTATTTCCTCAAAAACAATTACTTGCTAATCTTAATTTGACAGTGTATGATAATTATTGATATATTTAGATAAAAAATAGTAAAATGTTAAGATTTATATAAGGGGGAGAGAAAATTTTATGTTAAAAACTATCAAATCAAAAATCACTTTTATAGTTCTTTTACTGTTAAGTATTATTATATTTATTGGTTTAAATTCATTAGTTAAATTAAAAACAGTAAATGAAAAGTCTACAATCATATCACAGCAAATGATACCAGGTATTATATATTCAGAAGAACTAAATACTCTGACTTCAGATTTCAGAATACTGGAATATGAACATGTTATTGCTGAAAATAAAGAAACAATGAGTGCAAAAGAAAAAGCTATGGAAGAAAAAAATAAAGAAATACAAGAATTTATAAAAAAATACGAAAACACCGCTACTGCTGAAAAAGATAAAAAATTGATTAACGATGTTAAAGATAAATGGTCTCACTATCTAGATTTAAACAAAAAAGCAGCTGTATTAAGCAACCAATTAAAAACAGAAGAAGCTATGAAAATATTAAATACTGAATCAAAAGAAGCCTTCGATTCAGCATCTTCAACTTTATTAAAATTAGCTCAACTAAATAAACAAGCCTCTGAAAATGCTAGTTTAGAAGGAGATAGGCAGTATGAAAATTCCAAAAAATTCACTTTAATTATATTAATAGTTTTAGCATTAGTATCTGTAGGTGTTGGTATAGTAATTATCAAGTCTATAACAAAATCATTGGATATTTTAAAAAGGGAGTTAGATGTTCTTTCCGAAAAGGGAGGAGATTTAACTCAAGAGATTGTAGTTGATTCTAAAGATGAAATTAATGAACTGGCAAAAAGTATAAATAAATTCATAAATAATATAAGAAACATTATGGTGTCCGTTACTGAAAACGTAGATAATATAGAAGTAGTTGTAGATACTATAAATGGTTCTATGTCAAAATTAAATGAAAACATAGAAGGAGTATCTGCTACAACTCAAGAATTGTCTGCAAGCATGGAGGAAACAGCAGCGTCATCAGAAGAAATGTCTGCTACATCAAAAGAAATAGAAAGTGCTGTTAATTCCATAGCAGAAAAATCAACAGAAGGAGCACAACACGCTGAAGAAATACACACTAGGGCTAAAGAAACTCAAACAAATGTACAAACATCACAAAAAAGAAGTAATGATATATTTATAAGCACAAGTTCATCACTAAAAAAAGCTATAGAACAATCAAAAGTAGTAGAACAAATATCCGTACTTTCAGAAGCTATTATGCAAATAACACAGCAAACAAACCTTTTAGCTTTAAATGCGGCAATTGAAGCCTCAAGAGCCGGGGAAGCAGGAAGAGGTTTTTCAGTGGTAGCTGATGAAATTAGAAAACTTGCAGAACAATCAAAGGATGCAGTAGTTGAAATAAAAAATATCACAGATAAAGTAACAGAAAATGTAGATAATCTAGGAAAACATTCTAGCAATCTACTAACATTTGTGTCAACAGACGTAGATAATGATTATAAAACAATGCTTAAAGTAGCAGACAAATACAATAAGGATGGTAATTTTATAGATAATATTGTAACAGATTTTAGCGCCACATCAGAAGAACTTTTAGCATCAATAAATAATGTATTAAAAATTATAGAAGGAGTTGCAGAAGCAGCAAATGAAGGAGCAAATGGAACAACTGACATTGCTACTAAAGTATCTGAAGTTAACAATAAATCAACTGAAGTACTAGAGCAAGTTCTTAAAGCAAAGGATAGTACGGCTAAATTAAAAGCTGAAATTTCTAGATTCAAAATATAAATGGATAACCGAAGGTCTTAACAAAATTTTTTAAAACCTTCGGTTATCTTTTTTATTTTACAACTAGTCCCTTTTATATTTCTATGTCTTAATAGAATTTTTCACCTTAAACCTCACTTTTATAAAATTAATAATCTACCCTTGAATAATACATGGGAAAATTTCATAATCCTCTTTGACAAAAACTTGCTTCATAAACAACCATTGTGGCTGCAACTCCTACATTTAATGAATCTGCTCCTCCAAACATAGGTATTATTACTCTTTCACATTGACATTCATTCCAAGTATCTGAAATACCATGTATTTCATTTCCTGCAATAATAGCAATCCTCCCTTTATAGTCAGCATTATAATAATTTTTAGTAGCCTTTAGATCAGTACTAATAATTTTAAATTTATTAGCTTTAAGCCACATTATAATTTCATTTATATCCTTATTTATTACTGGCAGCATAAAACTAGATCCCATACTTGACTTTATTAATTTTTGATTTGTTTTTCTCACATTACTATTACAAATAATTACTCCATCTCCACCAGCACCATCAACAGATCTTATAATTGTTCCAATATTCCCTGGTTTCTCTAATCCATCAAGTATTACTAGCAAATTGTTCTCCTTCAATTCTATATCATCAAGTTTATACCGCGGAAAACTACATAATAAAAAAAATCCCTCACCACTATTTCTACTACTTAATCTACTACATAGATTACTTGATATTAAATGTGAATTATCTGCTGCGCTAACAATAAATCGAACCATTTCAAGCATAGTTTTGCTTTTAATAAAATCTGGACAAAACACAAAATTTCTTATTCTTATATTGCTATTAATTATTTTTTCATAGGCCCATAATCCTTCTATAACAAATAAGTTTTCATCCTCAACCTTTTTATTCTTTATTAATTTATTTATATTTCTTATTGAAGGTTCCTTACTGCCCACAAATTTTAAATTAGAAAACTCCCTATATAACTCCTCAATATTTAAATTCATTGTATCACCTCAATTTTAAAAAACACTGACACAATCATTTTAATATAATTTTATACTACTATAATAGATAAAGAACAATTCTATATTATTCTTTACAAAAAAGCTACCACTTATTTCATTACTTCAGTGATAGCTTTTTTGAGGTTTATGTTATTTATAATACAGTTCTGCACAATCCCTATAATGAAAATATTCCTTATCTATCCATGTATCGTGAAATGTATTTTGTGATATAAAATACATTAGCATTATTATATTCGTTTCTACGTATATTTAAGACAGTAATTTTTTAACTGGGCACATACACTTTCTATATCGTTCCCTTCATTTTGCAATTCACTCTGCCATTTTTTCATGCATATTGGTAAATTTTCAAATTTTTCATTGGTTATTATCTCTTCAATATCTTCATTTATTATATTGCCCATAGAAAAAACATCATCAGGAATTATTTCGCATGGTTTCACGTTTCCATTTCCACTTATAGCTAAAGAAAAAGTGCCTCCTCCGCATAAAAGACATTTAGAATTTGAATATGGTTGTACACTTTCTTGATTTATATTAAACTTTGGATTATAGTCCTCTTCTTTATCACAATCTACATTTATTTTATCCCTATACTTTATCTTTAAAGAATTAAGTATTTTTAATATTTCTTTTTCTGATAATAACTCAACATTATTAGTATTCCTTGCTCTTTCTAGTGGAAATAAATATCCAAATCTTATCCTTTTTATATTAAGTCTTATGCATAAATTTATTAAATCTTCTGCTTCTTTAACAGAGTTCTTTGCTAAAATAGAACCTATGGATGGATAAATGTCATTTTTTATAAGTTCCTCAATAGCCCTTATGGCTTTTCTAAAAGATCCTTTAGTTCTTGTAAACCTATCGTGTTCCTCTTCATTAGCTGAGTATAGTGGTATTTGAATATTTTTTAATCCTTTAAATCTATGAGCATTTTCACTATTTATTAGTGTACCTGTTGTAGTAATAGTTGTTTTAAAATTTTCCTTACAAAAATCTAAGATTTCATAAAAATCATCATGCAACATAGGCTCTCCACCTGTAAGCTGTATACTATTCAAATTGCCCTTTAAAAAATTAAGAGTTTTTAAAATCCTCTCTTTGGATATATGTTCTTCCTTTTCATTACTAGATTCTTTATAACAATGAATACACTTATGGTGACACTTATTAGTAAGACTAAATATTAAATTATAAGGCATTTTTATTTTTTTGCTACCTGTTACATACATTTCACTATGTATCGGCACAGTATTAGTACAAATAAACTCCTTTTTACTATTAATGAACTGAAAAATCTTTTCTCTAACATCTGCAAAATTACCAATCTCTAATTCAGTATCAATTTCTTTTGCTATATCATCTATAGTCTTTTCTCCATTTATCTTTTCTACTATATATGTTTCTATATCATCTAACATGTATTTTTCAGTATCTCTTATAACTATAGAACAATCTCCAAAGTAATGTAGATTACTATTGTCTAAAAAAGCTAGATATACTGAGTTCATGTACTTCACCTCCTAATGATAATGACTGCAAATAAAAAATATATATTTGCAGTCAAATAAGTTTTTTAGTTTTACATTTTATTTGATTTTAGTATGGTTCGTCACCAGGGATACTTCTACGACAACCACACCCTTGAAGTTTTTTAGTTTCTTTTACAACAAATTGTAAAAATCTTTTTTTTGTCATTCTACTTCCCTCCTTTCTTTCTATTTTAGAAAGCTTGTTTATATTATATTACATTTAATACCATATTTGTAACATAATTTATATAAATGTAAAATATTTTTTTACTTGATACTTATTGTAAAATCAAAGTAAGATACCTTAACGTTCTTTAGCTTCTTAAAACTAGAAATTTTAAAAATCTTTTTTTATTTTTACACTTAACCCATTTTTTGTTTTATTTAATGTAAATTTTATCATTTTATAAATATATATTTTATCTACTGATAATCACGCCAAGTAATAAAAAACTACTACTCCTTAAAAGAGTAGTAGCCTGAAATCCATAAATTTTGCGTATACAATTTTCTTAATACTATTCGCTTATAAAAAAATTCTTCAGCCATATCTTTAATTTTTTCTCAACTTTTATGTTTATTACGTAAATCTTAATTTCTATATACAATAACATTCCATAAGCTTGTGATGAGCTTTGCCATAACGGGTGTATCTTTACTTTTTTTAACTCCAAAGTATTATTTATCAATAGGAATCCATATTTCACAAATATACTCATCGGAACTTGTGTCTCCCGGAGGATATACTTCAATTTCATAATCAGCTGCTCTTTTATATCCACTGTTTGGAATCCATTCAGTTGTTATTCTTGCCCACATTTCATCAATTGGATGTTCTTTACCGCTAAGGCTACCCCTTACAGTAAATATTGCCCATTTGCTAGCAGGAATAGTATAGTTATCAAGATCCGTCAAAACATTTTCATCTGCCTGAGCACCTATTGCAAGTAATGTTTCTCCATTATCTAATGTTTTCGTAAAGCCCATCTGCCACATAGGAGCTCGATAGAGCTTGTAGACATCGCCAATCTTCTCATCAGTACCACCATTTAAAAATTCATCCCATGTAGTCCAAACTTCACCTGCAGATTCTTTCCAGTCATTTGCTATAGTATTTGCTGATTGCCTCTTTATACACTTAACTGTTCCAACTAAATTTATATCTTCCTTTTCTTCAATACGATATTCCATCTCTACATCTCCTTTAATTGAAATACAAAAGGTGATACGTGGATAGGCTTTAAGCTTTACTCCCAAAGCGCGCGCTACTTTAGGAGTTACACCATGTATTGTGAAAAAAGCACGAGTGAATGCATCTGGCGAATTATATCCATATTTCATTGCAATATCAATTACTTTCGCATTGCTACTTTGCAACTCTAATGCTGAAAGGGTTAATCGCCTGCGACGAATATACTCAGATAGAGATATACCTACAATATAGGAAAAAACACGTCCAAATTGATGCATTGAGCAGCAAGCAATTTTCGCTACTTCATCATACATGATATCCTCAGTCAAATGATTTTCAATATAATCCACTGTTGCTTCCATTCTTTGAGCCCACCCCATATTACGACCTCCTTTCATATTCAATTCTAACAAGGCCAATGTTAAGTTACCCTGCATTCTAGGTACAAATATGTAGGAAATGTAGATACCTATTATATATCTTAATATATTTTATCATATATACATTTATATTTAAATTTTACAAGCAATTCTACATAAGGTAACAAGTTTATGACAAGGAACAAATAGAATTAAAATACTGTTCTTTGTAATATTATCTATATTTTCCTATGTATTTAATATAAATACTATATTAAATATGATTAGGTATTAAAGCTCCGATTCTATGTTATAATAATTTATAAATTATATTATAAAAATTTAGTAAAACAGTTGAAAGGATGATTTCAAATGAATTTTAGTACTCTTTTGAAAGTTGGAGAAACTGTAGTTAATGAATACATAGTAAAACCAGAAAATACAGCAGACGTTATTGGAAACACAGGTGTCAATGTGCTGTCTACACCTAGTATGATTGGATTTATGGAAAATACATCTGCAAATGTAGTAATGGATAAAATGCCTGAAAATTATAGAGTTGTTGGAACAAAAATTAATGTTGAACATATAAATTCAACACCTATCAACATGAAAGTTACCGTAAAATCAACATTGACATCAATTGAGGGCAAAAAACTTTGTTACAATGTAGAAGCTTTCAATGAAAAATCTAAAATAGGTTTTGGAACATATGAACAACATATAATTAACTTAGAAAGTTTTTTAGATAAAAATTAAAAATTCTAATAGCAAAATCAAATATTTTAATTGTCACTTTTAGTATTACCTATAAAAAATCCTAAAAAAAGAAAAAAATAGTAGTTCCTACTCTCAATTGGTTGCTACTATTTTTTACTATATTAAATTATAGTTATACCTATTACCTAAATTAAGACACATTCAAATAAATAACAAGTCAGTATACTAGTCTATTTTGCGTCATACTGCGTCAGCAGAACCCACCGATAGTTCTACTAGCGGCGGAACCTGTTTCCTTGTCTGACGCAAAATATACCAGCATCTTTGACTTGTTATTTATTTTCATGTACCTAATCCTCAACTTTTACTTTTGTAGCTGTTTATTGAGAAGAAATATATTTTCTATTTTATTTCCCCGCTCATCATAATATTTTACATCTGCTGCTGTTATATACCCTAATGTATCTCTATCAAGTACGCTCCCTTGAATCTTTAATAATGCTTCTTCATTCATAGGTATCTCTACTTCTTTTGTTTCATAATCTCTTTGGCATACTATCTTTACTTTCATGTCCATCATTCTCCTTTACAATCTTAGTATGCTTTAATGAAACCTAAAATATTTCGCATTACTAATTTTCCATTATTTTTTAACCTAATGCTATTGCCAGTTTATATATTTTTCAATTATTTTTATAATAATACTCTTCATAGGGAATGATAGCTTTGCCATTTATTTATGGTACGGTTCTCCGTAACTATTCCAAGTGAGTTTTTTCCATTTTATTTCTGTTGGCTAATTTTGTAGGAAAATACAACTCTACAATTTAAATATATCTTCTAGATTTATAGACATATCTGGGAAAACTGTACTTATATAACTATCATTATTCTTAAAAACATTTGTTATTTTATACTGTTTATCTATTAATGAATATTGTACTACATACCCTTCTTGTTCAACTATATTATATTCAAGAACACCATATCTTTGATAAACATCCAACTTTGTTATATAGTCATGAGTTGCGGTACTTTTTGAAATAACTTCGAATACAATCTTTGGAGCTGATGTGAAACTTTCACCTTGTCTAGTAGAATTTTCACACATCACAAATACATCTGGTTTATATTTATATACTTCCTCATTATTTCTAAAAATTACTTCAATAGATTCCGTATATACATCGCATTTACTTTTATCAAGAAATGACATTAATTTAAAATTTAATCTTGATATTATTTTATTATGTTGAATGGAAGTATTAGATGATAATACAATATACCCGTTACTATATTCAGCTTTACCATTATAATTAGTCTGAATATTTTCAAAATCCTCTTCTGTGTAATGTATATTTTTAGCATACATACTGCTTCACCTCTCTCTTTACTAGAATTATAACAAAATACATACAATAAAATAAATCAAATTTTTATAATTTCCTATTTGCCTTATTATTTACTTTTCAATACGTTCTCGATTCATCCAAGTTCTACCATTATAACCCTTTTTACAATATCCTCACCTGCACTTACTTTCTACTACTGCCAACTTAACTTTAGCCACGGCTCTTTACCTCAACAAAACTCCTATTTTACAACTTTGATTTTAATTAACGCAACACCATTTATTGCATATTATAGCATTTTTTATTTTTTAAATTTTAATCTCAATAATATAGTCGAGTAGACTTACACTTCACAATGTAAGCTCCTCACAGAATCCGTACGTGCGGCTTTCCCGCATACGGCTCCTCATAATAACATTCACATTTAAAACAGCTTAAAATATATCTTTGGTTTCGCTAAAGGATAATATTTCAGCATTTCTATATAGCCATCCCAGTTGTAACTTTTCTTATCACTCCGCCTATTCAGTGTTTTACATAGAAATTGCTGTACTCTATGCAAAAAGTTTGTTATCATTTTGCCATTGAAAGATACACCATAGTACCTATAATGCCCAACCAACTTAAGATTTAATGCCTTTATCATTTCTCTAACTGGCATAGTCCTATTATCATACAGCCACTTTTTAGTATCCTTCAGTTTTTTTGTCTAAATTTCTTCCTACTTGTTTGTAACATGACACATGGATACCCTCTGCGACTTTTCCCACAGAAAAATATAAATCCCAAGAAATCCAATGTTTCTGGTTTTCTTTCGCCCCTTGCTTTCCTATTGCTTTCTGCAAACTTACCAAATTCTAATAATCTACTTTTACTGTCTTCAAGTTCTAGGTTAAACTTCGCCATTCTTTTCTTAAGTTGTTCATAGTATTTTCTGCTTCCCATTTATACTGAAATCCTGCTATAAAATCATCTGCGTAAACTACAAGGAAGCTATCTCCCTTGATTTCTTTAGATAAAATAATCTTATACCATAATATCAAAACATTGTGCATATAAATGTTTGCTATTATTGGACTCATTATATTTCCTTGCACAGAACCATCTATGCTTTCCTTGAATACTCCATCGGTCATTACACCAGCTTTCAAGTATTTCTTAATCAGCCATAAGATATTTGGGTCTTTTATATACACTCCTAAAAATTTCATTATCCAATCATGATTCATATGGTCAAAGAACCCTTTGACCCCGCAGTGCCACATAGTTCTTGCCATTACGACCTATGTGATATTGCTTTCCGCACCAATTAAGACGTCAGCCCTCTGATATACAAAATTTCGAGGCTCAATAGCATTTCAACCCTACTTTCTCGCTGTCTATGCTTAGCTCCCACCATTACTGATGACAACTCAAGACTCGCTACTGCTGATTGGCTAGACCTTACTCAGACAGGATTTCCACCTGCTAGGTTAATCACCCTTAGCTAGGCGCACAATTACTATTTATTAGTTAGTTTTATTACCGATTAATTTACATTTATATGAATTGATTGGTAATTACTATATATAAAATTATATGTTAATTCTATTATTTTGTAAATCATTCAACTAAAAGTTCCTCAACTTCATTAAAAATTATGGTTGAGGAACTTTATATGCTACACAATATCTCTTATATTTAATTATCCATTTTTAGTAAAAGCCTCATTTACTTATGGTACGGTTCTCCGTAACTACTCTAAGTGAGGTTTTTCCATTTTATTCTTGTGTATATATTCTACATAATTATGGTATAATTCTAAAGTACAAATTAAGAATTCCGTAGTGGATGGCTACGGGGGTTTTGAACGTTTTATCCCCCTTGGACTATTGGTGATATTTCATCATAGTTAGGGGGTGGTATTGGATATGCTAGAATTAACTATAAAAAGCTTTGTTACTATTTATATTATTAAATTAGTTTTAAAACATAATCTTTTTATTTCAAAGTTAGTTATCAAGATTAAATTTCTTGGTATTCATATAGAACTTAATGGCAAAGAGAAAAAGCACCCATCCGACCAAGAATAGTGCTTAACTCTTAATTAAATCTTTATTTAATTCATCTAATAGCCCTAAAACAAAATAAATGTTCTAAGGATTAGCTTAGTGTTAGCGCACTAAGCTTTTCTTATTTATATTATATCAAATTTTTATAAAAAATAAACATATATATTTTTTTATTTAAAAATCCCAAAATTATATAGTGTTATTCACCAAAAAGGATACACTCAACTCTTTTTACCAACTTTAGTGCTATTCCAACAGAAATTTTATTCTAGCATCATTTTTTACAAATTCAAATGTTTTATCTTTTTTAATTGACATTTTTATAATTTTTTTGTATTCATCTTCACTCATACTATTGTTCTTATTAAATTCCATATGTGTATATAGTTTTGAATTAATAAAATCATTAATATTACTTGCTTCATTTATAATATTTCTAATTATTTCTATAGTTTTTTCTTTATCCTGTTTTTCTTTTGCTAAAGATAAATCTAATATATATTTATTGTATGTTCCTAAATCAAATAGTTCAACAAGCTTTTTAGCACGTTCTGAATATTCTTCTGCTTCACTAAATTTATTTTCTTTCAATAACATTTCTATTATAAGAGATAAAATACCATAGATTCCATTAGCATTTTCTAATAATCTACCTTCATAAATACCGTAAGCCTCAAGAAGTTTTCCGCTACTTTCAAATAATAATGCCTGTTGAATTTTTTTACCAGTGTATAATTCCGGAATCTTATCTATCATTTCTTGAGCTTTTTCATACTCTTTTTTCTCTCTATAAATTGCTGATAATAATAATTTTGCGTTTAAAGCTATCTTTTCTTTACCACTTGCTGCTACAAGTTGAAGCCATTCAATAATTTTTCTTTCATATTTACCTTTTTGTTGAACTTCAGATACAACTATATGTACCCTTAATACCGATGATATATTAAATATTAACTCATCACAGCTTGGATATTTCTTAATTAAATCTCTGCCCTTTTCAAAAGCCTTTTCATACCCCTCTTTTGATACTATTTCACTAATCTCTTTTGTAAAATTATTTACTTCTGCATCTGTTAATTCCTCATTAAATGCCAATAAAGTATTAACATCTATTTTTAAAACACGTGCAAGAGAAGCTAACAGCGTTATATCTGGATATGATATTCCATTTTCCCACTTATTTACTGCTGGTGCACTTATATTTAAATAATTAGCAACTTGCTCTTGAGTAAGATTTTCCTTTTTTCTATGATATCTAATAACCTCACTTATCCCCATTAAATAATTCCTCCATTTATTTATACATTTAATTAACTTATTACTTTGTTAATTAAATGATATCAAAGCTGCATAATTTAAACAATTGAAGTATTTTCATCTTTTATTCATAAAAATTAACTATTAGTTAATTTAATTTTTCTTAATGAAAATACTTTGAGTCTTACTTGTGATACAGTATTTCCACCTGTACAAATAGCCTTAACCATGATATATCAATAGTTAAGACTAAAACCTCATTTATTTATGGTACGGTTCTCCGCTCCTAATCCTAAACCCCCTATAAATCTGCTCTAAAAGCATCACTCTAAATAGTTGATGGGGGAAAGTCATCTTTGAAAAGCAGAGCTTATAATTTGCTCTCTTTAAAATTTCCTGGGAAAGTCCTAGAGAACCTCCTATTATAAAAGCTATGTGGCTGCTTCCCTTTAAGGTACAATCTCCTATAAAATCTGACAATTCTTCTGAGGAAATCATCTTACCCCTTAAATCTAAAGCAATTATATACATATTGTCTTTGATATGTTTTAAGATAGCCTGTCCTTCTTTTTTCTTTATATCTAATTTCTCTTTTTCTGAGGCATTATCAGGAGTTTTTTCATCATGAACTTCTATAAGTTCTAGTTTACAATACCTACCTAATCTCTTGCTATATTCATCTATGGCCATTTTTAAATATTTTTCTTTAAGTTTCCCTACACTAATTATAGTTATGTTCATAATTTTCTGCTACTCAAAATATAGTCAAATGTATCCATATTGAGATTCTTACTGCTTCAACGTACTCTGCCTTGCCTAAGCTACTACAGTTTGTATAGTACTCCACAGTCGTTAATTCCCCAAATAGCCTTGGGTACACATATAAGTGCTTGTTTAATTAAGCTATCTTATATTCTTTAGCATTGGCTAAATTGATTGAAGCATTTAAATCTCTATCAATAGAAAGCCCACAACTGCATTTGTAAACTCTATCAGATAGTTTTAAATCTTTCTTATATGCTCCACAACAGCTACACATTTTACTACTTGGATAAAATCTATCAACTACTCTTATCTCAATGCCATTTTGTTTAGCTTTTGAAATAAGTTTAATTCTAAATTCATAAAACTTTTGCCCAGCAATTGCCTTTGCTAAATGCCTATTCTTCATCATTCCACTTACATTTAAATCTTCAATAGTTATAAACAGAACTCTTAGCTTCAGATGAAGTTTTTACTCCATCTGAAGGTTAGAGATCGTTATCCAGGGACGTAGCTGCCGTTATCTCCCACTTTGTTAGAAGTGGGAGTATTACGGCAGGTAGTCATCGGATAAAACTTGGTTTTTGTTTTATTAACTCATTTACTGTTTTATTTATATAATCAGTTCTTATATTTGTAAGTCTTTGATGAAGTTTTTGTACCTTGACTATTTGTTTTTGGATATTTTGACGAGTAGCTTCTCCTTTCTCTTTTTTATTTCTTAATTTTAAACTTTCATATTTTCTTGAAAGCTTTCTTTGCTCACGTTTTAGTTTCTTTTCTGCTTTTTTAACTGTTTTAGTTTTGTTAATATTCTTTTTAGATAAACCATTATTACAAATTGCAAAATTCTTTAGTCCAAGGTCTACGCCTATTCCTTCTGAGTAAGGTTTATTATTTACTTTAATAGCTTCTTTAACTAAAATTGAAACAAAATATCTATCTGCTTTTTGACTTACTGTACCACTTTTAACTATAGAGTTAACTGGAATGTATCCAAATTCTTTTAATCTAATCCAACCTAAAGTTGGTACTTTAACTCTATGTCTTTCAATAGTCCAATCTGTTTTATTATTCTTTGGAAAGTAAGCTTTAACATCTTGATTTTTCTTTTTCTTAAATTTAGGAAAGCCGCTTTCCCCTTTAAAGAATTTCTTAAATGCTTTTTCTCCATTCATAATGGCTTGTTTAGTAGCTTTGGAAGACACTTCTTTAATCCAAGCTTTGTCAGGATGATGAGGAATATATTTGTTATTAAGCCATTTAGAAAAATCCATACCACTAATAAATTTTTTCTCTTTTTCGTAAACTTTTTTATTATGAGCAATATAAAAATTGTATATGAACCTACTTACACCAATAGTTTTATGAATTTTAGTTATCTGTTCTTCTGTTGGTTTAATTTCTATTTTGTATGCTTTTTTCAACTTCTTCATCTTCCTTTATCTTTTTCTTATATTTTCTTTGTATTGCTCATAAGTATAATATGTCCTATTTGTTGGTGTTCTAAATGCTTTTAATATTCCTTCGTTATCCTATCTTTGTAATGTTCTAACTGATACATTAATTAACTCTACAACTTCATTTGGTTTATAATTATTATTTTTCAAATGTACTCACTTCCTTTTCATAAGTACATTTTACTATAGTTAATTACTTTTATTTATATTTTAAATAACTAAAGTTATCTTCTTATCATATATTAATTTTTATATAAAATAAATTCTCTAGGATTAATTTATACTTTACACATTTATTAAATTATTAAAGCCATCTATTTAATTCTTTAGTTTCACTTCTACTTCTTTATCTCTTGCAGAAACATATGTATTACCTTTTATATAAAATCTCCATGGGAAATCAATTGCTTCTTCTGCGTAGTCTATGCCTATTCTCTTACACTCAACTATTTCTTTGACTGTCTTGCATTTATGTTTTATTTCTTTTCCTATTATTGGACTATCGCTACATTTTATATTTTCTATTTCTTCTACACTTTGTTGATTTTCTTCCTGAACTATATATATTTCATCACCCATTAAATTTTTCTTGTTCATATCTCTGTCTATGTTCAATGCCATACAAAGCTTTGAAGGTCCTGAAGTTAAATTTATTATCTGCTTCTTTGTGAGTTCGCTATAACTTCTTAAAAATCTATTTTTACTCATTTTCTCTAATCCTTCCAGTGGCTCTAGAGCTCTTACTAAAACTCCTTGTGCATCTCCCTCTAAACCAGTTATAACATTAAAACAAAAGTATTTCCCGTATATAAAATATACATAGGCTATGCCACCTTCTGCATATAAAGGCATAACTCTTTCAGTCATTCGTCCCCCATAGGCATGAGATGCCTTGTCTAATCTAGCGATATAGGCTTCAGTTTCTACTATTCTTCCACTTATTGTTTCTCCATTTACTTCTCTTACCAATATCTTACCTAGCAGCTCTTTAGCCACTATTAACGCATCCCTTTTAAAAAATTCTTTACTCATCCTTTTCACTAAAATCACCCTTTATACTATGACTAACAATTCTCCTAAACTCTCCCTCCACTTGCTTACGCTGAAGTGGAAACTAATTGATTTTATTTTATGTATTTGCAAAATTTTAATACTCAACGAATTTTTAAAATTGATTTTTAACCAAAACAAGGGCTAAAGAATTAA
The DNA here is from genome assembly GCF_900184255.1 of Haloimpatiens massiliensis. Taxonomy (NCBI): domain Bacteria; kingdom Bacillati; phylum Bacillota; class Clostridia; order Eubacteriales; family Clostridiaceae; genus Haloimpatiens; species Haloimpatiens massiliensis. The sequence goes on along the minus strand of NZ_LT854637.1, from coordinate 143,985 downwards.
CCCAAACTCCTCAGCCCTTATACAAAATTCCAATATTCACTTATGTTTTTAACCACTTTTAATAAATTAACAATTAATTTTTAATTTATTAAAACTGGTAACTATTTTCCTGCTCCACAACACTTCTTGTATTTCTTTCCACTTCCACATGGGCATGGATCATTTCTTCCTATCTTTTCTTCTTTAACAACAGTTTTAGAGCTTGCCCAAGATTTTTTAATTTCTTTTCTCTTCTCTTCTGAAAATATTCCATCCCACTGTGGTAATGTATATAAGTAGTCCGCTTTTGCATCTAACATATTGAAATATAACTTTTCAAAGTCAACTTTAGCATCTATTTCAGTATTTTCTTCAAAGCTTTCTAAAGGTAATTCTTCTTCCAAGCTTTCATTAATTCCATCTAAAAATCCCATAAAGAAAACTGTAGATGCTTCATATTTTTCTGCTAAATCTTTAAATGTTCCCTTTAATTCACTGCTGTGAGTTGCTAAAAGCTTAGTATATATACTTTCTTCTATAGCACCATATTCATCCCAAAAAGCTTGTTCTCCTCTAGTCTTAACGTAATCTACAACCATATCTGTCCATTGTTTATATAAACTCATAATTTCTATCTCCTTTTACTTAATATTACTTTATGCTCTAAATATATCTTATTATAATTAAATTTGTAACTATTTTCAAGTATAAAGATAAATAAACCCTATTGCATAACATCTACTTCTGCTCTTCCCATTGGCTTAGATATATCTATATTGCCACCTAAGGTATCTATATTTTTATTTTCTATTAGTATACTTACCTTATTAATATAATCTAAGTTAGTAAGAGAATATACTATACTTTTTAGACATATTATTTCTTTTTGCTTATTCATTTTAGACTTAGCTTCAGAACTTAAATTAACATATGCTACTCCATCTTTTACTGAAACATTAAGAACTCTAGTCTCTCTGCTCAATATTGGATCTAGTTTACTTTCTGTCGAAGGACCATTTATCAGTTCTTCCATTACTGTCTTAGCTATAATTTCTTTCTTATTCATTACTCTTGGTTCTTTAGCAAATTGCTCTTTTCCTTTGTTTTTAGAGCTGTCAAAGTATAAATCTACAGATAAAAAGTTTTCCTTTTCTTCCTTAGATAATTTTACATTTTCTAATTTCTCTTTGTTGAGAGAACTTATCTTATCTTTTTTTTCACATCCTGTGAAGATTATTGTACATGCTAACAACAATATAGTGAAGAATGTACAAAACTTTTTAATCATATAAAACACTCCTTAAAAATTTATATATGCGCTAGGTTTACTTCTTTCTGCTACTTTTAATTCTATGTCTTTTCCCTGTTTAAGTCCACCATCATTTAATATATTTAATACCGTTTGATAAGCTAAATCTGGGTGATTATTTGTCTTACTTAAGTGACCTAAAAAAATAGTTTTTTTCTTATCCTTCATTATATCCACTATGGCCTTACCGCAATCATCATTGGATAAATGCCCAACGTTACTTAAAATTCTTCTTTTTAAGTTATATGGATATGGACCAAATTTTAGCATCTCTACATCATGATTACTTTCAATTAAAATTACATCACAATCACCTATTGCATCCTTTACCTCTTTGGAAAAGTGACCTAAATCAGTAGCTATACATGCCTTTTTATTATTATGACAAATAGCATATCCCTTAGGATTTGCTGCATCATGAGATATGGTAAAATTTAAAATTTCCACATCTTTTATTTCAATAGAAGCATTTTGAAGTACTTTTATATTATGTTCTTTAATCTTGCCTATATTACGACACATTGCATTCCAAGTATCCTCATTTGCATATATAGGTATGTCATATTTCCTAGAAAGTACTCCAACTCCTTTTACGTGGTCTATATGCTCATGAGTCACAAATATACCATCAATATCATTAGGTTTTTCTCCTATTGTACTTAGGGCATTTTCAATATGTTTTCCAGACAATCCCGCATCAACTAATATCTTAGTTTTCTCTGTACCTATAAAAATGCTATTCCCACTACTCCCACTATATAAAGGACAAAATATCATATTTACATAATCTCCATTTCTAATCTATATGTTTTCTTCTCTTCTTATATTTGCGCCTAACTCTCTAAATTTTTCTTCTATATGAGGATATCCTCTATCTATATGTTCTATCCCTATTATTTCAGATTCTCCTTCAGCCATTAAAGCAGCTATTACCATGGCAGCTCCAGCTCTTAAATCTGTAGCCTTTAACACTGCTCCTGTTAATTTATCTATACCATCTATTATTGCTGTTCTTCCTTCTACCTTTACTAAAGCTCCCATTTTCTTCAATTCATCAACATGCTTAAATCTGTTTTCCCATATACTTTCATTAACTATACTTCTCCCCTTAGCTGTACATAGCAAAGAAGTCATTGGTTGCTGTATATCTGTTGGGAAGCCTGGATAAGGTAATGTTTTTATGTTTATTGCCTTTAACTCCTTATTGCTTACAACTTTAACAGAATCACCATTTGGAACAATTTCCACTCCTGTTTCTACAAGTTTTGCTGAAATAGACTCCAAGTGCTTTGGTATTACATTTCTAATTGTAACCTCACCACCACAAGCTGATGTAGCTATCATATATGTTCCCGCTTCTATTTGGTCAGGTATTACACTGTAGTTACAACCAACTAGCTTCTCCACACCAAATATCTTTATAACATCAGTTCCAGCGCCCTTAATATTTGCTCCCATTGAGTTTAAGAAATTTGCAACATCTACTACATGAGGTTCCTTCGCTACATTTTCAAGTATGGTTACTCCTTCAGCCAAAGTAGCTGCTAACATAACATTAATAGTAGCCCCTACACTAACTACATCAAAAAATATCTTAGTTCCTACCAACTTGTCTGCCTTAACTATTATAGCTCCATGCTCTATAACTACATCAGCACCTAATGCCTCAAATCCCTTTATGTGCTGATCTATCGGTCTTACCCCTATTGGGCATCCCCCTGGAAGCTCCACTTTAGCCTTCTTAAATCTTGCTAAAAGAGCCCCTATTAAATAGTAAGAAGCTCTCATCTTTCTTGCATCCTCTGTACATGCATCTGTGCTATTTAAATTACTACTATCTATGTGTGCAGTATTTTTCTCTTTATTTACTTTACATCCCAAGTTCTCCAGTATTCTCTCTAAGCAATGAACATCTTCTATGTCAGGAATATTATCTATTTTACAAACACCTTCACTAGCCAATATAGCCGCTGGTATTATAGCTACCGCAGCATTTTTTGCTCCGCTGATTTCAACTTCTCCAAAAAGTTTATTTCCACCATTTATAATCAACTTTTCCATTTATAATATCCATCCTCACTATACGATAATTTTAAAATTAATTCACAAAGATTATTATATCATAACTTAATTATTTTTTTATAATATTTTTAAATTTATCTTCAAGTAAATTCTGTATTTCTATTAAGTTTATTTTAAAATATTATAAAAAAAAGGCTAATATGATATAATAATAATGTAGTAAATAAATATACTAATTTGGGGGATGACAAATGAAATATGAAGTAGTAGCTTTATTCGATACTAGCTCAACCTATCACATGGATAATATTCTTAATAGAACATGCAGAAAATATAGATTGACAAAAAATTTCCCAAGCGCATATGTACATCTTGGTACTGTTTGGGACATAAAAATAGATGATTTAGATTCAATAGTGCATAAGGTTCTAAAACCTTATAAAAAATTTAAAGTTCAACTAAATAATAATATATTAGTAGATGAAAGCAATAAACTTATCAGCTTGAAAGTTGAAAATAAAGGATATATTACCAGAATAGCTAGAAACTTAAACGAAACACTTTCTTTATCTGGATTTTCTGTTAAAACTCAAAATGAAAAAGATGAGCTATATGTTCCTTTAGCCAATATCCTTAGTAATAAAAGAAATTATTTTCTTAAAAATAATAATTTTCATCCTCTATGGAGTTATAACCAAAATTATACTTTTAAAGTAAACAGGATAGAAGTTTGGAAAAGCTCAAATAATAAGAGAGACTCTAGTGTAAAGAGATACGAGTTAAGAGATTACTAAATCATACAGGAGGCCTTAAAATGAAATATTATATTGTGGCTCTGTTTGATGAAAATACCTACAAACACTTAGAAAAGATTCAAATAGAACTTTCTAAAAAATATAACCTTTATAGCAAATTGCCAAAGTTACACATAACATTAGAAGTGATAGATGAGCCTGACATAAATAAATTACAAGAAATTATCTCTAACATACTAAAGGATCATAAAAAATTTCAAGTTGAAATAAACGATGTCATCTGTTTTGATCCACCCTATAAATCTGTAAACCTTAAAGTAAACGAGGGAGGAATAATTACAGATTTATCCAAAAACTTTAATAAAACATTAAGAGCTCATAATTTTAATGTTAGAGATAACATTGAAGACTGGGATTTACATATTTCCATTGCGAACACTAACTTTTCCTCTAGAGAATGGTCTCAGGAAGAATTTGTACAAGCCTGTACTTTACTTAAAAGCCAAAAATGCAACTTTTTAGGTACCATTGAAAAAATACAACTTTGGAGTCCTATAAATGATTCTGATAAAATGATTATACACAGTTATGAGCTTAAATAAATTTAATAGTCAAGCTTTTCTAATTTTATTTTATTATTTTTTTCTGTAATCGTTTCGTAATCTTTTAATATTCTTAAAAATCAGATAGAATATATTTATACTCTTAAAATTAGAAAGGCGGCTTTTATTTATGAGATTTGACAGGTTGTTCTCTTTGCAAAAAGATTTAAACAATCACATAGAGCAAGCGCATAATTTAACTGGTCCACTTCTATCTAAAAAAATACTAGCTCTACAAGTTGAAATTGGAGAACTAGCTAACGAAACCAGATGCTTTAAATACTGGAGTAACAAAGGTCCTTCAAGTAAAGATGTAATTCTTGAAGAATATGTAGATTGCCTACATTTCATATTAAGTATTGGTCTCGATAAAGGTTATGAAAATATAGATTTTACATCTGTACAATCAGAAACTGTAATCATTCAACAATTTTTAAATCTATTTATCGACATAAATGACTTCATAACTTGTAACTCAAAAGACCACTACATAACCTTATTTCAAGATTTTATTTCACTAGGACTTAGCTTAGACTTTTCAATAGAAGACATTGAAAATGGTTACTTAAAAAAGAATAAATTAAATCATAAACGTCAAGAACAAGGATACTAATCTCTGCCTCCCATAATTTAAGTAATACATATTAATATTATGGTTAAAATATTATGGGAGGGTGATTTTTTATGATTGGATTATTAATGTCTATAATATCTGGGATTTGTATGAGTCTCCAAGGTGTGTTTAATACTAGACTAGGTGAAAAAATAGGCACTTGGGAAACAAATGTGTTTGTTCAAGGCACTGGTTTTGCTATTACTTTAATAATACTATTTCTAGTAGGAAAAGGTAATTTTAAAAATATAAAATCTGTAAACAAACTGTATCTCCTTGGGGGGGTTCTAGGAGTAATAATAATATTCACAGTTATGGAAGGAATATCAAGGTTAGGCCCAACATATTCCATTGCCACTATATTGATTTCACAACTAGCTGCCGCCGCTTTAATAGATGCTTTTGGCGCCTTTGGTAGCGAACGATTACATTTTGGTTTGACTAAATATATTGGTTTAGGACTAATGATATTGGGCATTGTGCTGTTTAAATGGAGGGGCTAATTTTCTTATAAAATTTTAAGGGGGATTTTTCATGGATTTTAAGCAAATAGAAGCTTTTATAAGTGTTGCAAAACTAAAAAGTTTCTCCAAAGCTGCAAATGACATTTTTTTATCACAACCTACTATAAGTTCTCATATTTCTAGTTTAGAAAAAGATTTAAATGTACAACTTTTTGACAGAACTTCTAAAGAAGTAAATTTAACACCGGCTGGAGAATCTTTCCTGGAATATGCTATTGACATAATCAATATCAGAAATAACGCTGTAAGCCATGTGTCTTGCTTTAATAATAATATATGTGGCAAACTAAGTTTATTGGCCAGTACTACTCCTTGTAATTCAATAGTTCCAAAATTAATTTTAAAATTTGGAAATAAATATCCTGAAACCACTTTTGATGTAAAAGAACTCAGTTCAGGCAATATTGTTAAGAGCATATTAAATTTTGACCATGAATTAGGGATAGTAGGAACTTACATAGAAGATGATAAAATTAAAAGTTATAAATTACTAGAAGACGAATTAGTTATAATCTCCAGTAAAAACTTAAATTTACCAGATATAGTAGATGTAGATACATTAAAGAAACAAAGGTTCATAATGAGAGAGAAATCTTCTGCTACTAGAGCTACTATGGAAGCTGAATTTAAAAAATATGGTATAAATTTAAACTCCCTAAATGTTATATGCGAAGTAAATAACATAGATACTTTAATTCAGTTTGTAAATACAGGTATGGGGATTTCCATAGTTTCAAAGAAAATCTTTGAAAATTGCTCTAATTCTAGCAAATTAAAAATAAGTAAAATAAAAGACATCAATATCAATAGAGGTATATATTTAATAATAAATTTCAAACGCACACTAACGCCTTGCGGCAAGGCTTTTCTAAAACTTTGCGCTGATGAATACAACCTTAAACTTTAATATTATAAGATATTCATAAGCTGAGATTTATCTATAGTTCTTTACTCCATGTAAATCTCAGCTTATAACGTCTTTTTTAGTGGCACCCTCCACAACATGAGCAGTTTCCACCGCAGGAATTCTTTCCATAATACTTTCCCTTGTAAACTCTTTCCACTTCCTCACTATTGCATTTAGGGCATTTAACTTTTTCATCAGATGAAACTATTTCAAAAAATTCACTTCCGCATTCCTTGCATTTAAAATCAATTATTGGCATAGTAACTCTCCTCCGAATCTATAATTTTTTTTTATTTATATAATTATAAATATATTTATTTCATATACTAAATTATATAAAACCTCATTTTTATTTTAACACTTAGCTTTATTTTAAACTATAATATAGTGTAACACTTTTAGGGGGTTTTTTATATAATGTTTTCATTTAAAAACAAGTTAGAAAAAAACTTAAAGTTTTCTCTAGATAATAATGAATATAAAAACTACAGAGTATTGCTACACTACAAAACCCTAAAGAAAAAAATAGAAGGCAAAATTAATCGCTATAAGGGAAATATAGTCAGAAGCATTCCAAGTTTAAACACATTTTGTGCTTACGTTTCTCCTTATAGCCTAGGTAGGCTACTAGAACATCCTGAAATAGATTATGCTTGTTTTGATGAAATTGCCTTAATCTGTGGTGAAGAACAAAGTATACAAGAAACTAATAGTATTTCTCTTAAAGGGAACTACAGATTAAGTGGCAGAGGAATAGGAATTGGTTTAGTAGACACTGGAGTTTATCCCCACGAGGATCTGAAAAAACCTTTTAATAAAATAGTACAATTTAAAGACTTAATTAGAGATTATAGTTATGCATATGACGATAACGGTCATGGTACTTTTATAAGCGGTCTTTTATGCGGAAGTGGTGAAAATTCAAATGGTAGATTTAAAGGTATTGCAGAAAACAGTCATATATACTGTATAAAAGCTTTTAACGGTGCTGGAAAAGGCTTTATTTCCGACATACTCTTTGCCTTGGAAACATTAATAGATGAAAGCGAATTAAATAACATAAAGCTAATTTGTCTCCCTTTTGAATTTTTAAACAATAATTCTTTTATACTATCTCTATTTGATTCCATATTTAAAAAAGCCCAGGAAAAAGGTATTACAATTCTCGTACCTGCTGGCCATAATGGAAATACTCAAAGTTCTATAAGAGGCATAGCTACTCTAAGTAGCTGTATTACTGTAGGTGGAATAGACACTTGTCATTATCCTCCTAAGCCCTATGAATTTTCTTCTTCAGGCCCTTATAAAAACTTTCAAAAACCAGATTTAGTAGCCGCTTGTGTAAACTTAACCTCTCTAAATAGCGATCCATCTTACTTATCGCAAAGAAACAATATGAAAATATATCCTAGACCTATAAAAAAACTCTATACCTCTTACACAGGTACCTCTTGTGCTGTAGCTTATGTATGTGGCCTTTGCGCATTATTATTAGAAAATAATCATAATCTAAAATTTCAGGATATTTTATCCTTACTGAAAGTTTCTTGTACGCTATTAAATATGCCTAAAAATCTACAAGGAAGTGGAGTGATAAATATAGATAAGCTCCTACCTTAATTTTTATCTATTAGTAGGTAATTCTTTATTTTTTATAAATATAATTTTACATGATACACATATAAAATCGTATAATTCTTGCCAAAATTACTAATGAATATTATAATTTAATTAACTAATAATATTTATTATTAGATATTATTTATGAGGAGTGATTAATATGATTAGCCAAAGATTATTTGATGAACTAAATAAACAAGTTAACTATGAATTTTATTCTGAATACCTTTATTTAGCAATGGCAGCATACTGTGAATCATTAGACTTGGAAGGTTTCGGAAATTTTTTCAAAGTTCAAGCAGAAGAAGAAAGGTTCCACGCTATGAAACTTTTTAACTATATAAATGAAATGGATGGAAGAGTTACTTTAGATTCTATAGAAAAACCTTGTAATGAATATGAATCTGCTTTAGATGTATTTGAAAAAGCTCTAAAACATGAAAAATTAGTGACTAGCAGAATTTATCATCTTAGCGATATAGCCACTGAAGAAAGGGAGCATGCTACTATAAGCTTTCTAAAATGGTATATAGACGAACAAGTAGAGGAGGAAGCTAGTTTCAGTAAACTTGTAAAAAAACTTAAATTATTAAAAGATGACAGCCACGGTCTATTTATGTTAGACTCAGAACTTGCCCAAAGAACCTTTACACCACCAGTTACTAACTAAAAAGCATATATTGTGAAGCAAGTGCTATAAGAAAAATCTGTCTTTAAGTCCACAATAAATATATTTTATTAGACTGTTCGCAGTACGCCAAGAAATTCTAATGTTTTCAAATTTCAATACCCTAAAGCTTTCAAACTCGCTTCTAACGGCGCTCAAACATGAAAGCTTCTTAACGGGTATTGAAATTTGAAAACAAAGAATTTCTAAGGCTAGCTCAATAGTCTAAAAAAATATATTTATTGTTACCTTAAAGACAGATTTTTCGGTTCATACGTACATTACTTATGGGGCAGACGGCCTACTAAAGGAGGATTTTCCTCTACTATGTTACGGAAAATTTTTAATTAAATAAATGGAATAGCAAAAAAGCTATAACAATTTCATTAAATAGAATAGCTATAGCTTTTCTTTTCAAGCACTTTAAAAATATCTTATTGGCGTTAGCTAGCGTAAATATAAAAGCTAGGGTTTATACAAGTCAGTATAGTAGTCTATTTTGCGTCAGCAGAACCCACCGATAGTCTTACTAGCGACGGAACCTGCTTACTTGCCTGACACAAAATATACTAGCATCTTTGACTTGTTATTTCTTTTCGTGTACCTTACGGCAAAAAATATTAAGTTTTATTTAATATTTTAATAATTTGGTATACACTAGTTACTAATCAAAGTAACTAATTATATCTCATAATTAGTTAAAATATTATTAGTAACTAGGATTGTAGATTAAACGAAAGGCTACGCCTAAAAAATATTATGAGCGCTTTCTTTTTTATAAATAGAAGATTTTCCATAGCGAAGCGGAGGAAAATTATCCTTTAGTAGGCTTCTCCTCTCAAAACGCATACATATTAAACTAAAAATCTGATTTTAATGTAGTAATAAATGTAGAATTTGGGACTATTGAACTAGCCTTAGAACTTCTTATGTCTCACAGTTAAAGACCCGTTAAGAAGCTTTCATGTTTGAACGAGGAACGAGTGAGTTTGAAAGCTTTAGGGTCTTTAACTGTGGGACATTTAGAAGTTCTTGGCGTATTGTGAACAGTCCCAAATTACACATTTATTACGGAATTAAAATCAGATTTTCCTTCAATGTATTGCTCCACAATTTTCTTATTTTATGCTTCTTGTAATTCTAAGTTTACTTCTTTAGCTTCGCTTCTTTTAGCAATGGTATCTACAATTATTGCTATAGCTCCATCCCCTGTAACATTAGTAGCTGTTCCAAAACTATCTTGCGCAGCATGAAGGGCAATCATAAGACCTTGTTGGGCCGGATTGAACATAAGCATATCTTTAAGAAGTCCTAAAGACGCCATAACTCCTCCCCCTGGTATTCCAGGTGCTGCTACCATAGTTACTCCTAGCATTAATATGAATGGAAACATAGTGCTAAAAGTTGGCATAACACCATTCATAATCATAACTCCCATAGATGCTAATACTAAAGTTATTGTATCTCCTGCTAAGTGTATAGTAGCACATAAGGGAATAACAAAGTCAGATATATCTTCTGAAATACCATTTTTTCTTGCACTCTGCAAAGTTACTGGTATAGTAGCTGCTGATGATTGAGTTCCTAAAGCAGTAAAATACGCTGGTATCATATTTTTAATAGACTTAAAAGGTTTTTTTCTACTTATCAACCATGCCATACTATACTGTGCAAATAAATACGCAATTTGAAGTAAAAATAAAATAATATATACTGATGAAAACGCCTTTAATGTTCTAAATATATCTCCGGAAATGGTTAATTTAATAAATATGCCTATAATGTACACTGGTACAAAAGGTATTAATATATTTTTAATCACTAAGGATATTATATCTTGAAAATCCTTTGCACTTTGTAGTAATGTCTTTCCTTTAATTTTTGACATTCCAACTCCAAGCATAAAAGCCATTACCAGCGCTGTCATTACTCCCATAACAGGATCTATATTTAATGAAAAATATGGTTTTATATCTACTCCTGATTTTTTAGTTACTTCTCCTGCCTTTAATATTTTAGGTAATATAGCCATTCCTACAAAATATGAAACTGTTCCCGCTATTACAGTTGAAATGTATGCAATAGCAGCTGTCAGCGCTAGTAGTTTTCCTGATTCTTTTCCCAGCTCAGCAATTCCCGGTGCCACAAAAGCTATTATTATGCAAGGAATTATAAATCCTAAAAAAGCCCCAAATAATTCACTAAATGTAATAAAAATTCTAGGTATAGCGTAATTGCCTACCTTCAATGATACTGACCCTATAATAATACCTAATAAAATTGCTAACATAAGTCTTGGTAATAAACCTACCTTTTTCATTTGTTTGCCCCCTTCTTATTTATGTATGAATTTTTTTAACTAAGTGTCTCACTATCCTCTAAGTTCATCTATTTTTACCCCCTTTTCCTATTTTGTGTACGTTGTGCAAACACATTTGTGTTTTGTAAATTAAAAAATATGTTAACACCTTTTTTAAAGCATGTCAACATATTTCTTCAATACATTTTCTATATTTTTTTATAATGCTAAATTATATACTTGTAAAATTGTGCTATGATTCTTTTTACCTTGTAGATTCCTTAAATATTTCTTGAGCTATTTTGACAGATTCTCTAGCATCTTTTGCATAATAATTAGCACCTATGTTTTTTGCGTAGTCTGGATTTAAAACCGCACCACCTACAAAAACCTCTACATCTAGTCCATTTTCTTTTAAAGCCTTAATAGTTTCTTCCATACTCTTTACTGTAGTGGTCATCAAAGCACTCAACCCTATTAATTTTATATCCCTTATTCTTGCCTCCTCCACTACCTTTTTAACTGGTACATCTTTTCCTAAATCAATTACTTTAAATCCATAGTTTTCTAGAAGTAATTTAACTATATTTTTTCCTATATCGTGAATATCTCCCTGTACTGTAGCTAGTATTATTTTCCCTTTATAAATCTCCTGTTTTCCCTGCTCTTTAATGTTATTTTTTATTATATCAAAAGCGCTTTTGACTGTTTCCGCCGATTGAATAAGCTGAGGTAAAAACATCTCCCCCTCCTCGTATTTTTTGCCTACTTCATCTAATGCTGGTATCAAATATTCTTCTATAATTTCCAATGAATTTTTGAAATTTAGAAGTTCCCTTGTGGCATTTGCAGTTTCTTCTTTTAGACCTGATATAATCATATGTTTTAAACTTTTATCCTGCCCCTGACTTTCCAGCTTACAGTTCTCTTTAAAAGGAGCGATTTTTCCCACATAGTTCTTTCCTCCAATATCCTCTCCATCAATTACTCTATAAGCATATACAGTGTTCATGGCTTCTCTATCCATAGGGTTTATTATAACCGCATCAACTCCCATAGCTAATGCCATGGACAAATATGTTCTATCTAAAAGTCCTCTGCTAGGAAGTCCAAAAGATATATTGGTTATTCCTAGTAAAGTTTTAACTCCCAATCTTTCTTTTACTAGTCTAACGGTTTTTAAGGTTTCTATGGCTTCCTTCTGTTGTGCTGACACTGTAAGCACCAATGAATCTATTAATATATTTTCCTTAGGGATTCCATACTCCTGGGCCTTATTTACTATTCTTTTTGCTATAGCAAATCTCTCTTCTGCAGTGGAAGGTACCCCATTTTCATCCAGAGTTAATCCTATTACACAAGCACCGTATTTCTTAACTATAGGGAATATCTTTTCCATAATTTCTTTTCTACCATTTACAGAATTTATAATTGGCTTACCATTATATACTCTAACTGACGCCTCAATAACCTTACTGTCCGAACTATCAATTTGAAGAGGGGTATTTATAATCGCTTGAATTTCCTTTATAGCCTTTACCATAACCCCTTTTTCATCTATACCAGGCAGTCCTAAATTTATATCTATAAAGTCTACACCACTATCCTTTTGTTTAACCACTTGATTAAGTAGAAAATCTACATCTTCATTTTCTAATGCTTCTTTAAAATCCTTTTTACCTGTAGGATTTATTCTGTCACTTGCTACCTTAGCACCTTCATCTATTATAATTGTCTTAGAAGAACTACACAAAGTAGTGATTTTAGGGCCATCAGTTTTAACCACTTTCATGCCTTTAATTAGCTTAACAGTTTCTTCTATATATCTTTCATCTGTTCCACAGCATCCTCCTAAAATACTTGCTCCCATCTGCGCTATGTCCTTCATATTTATTGCAAACTCTTCTGGACCTAAACTATAGACTAATTTTCCATCTTGAATTTGTGGTAATCCTGCATTAGGTTGAACCATAATAGGTAAATGAGCATATTTACAGATCTCTCTAATTATTTCTTTAATTTCCTTAGGTCCAAAGGAACAATTAACTCCAAGTGCATCTACTCCTAAGCTTTCTAGTATAGTTACCATAGTTAGAGGATCTGTGCCACTTAAAGTTCTTCCATCTTCTCCAAAGGTCATAGTACATAGTATAGGTAAATCTGTATTCTCCTTAGCAGCTAACACTGCCGCCTTAGCCTCATATACATCTGTCATAGTCTCAATTAATATTAGATTGCATCCTGCCTTATATCCTGCTACTATTTGTCTTTTAAATATATTGTAAGCTTCTTCAAAACACAAAATCCCCATAGGTTCTAAAAGCTGTCCAATAGGCCCCACATCCAGAGCTACATATTTTCCATTTCCAGCTTTTTTAGCAATATTTACTCCACTCTCCACTATCTCTTCTACGGTAAAATTAGTACCTTTTAACTTATACTCATTAGCACCAAAGGTATTAGCTGTAATTATATTTGCTCCTGCTTTTATATATTTTTGGTGTATTTCAATAATTTTATTTGGTTGAAGCATGTTGTAGGTTTCTGGAATCTCCCCTGCCAATAACCCGCTTTTTTGCAACATAGTTCCCATAGCACCATCAAAAAATAAAATTTCTTTGCCAAATCTCTCTCTAATTATCACAATAGCCCTCATCCTTTCTGTATGCACAACTTTTATAATTACTACAATTTTTACAGTGTCTTTTTTTATTGAATTCTTTATCCACAATTCCTATTAATGCAGTCACAGATTTTCTGGGCATAAGAATGAAGTTATCAGTACAAGTAAGCCCCATTTTATAGGACCCTAGAACCCTAAGTATGTCACTCTGAATTTCTATACTAAAATCACCATATCCTGGACTATATCTTTGAGTAATAAATAAGTCTTGTTCCTCTGCAAATCTCTTGATATTATCCTCTACTTTATCACATAGAATCTCTACTGCTACCGTGGCACAGGCATCTAGTACCGCAGCTTTAGTAAGATTAACTATTTCATAATATCTTATGATTTTTTCTATTTCACCACCTATGGTAACAGTCATAACAGCACAGCTTTTAGCATTACATAGGTGACTTTGAATATCCTTTCCCTTTAATACAATATTTGTACCTTCCAGCTCCATATACTCTTCTTTTTTTATTATGGGAAATATATTGTACAAAAAATGTTCTTGAACAGCTTTTTCTGTTTCTTCTATGCAGTCATCTATAAGCCTGTGCATATTTTCATCTATATGCTGTCCCCTATATCCTAAGTATCTAAGCACTTCTTTTTTATCTATTGCCATAAACTCACTACTTCCCACTTAATTCTCTTCTTAGCCAGTCTAATGATTTCATAACAGCTACTTCTCTTATCTTCTGCCTGTTACCATTTAAATTTAGTTTCTTGGTTTTCACCTTTCCTTTTATATAAATACCTAAATATACTAAGCCCACCGGCTTTTCCTCTGTTCCTCCACCAGGTCCCGCTATTCCTGTAGTAGACAATCCTATATCTGTACCTGCCTCTTTTGCTATGCCTTCAGCCATTTCTGCTGCAGTCTCATCACTAACTGCATCGTATCTGTCTAAGGTTTCTTTTCTAACACCTAGTCTTTTAATTTTTGCTTCATTACTATAGGTAACTGCTCCTTCTAAAAATACAGAGGATATACCAGGATAATTTATTAACCTTCCTGCTAAAAGTCCTCCAGTACAAGATTCTGCTGTTGCTATGGTTAGATTATTTTTTATTAAAATTTTAGCAACTTCATCCTCTATGGTGGTATTCCCCTCACCATATACATTTATTCCTAATCTTTCTCTTAAAAGTTTCTCTATAGGATCTATAAGTTTCTTAGCTTCTTCTTCCTCGTTAGCCTTAGCAGTTATCCTAAAAGTTACCTCTCCATCTTTAGCATAAGGAGCTACTGTTGGATTGCTTTGATTATCTAAAATATCTTGTATCATCTCCGCTGCTCTACTTTCTCCTAAACCTATCACTCTTAATACTTTTGAGTACAAAACTCCTGAAGTATATTTTTTAATATAAGGCACAAAAGATTCTTCAAACATAGGAACAAGCTCCTTTGGGGGTCCTGGGAAAACTGCTACTATTTTATTTTCATGCTCTAATATACAACCTGGCGCAGTGCCATTGTTATTAGTCATTATAATAGCCTCCTCTGGAAAATAGGCTTGCTTTTTATTACTTTCTGGCATATACCTATGAGATTTATTAAAATACTCCTCTATCCTTTTCAAAGACTCCTTATGGATTACAGCTTTTTTATTTAAAAATTCAAATACTGTTTCTTTTGTAAGGTCATCTTTAGTAGGTCCAAGTCCTCCAGTAGTTATAACTAAATCAGATCTTGTAAAGGCTAATTCCAATGCTTCTTTTAATCTACATGGATTATCTCCTACTACACCTTGAAAAAATACCTCTACACCTAAATCTGCTAGTCTTTTAGCTACATACTGTGCATCTGTATTAATTATGTCTCCTAGTAATATCTCCGTTCCCACAGCTAAAATCTCTGCTTGCATATTTATTCCTTCTTTCTTTAATATATTGTGATTAGAATCACAATTTTTTTATTTACTTTGGATATAAAACCCTATTTCCTTTAAGTATAACATGCTATTTAATTTTATCTTTTACATAATATTGAAAAATGTTGTTAATTGAGTCTGTTTTTATAATTGTCATTAAACAAATTTATCTAAGTCTTTTGTTGTTTTTATTTATTATTATAGATTAAATTATAAACAATATCATATAGTTTTTTAAAATTATATTTAAAAGGCATCGGATGATATATCCGATGCCTCTGTATTATGTAGTAGGTTTCATTAACCTTATAAATTTATTATTATTCAATATTCTTATAAATGTACCCATTCTATTTAATGCTTCAATTTCTCCTACACTGTAACTTGTCATGAATTCTTTTGCTAATTCATGAACTGTCTTCTTACCATCTATATTTTCCCATGTGTAAGACCCTATTTCATCTAGATGCACATATAATTCTTTATGTGCCTTTCTAAATATCTTTAAAAGTACTTTATCTAATTTACTCTCTCTTTTTATAACCAAAGTAATATTAGAATTTTCCTCTCTTTTCTCATCTATATAAGGGTTAGCCTTTACAGGTATGTATTCTAATAAATTATTATGAGTTTTTATCCTTTTACTCATTTAATTCATCCGGCTTTCTTATATTAGAATAGTATAGTAATACACACCAAAGCAATGCATATGGTATTAAAGATACTATTGGATTATGAAGGAATGCTATTTTTTCTCCAAATCCCATATTAATTCCGAAATATGCAAATACTGCAAGTATTACTCCCATTAAAGAATCTCCTGCCACAAAACCTGACGCTATTAATATTCCAGATTCTCTTCTTAAAGCCAGTTCATCTCCTTTTTTTCTCTTTTCCAGAATCCCTCTTATGAACCCTCCAAGAATAGGTGCTGTTGATAGAGATATTGGTAGATAAAGACCTATAGCAAATGGAAGAACTGGAATTCCTAAAAGTTCAACTACGGCACCAATAGCCATTCCTATGAACAATAATATCCAAGGAAGGTTGCCTGTGAACACCCCTTTAACAACTAATGACATCAATGTTGCCTGTGGCGCTGGTAAAGCTTCTGAACCTATTCCATAAGCTTTATTTAATAGATTAATTACAAATCCAATAACCAAAGCTGATGATACAACTCCTATTAATTCTCCTATTTGTTGTTTCTTTGGAGTCGCTCCAACTAAAAATCCTGTTTTTAAATCTTGAGAAGTATCTCCTGTGATTCCTACAGCTATACATACTATAACTCCTACAGATAATGCTGCAAGCATACCTTTTTCTCCTGTACTTCCCATAGCTTTTAATATAAGTGAAGTAACTAATAATGTTGCTATAGTCATTCCTGATATTGGGTTATTTGATGTTAATCCAACCATTTTAGCTGCTACTGGTACAAATAAAATTGTGAATATAAGAACTAGTAGTGCTCTAACAAATCCTAATTTTAACGGTGGGAAAAATGCTATAAATACAAAAACTAATCCTATTAATGCAAGTACTAATGCCATATTTAAGTCATTATCGGTTCTTTTCACACCACTTGCTGATTTTCCATTGCCTAATTGCTGAAATCCCATTTTAAAGCTCTTAAACATTACAGGAATTACTTTTATAAAACTCCAAACTCCTCCAAATACAACTGCACCTGCTCCTATGTATCTTAAATAAAAACTCCAAACTTCTTTAACTCCAAGTTCTGCTATTGGAACAGTAGCTGGATATACTGCTGCTGTAAGCCCTGCTCCAAAATATTTTATTAAAGGTATAATTACTAACCAACCTAGAGCTGCACCTGAAAACATTATTGCAGATATTCTAGGTCCCATAACATATCCTACACCTAAAAGTGCTGGTGTAGCTTCTATTCCTATAAATGCATTTTGGAATCCTTTTATTAGAGTTCCAACACCACTTTCCCAAAGTTTGAATCCGTTTACGCAAAGAGTGTAAAATCCTGATAATCCTCCACCTATAAATAGCATTTTAGCTGATTTACCACCAGATTCTCCTGCTACTAGAACTTCCGCACAAGCAGTTCCATCTGGAAATGGCAATTCACCATGTTGATCAGATACAAAATATCTTCTAAGTGGTATAAGTATTAATACTCCTAGTATTCCTCCTACAAGTGCCATAACAGCTACTTGAGTAACACTAACCTCCATACCCCATACTATAAGTGCTGGTACTGTAAATATAACTCCACCGGCTACAGATTCTCCTGCTGAACCTATAGTTTGTACCATATTATTTTCTAGTATAGTTCCTCTTTTTAATATTCCCCTAAGAATAGCCATTGAAGTAACTGCACAAGGAACAGACGCTCCTACAGTTTGTCCTAGTCTTAAACCAAGATATGCATTTGCTGCACCGAAAACTACGGACAGTATACATCCTAAAACTATTGCTTGTAATGTAAGTTCTGGCATAGTAATGTCTGATGAAATAAACGGCTCATACTGATCACCAGGTATCATTTCATATGCTCCATGAGATAGCTTCTTTCTCTCAATGCCATCTTCTCTCTTTAGTTTTTTGGCTTCCACTTAAACTCCCCCCTACGTTTTATATATTAATTTGACAATGCTGAAAATTTAAATATTTCCAATTAGTATTATAAATACATGAATTAATAATGTCAAATAATTTCATTATAAAATTTAATAATATTTAATAATATTTAGAATATTTCATATTACGGTTATTTGTTAATAACATTTATTCCTTTTATACTTCACAATATATTAATTATACTGCCCAAATAGCAGCTTATTCATTAAAAACTTATCAATTATCTCCTCTACTATAGAATTTAACTATAGTTTTATATAAAGTTATTATATTTTTATAATTTGTGAAATAATTAATTATTAAAATTCATATTTTTATTTATGTGTAAAAAAAATTGCACATTGCATTATTTTTTTGCAATGTGCAATTTAAAACTATTCAATTTATTTGAATGTGCCTTATATCATATTACTTATAATTTTTGCTAAAGTATCTACAAAATTAAAATCTTCAAAGCCAAATTCTTTACTCCTCACAGAAGCTGATAGATACAAAACAGCATTGATATTATCATTCTTAATCAGTGGTACTACAACTATTGAGTGCCAATCCGGTGACCCAGTTATGGTATCTTTTTGTATTACATTATCCCAATCAATAGCATATATACCATGTCTCTTTTTCACTACTGATTTTATAATATCATCGTTTAAGTTAATATTTTTATTCCACCGCTCTTCAAAAGCTTTTCTTGAAAAACTTTCTGTTACATTCCCATTTTCTATCTTTAACAATGTTCCATAATGAGCTTCTGTTATTTCAATTATTCTACCTAAACTTTTATATATTTTTTCTTCTAAACTCATATTTTCGTTTAATAACTCTATCAATTCTACCATAACTAATACATTTCTATTGTTTTGCACTTCATTTCCTGTTATTATACCTGTAAGTTTATTTGTTACTTTAACTTTATTTGTTATATCTTCTTGCCAAACTCTGCATTGATTTCTTCCTCTTTCTTTAGCTACATAAAGTGCTTGATCTACCTTCTCTATCAACTGTTGTTTCCATTGCCCATGTTCTGGATATTCAACTATCCCCATGCTTACGGTAATTTTATTTTTATCACCTAAAATATTAGCTTGTTCAATCTTTTGTCTTAACTTTTCGGCAACGTTTTTAGCATCTTCTAAACTAATATTTTTAAGTAAAATAATAAATTCTTCACCACCGTACCTACCACATATATCAGTACTTCTTATATTATTTTTTACTATACTACAAACCTGCTTTAATACTTCATCCCCTGTTTGATGACCATATTTATCGTTTATATTCTTGAAGTGGTCTAAATCAAACATAATCATAGCGAATATTCCTTTATTTTCTGCTGCCATGTCTAAATTTTTTTCTATTTCCTCTTCTAAATATTTTCTTGTTAAAGTTGAAGTTAATTTATCATATGCCGCTATTTTATTTAATTTGTATTTTTCTAAGATTAAACCAATTAAACCATTTAATTGAATGCATTTCTTTAGAGATTTAATATTAAAATTATTTAAAGCTCTATCAGAATTTACATAAACATATGCCATTATATTATTATCGTATATCTCATTATCTCTACTTTCAAAACCTATATCACTCTCCAACCGAAGGATTACTGGAATACATATACATGCTTTTACATTCTTTAAATTTTCAATTTCATTAGTTTTATATTTATCAATGTTAGAAACCAATATTGTATTTTTATTCAACTTACACAGATTCAAAATATTTTTATCTTCCTCTGCTAAAAATTTATCATTACCGCTACATACAATTTTTTTAAATCCATTACTTTTTTCCTCAACTATATAAGCATTTGTTCCCATTGTCACATAAAGCATATATTGAAGTATTAGCTTTAAATTATCAATTTCATTTGAAGTTAACTTATTTAGTACAGATTTTATATCGTGAACTTCATTATGATACAGCGAACTATAAAATTTTTTAACAGACTTTACAAAGTGTCTATTGTCCATTATATTCTTGTAATTTATAAAATTTAAAACACCATCTATTTCTTTTATGTCTATTTCATTTGCATTTATTTTATTTGAAATCTTAGAATTTCCGTAATAGTATTCTTTTATATGCTTTAATATACCTATAACCTCTTTTATATTATGAAAACCTATAAAGGAATTTTTATATTTATCTGGTAACTGTTTTATTATATCCATTAATACTTCACAGCATTCAAAATAATATACAAATGAATTAAAATAATCTTCTTTTTTAAAGTAATAACTCCCTATATCACTACAAACTCTACTTTCTAATTTTTTATTTCCCTCTTTTTTAGCAAAATCTAAAACATTACTTAAAGCCTTTAATTGATTATTCTCATTGTATAGAGCTTTTAAATAATTTACGTACATTTCTAAATAATTTATTTCCTTACTATCTGAAAGTTCCACTATCTCATTTAATATTTTTTTTCCTTCACTAAATCTTTCTCTGTCATACAAAAAACTTGCTACTTTGCAAAGCCACTGAATTTTTACATTAGCATTATTTATCTTAATTAATAGCTCCTTTATGTCATTTACTATATGAGTTATTTCTTTTTCTTCACTTTCCATCAAGTCTATATACTTCAATAAAAATTGGCTATTAATTTGTACTAGTGGCTCTTCTTTATACATGGGATTTACTACTCTTTTTAAAAATCTCTTAGAACTTTCTAAATCACCAAATTCTAAAGCAAGTTCCCCAAACGCACTATAATATTCTAAAATATCTTTATCATTTATGCGATACTTGTCCAACTCTTTTTTAGACAAATTACAGTATTCATAAGCTTTTTGATAATTTCCAATCTTTAAATGTATTTTAGCTTGAAATACGTAGGAATAAAATACATTAGCTTCTAGATCATATTTTTTAGCTTTTTCTTCAACTCTTTGAAAATATCTTAGAGCAGAATAGTAGTCTTGTTGATAAAAATAACCTTCCCCTAAATTGTTAATAGCAATTATTTCGCTAATTATTAAATTATTTTCTCTGCTAATTTCAATAATTTCATTATATACTTTAGAAGCTCTTTCGATATCCTGATAAAAATCACCATATATAACACCCTTATTATTTAGTGCTATTACTAAACCTTCTGGTTTATTTAACTTTGTAAATACTTCTATGCTTTTATCCAATGCTTTTTCTGCCTTTATAAGCTCATTATTAACTATAAATATAAACGAAAGCAAGTTATAAAAAAGCCCCTTCTTTGCTTCAAATTCATCTAAACAAAGTTCAATGGATTTATTGCATATATCTTCTGCTTCCTCATATCTACCTTGTATATTATACAATCTGCCTTGCATTAATCTATAATCTAAATAATTTTCTAGATCCTCTTCCTTATTAGCTATTTCGCTTGCTTTCTTTACACATATTTCCATAAGATCTATTTCATTTTTTTCAGAATATATAGCAGCTTTTTTATTTAAACTATATCTTTCATATTTTAGTGCATTTAATCTTTTACCCTCTTTTTGCAATATATTTAAGTATTTTATAGCTTCATTAAATTCTCCTATATGCTGATGTAATCCTGCTATTTCAGTAATTATTTTTAAACTATCTAGATTTAAATTTTTTTTATCTAAAGCTTCCATTGCATTTTTTAAATTTTTTATAGCTTCCACATAGTTATTGTATTTTTTCATCTTACTAGCATTTTGAAGGCAATAATATATAACTTTCTCATTTTGATGAGATTTTTGAAGATGATATATAAGTTCTTCAATATAATTTTCATATCCATCTATATACTGTTTTTCCACAAACTCTGCTGCTAATTTATGTTTATTCTGTTTCTCTTTTTCTGTTATTCTTTCATATACTAAATCTTTAAACAACTTATTATAAAAATCATATACAAAACCTTGATCCCCTATTTTTTTACATAAAATACCTTTGTCTAAAATAATCTCTATTCTTTTTTCAACTTCACCTTTTTCATAACCACTCATAAATATTATATTTTCTATGGAAATTGGATTTAGGAATGTAGATATAATAGACAAAATATTGTAGCTTATATCATCTATGTCTTTAACTTGATTTATTAATATTTGATTTATGTCACAAGGAATAGGAATATCACTATACTCATAATCAGTACTCCAATAGCCAGTTTCCCTATTTACATATATTATTCCACTATAGTAAAAATTCTTAATTACCTCTTCTATAAACAATGGATTGCCATAACTCTTATTATAAATTAAATGAGAAAAATACTTAGGTATATCATGCATTCCCAAAATACTTTTTATCATCTCTCCTGTTTTTTCTTCATCTAATCCATTTAAAAGAATATTTCTAGCATTTTCCTTAAACTTTATATTTTCTATAAATTGAAGAGTATTTTTATTTAGTACATGTTGTCCATCACAATATGATAATATGATTAATATGCTTTTATTTTTCACTTGCCTTTTACATAAATAATCTAAAATCTCAATGGAAAAATCATCAGCTAAATGAATATCGTCTATAATTATTATCATTGATTTATACTTAGTAAAATCATTTATAAATCCATTAATTCTATTTAACAGCTTTAGTCTTTCTTTTGGAATATCTAATGTTTCATTATGAAGTATATTTTTGTTATAATGATTATCCGATATAAATTTTACTAAATCCTCTTCATACTTCTCTAAAACATCATGCTCACACTCAGATACTATTTGCCTTAGTATATCTTTAAAAGGTTGATTATCTCTATTATTCAAAGCAAAACTAAAATATACATTAGCTTTATTATACGTAAGTAAGTTTTTTATACTGTTTAAAAACTTAGTCTTACCGATACCTGTATCCCCATGAATTAATAATAGCTTGTCCTTAGAATTATTTGGCAATATATCTGCGTATTGCTGAAATACTAAATTTATTTCTTCATTTCTACCAATTAATTTAGTGTTTAAATTCAGTTTCTTTAAATCTTCAATTTTATCAAGCTTATAGTTTACATCTAACATATAATTTATATCTTTAATTATATCTCTTACAGAATCATACTGAACTTTGTTTAATGTACATTTTCTTATTATTATTTCAATTTTATCTAAAAAAACCTTGGGTAAGTAGCTCTTTATTCCAATATCTTCTCTTTTAAAAACGTTAGCTGTAAAATGCCCATATCCTTCTATACATAAATAGAATAATATTTTACCTAAAGCTTCTATGTCACATTTTATATTTTTATTGCTATTCTTTTCATATTTTCTATTTTTCCTATTATAATAGTTACTAACACCGCTATTGGCTCCCTCTAATTTTACAGTTGGAACATCTTTAAGCTTTACATCCTCTATGCCTTGGTTATCTACAATACATATATTATTAAAGTTCAATTCTCCATAAGTAAATCCCTTCAAATGCATATAATCTATGCCTTGACACAATTTAATAAATAAATCTAGCATTTCTTTTTTACCAGATAAATTACTTATGAGAGACCTAAATCTTTTATTATCATCATAATACTCATTGGTAAAAAAGTATTTTATATCCCCTAGTTTTTTATTATCTATTAAATTTATAATCCCAAAATCATATACTTTATTTATTCTAGGGCAATCCACATTTGTCCATACTATAAAATCCTCTATATAGTAATCAATTAATGACTTAGGAACCCTTTCATAATTAATTATATTTAGCATAACCTTCTTTTGTAAAATCAGATCATGAACTAAGTATGAAGAAGCTACCTTATTCTGTTTTATAAATTTTAAAACCCTATACCTATTATTTATAATTTCCATTATAACACTTCCCCAATGTAAAATGATTATAACTTTAATATACCACATAATTTTGAAATTATTAACATTTTTTTAAAATTTATTTTTTAAAATTATAACATATATTTATTTATTCATAATAAAATAATATGTTTTATTACTGTAAAAAAAAACTGATGGATAACTCCTCCATCAGAATATATAGTAACTCTTTATGTAAACATAGTAACCGATAAATTTTTATATTGATATCCTTTATGCTTTACAAATGAATTATTATTTGCCAACTTTTTAGCTTCTTCTACGTCCCTTGCTTTAAAAACAAAACACCCACTATTTCTATTATATACTCCTCCACCTATTAAATATTTTCCATTCAAACTTCTAGAATTTAAACAATTTATTTTGGAATCAGAGTGTTTGATGTTTGTTTCTTTTTCTCCTGTGTCATAGGAAATTTTAATAAAATAATTATTTTTACCCAATTATAATACCCCCCGTGCAAAACTCATTTGCTAATACCATTGTATCGAACATTCGTTCGTAAGTCAATAGAAAAAAAGGTTACCTGAAAACTTTTTTGTTTTCAAGATAACCCTTTATTCTACTTATCCCTTTTTTATGTCTAGAAACTCCATTAATTTTAACTATACTTTTAATTCTATTTATTTAGCTTTATACTTCAAAATTCTCATAGAGTTAAATATAGCTACAAGTGCTACTCCAACATCTGCGAAGACTGCTTCCCACATATTTGCTATACCTAATGCCCCCATGAATAATACTACAAATTTTATTCCTAATGCAAAAATAATATTCTGCATTAC
The DNA here is from genome assembly GCF_900184255.1 of Haloimpatiens massiliensis. Classification (NCBI taxonomy): domain Bacteria; kingdom Bacillati; phylum Bacillota; class Clostridia; order Eubacteriales; family Clostridiaceae; genus Haloimpatiens; species Haloimpatiens massiliensis. The sequence goes on along the minus strand of NZ_LT854637.1, from coordinate 118,947 downwards.
TATCTTTCTTGTATACTTAGATATATCTATTGCCGTAACAACCTTAGATGGTTCATCTGTCATAAGAACTATATCTGCTGCTTCAATAGCAGCGTCAGAACCCAATCCCCCCATAGCTATTCCTACATCTGCTCTTGTTAAAACTGGTGCATCATTTACTCCATCTCCTACAAAAGCAATTTTCTTATTTTTTCTAAGATTGTTCTGCTCTTTTTCAAATATATCCACTTTATCTCCAGGTAAAAGTTCGCTATAAACCTTGTCTAGATTTAACTTTCTGCCTATACCCTCTCCTACTGTTTTATTATCACCTGTAAGCATAATTGTATTTTTTATACCTATATTTTTAAGTGCTTTCAACGCTTTCTCAGAGTCCTTTTTTAGTTTATCTGATATTACTATATATCCTAAAAAATTGCCATCTACTGACACATAAACTACAGTCCCTAATTCACTAGCTTCTTTAAAAATTATATTTTTCCACTTCATTAATTTATCATTACCAGCAAACACTCTTTTACCCATTACATCTACTTTAATTCCCTTGCCAGATATTTCTTCGTAATTATTAATTATACTTTTATCTATTTCTTTACCATAATATTTTGTAATAGAACTAGCAATAGGATGATTAGAATACGACTCTGCATAAGCTACATACTTAATCAATTCCTCTTCACTTATCCCAGTGTTAGGAACTACACTAGTAACTTGAAATATGCCTTCTGTCAAGGTACCTGTCTTATCAAATACTAAAGTTTCTACACTATTTAAAGCCTCTAAGTAATTGCCTCCTTTTACCAATATTCCATTTTTCGATGCATTTCCTATACCTGCAAAGAATCCAAGAGGAACGGAAATTACTAGGGCACAAGGACAGGACACCACAAGGAAAATTAAAGCTCTTTTTAACCAATGTGCAAACTCAGCCTCTGATACTAATATTGGTGGTATCACTGCTAAGGCTAAAGCGCTGAACACTACTATAGGTGTGTAATATCTAGCAAATTTTGTTATAAATTGCTCTGTTGGAGCTTTTTTAGCTCCGGCATTTTCTACTAAATCCAGTATCTTTGATACAGCAGATTCAGAAAATCTCTTAGTTACTTTTATAATCAGCACACCATTCATATTAATAAAACCACTTAAAATTTCATCTCCTACGCTAACACTTCTTGGCAATGATTCCCCAGTTAGGTTAGAAGTATTAACCATGGATTCACCTTCTAAAACAACTCCATCTAGAGGTACTTTTTCTCCAGGCTTAACTAATATGGTATCCTCAAGATTTACTTCTTCTGGTGATATTTCTCTATACTCCTCCCCCATTTTTATCCTAGCTATTTCTGGTCTAATATTCATAAGATCTGCTATAGACTTTCTAGATTTATTAACTGCTCTGTCTTGAAATGCTTCTCCAACTTTATAAAACAACATTACAAACACAGCCTCTGGAAACTCCCCTATAGCAAAGGCTCCTACTGTTGCTATAAACATTAAAAAATTTTCATCAAATACTTCTCCTTTGAAAATATTTCTTAAAGCTCTTAAGGCTATATCTCCACCTATAAGTATATAGCTAAGCAAATACATAGTTAACTCTACATAATTGAAAAATTTAAAAATGGATACAATTATAAACATTATTGTTCCTACAACAACCATTGATACATTCTTTTTATCTAAGCCTTCATGAGCATGCGCATGAGTATGATTGTGCCTATAGGAATGCTCATAATCATGAGTATGCTCATGATCATGAGAGTGACCACATTCACAACTGTGACTATGCCCAGATTCAGTTTCTTTTTGTACCGATTGTCTAGCGTTTTTTTCTTCAACTACTACATGTGGTTCAATAGCCTTTACTATTTTTTTTACCTTTTCCTCTACATAATTAATTTTATTTTCCTCTTTTAAATCTATAATTAAAGTTGAAGTAGCAAAATTAAGCACAGCTTGTTCTACTTCTTCTAATGAATTTACTTTTCTTTCTATTTTCGCTGCACATCCTGCACACCCGAGACCCTTGAGTATATATTGTTTGTTTAAATTGTCTTTTTTATCTTTGCCCATGGTTTTTCCCCCCCTATTCTCTAAATTTTATTTATTCCATAACATGATCAAAACCTTGTTTTAAAACACTTCTTATGTGATCATCATCCAAAGAATAATAAACTACCTTACCATCTCTTCTAAATTTAACAAGTTTGCTCTGTCTTAAAGTCTTTAGTTGATGAGATATAGCTGATTGACTCATATTAAGCAAATTAGATATATCACATACGCACATTTCTTCTATAGAAAGAGCATAAAGAATTTTTAATCTTGTAGAATCTCCAAATATTTTAAAAAAATCTGCTAGTTGAAATAATATTTCTTCCTTTGGTAAATTATTCTTAACATGCTTCAATGCACCCTCGTGTATACTATAACAACTACATATATCCGTATTTTTGTTATCCATATTCTTACCCCCTAGTTACTATTTACACTTTTATATATGTTCATGTGTTCATATGTTAATATGATAATATCATAATTTTAATATCTTTGCAACATAAATATAAGAATATACTGTGACGTAAGCGCAATAAGAAAAATCTGATTTTAATTCCGTAATAAATGTGTAATTTGGGACCGTTCACAATACGCCAAGAACTTCTAAATGTCTCACAGTTAAAGCCCCTAAAGCTTTCAAACTCACTCGTTCCTCGTTCAAACATGAAAGCTTCTTAACGGTTCTTTAACTGTGAGACATAAGAAGTTCTAAGGCTAGTTCAATAGTCCCCAATTCCACATTTATTACTACATTAAAATCAGATTTTTAGTTTAATATGTTTATGGCTGGAGAGGCGAAGCCTACTAAAGGATGATTTTCCTCCACTACGTTACGGAAAATCTTTAATTTATAAAACAAATAAAAAGGCTCCCATAATCTTTTTAGACGTAGCCTTTCGTTTAGAACTTAAATCCCGGTTATTAATAATATTTTCACTAATTGGGAGATACAATTAGTCACTTTAATTAGGTACTAGTAAATACATAATTATTAAAATAAAATATTGGATAAAATTTAATATATTTTGCCATAATACATTGGCTTGTATAAATCTTAACTTTAATATTTAGACTGGCTACCGCCAATAAAAGATTGTAAAAGCTTAAAAGAAAAAGCTATAATTATTCGATTAATAGTGTAATTATAGTTTTTATTATCAAATTATTGTATTTATATATTTTTTATTCAATTAAAGATTTTCTGTAGCATAGCGGAGGAAAATCATCCTTTAGTTAGCTGTCTTCCTCATTTGATAACTTATGCATGAACCGAAAAATCTGTCTTTAAGGTAACAATAAATATATTTTTTTAGACTATTGAGCTAGCCTTAGAAATTCTTTGTTTTCAAATTTCAATACCCGTTAAGAAGCTTTCATGTTTGAGCACCGTCAGAAGCGAGTTTGAAAGCTTTAGGGTATTGAAATTTGAAAACATTAGAATTTCTTGGCGTATTGCGAACAGTCTAAAAAAATATATTTATTGTGGACTTAAAGACAGATTTTTCTTATGGCACTTACATCACAATATTCTTATGTTGTGTGTTATAATTTATGTAGAAGTATATTATAGATTGGAGTGAGAATCATGAGTGAAAACTATAAATTTTTCCAACACAAAAACTGCGAATACTTCCCTTGTCATAAAGTTAAAGATTCTTCTACTTTTAACTGCTTATTTTGTTTTTGCCCACTATATGGCTTAGGAGATAAATGCGGTGGAAACTTTAAATATACAGATAATGGTATAAAAGATTGTAGCAATTGTTTAGTTCCTCATTCTAAAAATGGTTATGAATATATAATGTCTAAAATGCCCGAGGTTATGAAACTAGCTTCAACTAATAGAAATAAAAAATAAGATTAAATTTTTACTGATTTACAATAATAAAAGCATATGTTGAATAGCTTGAATTCAACATATGCTTTTATTATATTTAAATACATTACTCAAACCTATCGTCAGAGTACTGCTTTCTATATTTATTCATTATATCCCTAAATATCTGTGCTGTAGACGGAGGTGTGACAGTTATAGCATTAGCCCCTGCATCTATGGCTCTCTTTATACTATCTTCATTAGGTCCACCTGTAGCTATTATAGGAATTTCTTTAAACTGTTCCCTTATTTTCTTTACTATCATAGGAGTTCTTTCTGCTCCACTTACATTTATTATATTAGCCCCCGCTTCTATACGTGACTTAATATCTTCATATTCTGAAACTACCGTTACCACTATAGGAATATCTATGGTTTCTCTCATATTTCTTATAACTTCATTAGGTGTGGGATTATTAACTACTACTCCCATGGCTCCTTTAAATTCTGCATCTAAGGCTAAGTTAACAACTCTTTTACCTGTAGTTATTCCCCCTCCAACTCCACAGAAAATTGGTATATCTGAAGATACCACTAACGCTTGAGTTATAATGGGTTGAGGAGTAAATGGATACACCGCAATAACAGCATCAGCATTAGTATTTCTTATTATGGCAACATCAGTTGAGAAAATAAACGATTTTAATCTTTTTCCAAATACTTTTATACCACTAGCATCTCTTATAACTGGCGGCAATTCTATGATATGATTTCTTAAAGCCCCCTTAACTTCTGGAACGAACTTTGCCAAGTTTTTCCCCTCCTTATACTTTATTTTTGGGACATTCAAATATTATTTTTAAGTTTATTTATTCATTTATTTTTTTATCTAATATTCAATAATTTACACCAAAAACGAATGAAAATCAATAATTTAACTAATAATATTACTATAGTTTTTTTAGTGTCCATAATCATTTGAAAATAACAATAAAAGGAGATAAATTATGTCTAAAAACCATAATAAAACCAACAAAAAAGTAGCAGAAGATATAGAAAATGCTTTTAAAGAACATAAAAGTAGTGAAACCTCTGTAAGTGGATTTAAAGAAAGGGATTTAGAACCTTCGAGAAAAAATTTAAAAAGATAAAACTATTTGTTTATAAAATGCATTAAATATTATTTATATATAATTTTACAATAATTATCAAAGGGAACTATAAAATTTTTTAATAGTTCTCTTATTTTTCTAGCTAATTTCTAGATTTTCATATTGATAATTATAACTCATAGCTATTCCCCTATAACTCCAAAGCTAATTTTACATATATTTATAATTTTTCTATATAATCCAAATATTGTTTACTTGAATTTAATATATTATTCTTACCCTCATTTATTTCTTTCACCAGTTTTTTAGTCTCATCCCAAGCTAACTTATATTCTACTTCGGTTACATCTCCCTTTTTAAAGGCTTCTTCCAATTCATCTCCATCTAAGATTACTAATTCACCTCTAGGAAGCACTACTATATCTAAATATAAATCGTCAAAATAAGGTATACCTTTTCTATTTATTCTAGGTTCTCTACATATATCAAAATACCACTGTATAATTTCTTTTTTATCATTTACCATAGTTGTAAGTGCATAGTTTTTTCCTTGTGGAAACTGCTGCATCCATAAATATCCCTTATCAGCTAAAAGCAATTGTTTCCCTAAAACTTCCTTTTTTAAAGGATCTGTAACCTCATCTATGTATATTGCTGAGATATACCCCTTAAAGTCTTCATTGTCTATATATGTTAATTTAAATCTCTTTTTTAGAACTCTTATCCAATTCTCTTTATCTGCAAATTTTCTTTTCATAAACTAACCACCTAACCCTTTATTAACCCTATTATTTACTTATATTATACCATTAACTCTTATTAGTTATAATTACTTATATATTTTTTTTAGATATATTTGTATTAGTTTCATATTAAAATTATATATTTGTAAATAAATTCAATTTATTTACAGATAAAGAACTTGTCAAAAACATACTTTCATATTCAAATATATTGATAAAAATTTTAATACTTAAGTTAGTAGCATACTGGCAACCTAAGTATACTATTATTGGAAATGTACATAATACTATCATAAATGTTTTTAATAACTAAATACATGCGGTTATGTCAAGAATACGAATATAGTAAAACCTAAGCTTTTACCTTCACCTGGTAAAATATCTAAGACAACTTAAAAAACTGAAAATAGGTAACTACCCTTCATATTAAAGGATAGTAAGACTTTGAAAAAATAAAACTAAAAATAGGTAATATTTTATGCTGTTGATACTATATTAAGTTTTACAAATACAAAACTTAAATATTAAGATTTCTGCAAAAATGTTAAAATACTTAAAATTAATACGATTTTCTAAGATTATCTTTTAAAATATCTTTATATCTAAATTTTATAGACTTTGACTTTCTTTGACCTTTATTGTATTATATATTTGTAATAAAAATTAAATATTTTGAGGAGGTTGTTATTTATGTTTGATTTAGTTCCTTTTAAAAGAAATAATATAGTGAAAAGAGATGATTATTTTAATAAATTCTTTGACAACTTCTTTAAAGATGATTTCTTTAGCTCCAATGAACTAATGGGAAATTCTTTTAGAGTTGATGTTAAAGAAACAGATACAAATTATATGATTGAAGCAGAATTACCAGGCATAAACAAAGAAGCTATAACTATAGAATATGCTAATAATTATCTTACAATTTCTGCTAAAAAACAAGATAGGCTAGAAGATAGTACTTCAAATTACGTAAGAAGGGAAATTTCCTATGGTGAATTTAAAAGAAGTTTCTATGTAGATAATGTAAATGATAAAGATATTAAAGCAGAATTTTCAAATGGAATACTAAAAATAAATCTTCCTAAAAAAGAAAAAGAAAGAACTAATACTAAAAAAATAGAAATTCAATAATCACTAAAAACTTCATCCCCCAATTAAATTAAAGACTTGAAGTTAAATTTAAAAATTCAAAGAGAGATAAGGACTTTAATCTTATGAAGTCCTTATCTCTCTTTACTTATATTTATCATATATTATCATAGAATCTAAATTAGCCCTCTAGACCTCTGACACTCTAGCCCTCTAATATACTCCCATTTCTCTAAATTTATTATATCTTCCTTCTAAAAGTTCTTCTGTAGATAATTTCTTTAACATTTTTAAAGTTTCTAATAAATTATTTTTAATATCTAAAGCAACATCCTCAACAGATTCGTGAGCTCCGCCTTGGGGCTCCTTTATTATCTTATCTATTATTCCTAAATCTTTAAGATCCTTAGCTGTTATTTTCATAATGTTAGCAGCTTCTTTTGCCCTAGAAGAATTCTTCCACAATATAGTTGCAAGTCCCTCTGGTGACAATATAGAATATATAGAGTTTTCAAGCATCCACACTTGGTCACCTACTGCTAGGGCAAGTGCTCCTCCGCTGCCACCTTCACCAATAACTATAGATATAATTGGTGTTTTTAATTTAGACATTTCTAATAAATTTCTAGCTATAGCTTCTCCTTGACCTCTCTCCTCAGCTCCTACACCACAAAATGCACCTGGAGTGTCTACAAAGCAAATTACAGGCCTTTTAAATTTTTCTGCCTGCTTCATAAGTCTTAAAGCCTTTCTATATCCTTCTGGATTTGCCATGCCAAAATTTCTCTTTATATTTTCTTTAGTATTTTTTCCTTTCTGCTGCCCTATTATGGTAACTGGAATATCCTCAAGCTCACCAATACCACCCACTGTGCAGCTGTCATCTCCAAAATATCTATCTCCGTGCAACTCTATAAAAGAATTAAATATTATATCTATATAATCAAGAGCGGTAGGTCTTTCTACCATTCTCGCTATTTTCAGCTTTTCCCAAGGGGTTATATTGCTCATTTTTTCACCTCCACAGCTATTTATGCATCCTAAGAATTTGTCCTAGAGTTCTCTTTAAATCAGCTCTACCAACTATTTTATCCACAAATCCTTTTTCTAGTAGAAACTCTGCAGTTTGAAATTCTTTAGGTAATGTTTGATTTATGGTTTGCTGAATTACTCTCTTTCCTGCAAAGCCTATAAGAGCTCCTGGTTCTGCAAGAATTATATCTCCAAGCATAGCAAAACTAGCTGTCACTCCACCTGTAGTTGGATCCGTAAGTACTGTTATATACAAAAGTCCTTCATCACTATGTTTGCCTAGAGCGCTACTAGTTTTAGCCATCTGCATAAGTGATACCATTCCCTCCTGCATTCTGGCTCCCCCTGAAGTGGTAAAAATTATTATAGGGAGTCTTTCTTTCGTTGCTCTTTCGATAGCTCTAGTAATTTTTTCACCTACTACAGCTCCCATACTTCCCATCATAAAATTACTATCCATAACTGCGATTATAGCTTTATATCCATGAATTCTACAAATTCCAGTAACTACTGCATCTTTTTCTCCGGATTTTTTTTCTTCCTTTGCTAACTTCTCCTGGTATCCCGGGAAATTAAGTATATTTTTACTTTCTATATTTGTATCCATCTCAATAAAAGTGCCTTCATCACAAATTAACTTTATTCTTTCTCTAGCACCTAATCTAAAATTATAATTACAATTTGTACATACATTTAAATTTCTTTTTACGTCTTCTTTATATATAATACTTCCACAGTTCTCACATTTTATCCACATTCCATCAGGTATACTAGGCTTTTTATTAACATTATCCACAATATTTTTCTCTTGAACTTGAATATATTTATCCTTTTTTAAAAGCTTTCTAAATTCAAACATAGGCCTTTACCTACCTTACTTTAAAAATTGACTTTCTATAAAGCCTGTGTGAAAATCTCCAGATACAAATTTCTCATTATTTAATATGTCGAATTGAAAATCTATATTTGTATCTACTCCCTCTATTATAAATTCTACAAGGGCCCTTCTCATCCTCATTATAGCTTCATCTCTAGTTTCTCCATAGACTATTAACTTTCCAATCATGGAATCATAGTTTGGAGGTATCTTATAACCTTGGTATACTGCAGAATCAAGTCTTACTCCTAATCCTCCAGGTACATAAAGATATTCTATCTCTCCAGGGCAAGGCATAAATCCCTTATTAGGATTTTCTGCATTTATTCTACATTCTATAGCATGACCTTTTATTTTTATATCTTCTTGCCTTAAAAGTAGCTTCTCTCCACTAGCTATTTTTATTTGCATTTTTATAAGATCTACTCCTGTAACCATTTCAGTTATAGGATGTTCTACCTGTATTCTAGTATTCATCTCCATAAAGTAGAAATCACCTCTACTATCTACTAAAAATTCAATGGTACCTGCATTACTATATCCTGCTGCCTTAGCTGCCCTAACAGCTATTTCTCCCATTTTGTTTCTAAGTTTTTCATCTATTACAGTAGATGGTGCTTCTTCTAGCACCTTTTGATTTCTTCTTTGAAGTGAACAATCTCTCTCTCCCAAATGAATCACATTTCCGTAATTGTCGGCTAATATCTGAAACTCAATATGTCTAGGTTTTTCTATAAATTTTTCAATATACATGCTGTCATCCCCAAAGGCTGCTTTTGCTTCACTTTTAGCACTTCTAAAGGAATTTAAGAATTCTCCCTCTTCTCTCACTATTCTTATTCCTCTTCCGCCTCCACCTGCAGAAGCCTTTATCATTACAGGAAAACCTATATCTTTGGCAATATAAAGTCCTTCTTCTTCATCACATACAGCACCCTCTGAACCTCGTATAACTGGAACCTGTGCCCCTTTCATCATTTCTTTTGCCTTTGATTTATTTCCCAAATTTTCTATTACATCAAAATCTGGTCCTATAAATACTATATTACACTCTTTGCACATGTGAGCAAACTTGCTATTTTCTGATAAAAATCCAAAGCCTGGATGTATAGCTTCTGCTCCTGTAAGCACTGTGGCACTTATTATATTTTCCATATTTAAATAACTATCCTTAGATTTAGCTGGTCCAATGCAAACTTTCTCATCTGCTAATTGAACATGAAGAGCATCCTTATCAGCTTGTGAATAAACCGCTACAGTCTCTATTCCCATCTCTCTACAAGCCCTTATTATTCTAACTGCAATTTCTCCTCTATTTGCAATTAATATCTTACTAAACAATTAAATCACCTCACCTTTTCTATTAATGTCCAATCACTAATCCTTATTTCTAAATATCTAATCTATAATAAATAACTAATAATTCTTCATTCTAATCCGTAACGCAATTACAATTTAGGGATTGGTGATTGTTGACTAGTGACTACCTTAAAACTAGCCTATAGCAAAAGTAAGCTCTCCTTCTGCTGCCTTTTCCCCATTTACTGTAGCTACTGCTTTTCCTATTCCCATAGGGCCTTTTCTTTTTATTATTTCCACTTCTAGTTTAAGTACATCTCCCGGTACCACTTTTCTTCTAAATCTAGCCTTATTTATTCCACCGAAATAACCTATCTTTCCTTTATACTCTTCTAAACTTAAAAGGGCTACTGCTCCCACCTGCGCCAATGCTTCTATTATTAAAACTCCCGGCATAACAGGTTCACCTGGAAAATGTCCTTGAAAAAAATATTCATTCATGGTGACATTTTTATATCCTACTGCTTTAATTCCTGGTTCCAATTCTTCTATTTTATCCACTAATAAAAATGGATATCTGTGAGGTATTATTTCCATTATTTCTTTTATATTAAGACTCCTACTTATAGTTTCCATAAATTATTACCTCCAAATAATATAGTTAGTGAATGAATTTAAGATTTTATATAAATAATATAATTTCTTAATTAATCTAGTATTTTTAGTTTACTTAATAAATTTATTACCTTGGGTAGATTTAGTTTATTTAATACTTTTAATCCTCAATCCTTAGAGTATCCCTTAGGACTGAGGATTTTATATTACCTTTTTCTTATTTTAAAAAGTGGTTGACCATATTCTACCATGTCTTCATTTTTCACAAGAATATCCACTATTTCCCCATCTACTTCCGCTTCTATATCATTCATAAGCTTCATAGCCTCTATTATACATAGTGTTTCTCCCTTTTTAACCACTGAACCTATATTTACAAAGTCATCCTTATCTGGAGATGGTGCTGCATAAAAAGTACCTACTATAGGTGATTTAACAATATCTATATTTTTATCATCCTGCTGTTTTAATTCTTTCTCTGTTTCTACCTGAACTTCCCTTTCTAATGCAACTTCCTTCTTAAAAGAATTTTCTTTTTTATTGTTTGCTGATATATTATGTGATATTAACTTAGAATTATTTTCTTCTACTAATACCTTTTCTTCTTTACCCATTTTTAGATGTATTCCATCTATCTCTATTTCAAAAGAAGTAAGCTTTGACTCACTAACAGTATTTATCAAATCACATATTTCTTTGTAATTCATACTATTTGTCATCCCATTTCTTTATTATTATAGTTGCATTATGACCTCCAAATCCAAGTGAATTGGATAATGCATAAGTTATATCTTCTTTTCTTCCTACATTAGGAACATAATCAAGATCACATTCTTCATCTTTTACCTTGTAGCCCACAGTTGGAGGTATAAATCCCTCTTGTACAGCCTTTATGCAAATTATAGCTTCTACTGCACCTGCAGCGCCTAAAAGGTGTCCTGTCATAGATTTTGTTGAACTTACAGGTATATTATAAGCCCTCTCTTTAAATACATTCTTTATAGCTGCTGTTTCAAATTTATCATTATATGGTGTACTTGTTCCATGAGCATTTATATAATCTATGTCCTCTTCTCTTATTCCTGCATCTTCTATAGCAAGCTTCATAGCTCTAGCGCCACCTTCTCCATCTGGTGCTGGTGAAGTTATATGATATGCATCACAAGTCATACTATAACCTTTCATTTCAGCGTATATTTTAGCACCTCTATTTTTAGCATGCTCTAGTGATTCCAATACAACAATTCCAGCTCCCTCACCAATTACAAATCCATCTCTCTCTTTATCAAAAGGAATAGATGCTCTCTTAGGATCTTCACTTTTACTTAGAGCAGTAAGTGACGCAAAACCTGCCACTGTAAGAGGCGTTATGGACCCTTCACTTCCCCCTGCTATTACTACATCCGCATAGCCATGCTCTATAAGTCTGAAAGCATCTCCTATGGCATTAGTACCTGTGGCACAAGCTGTAACTACAGTAGTGCATGGACCTTTAGCTCCAAATTTTATAGCTATATTTCCTGCAGCCATATTTCCTATTAACATAGGTATCATAAAAGGTGACACCCTAGAAGGTCCTTTTTCTAAAAGCTTTTTATGCTCCCCTTCCAATGTAAGTATTCCACCTACTCCTGAACCTACTAAAACCCCGACTCTTTCCTTATTTACTTTTTCTAAATCTAATCCTGAATCCTTTACTGCCTCTTCTGCAGCTACCATAGCTAGCTGACAATATCTATCCATTCTCTTAGCTTCTCTTCTATCCATGTAATCTTTAGGATCAAAATCTTTAACTTCTGCTGCAACCTTTACCTTTTGATCACTAGCATCAAATCCCTTTATAAAATCTATTCCTGACACTCCATTTTTTATATTATTCCAAAATGTATCTACATCATTACCTACAGGAGTAATTGCTCCTACTCCTGTAACAACTACTGCTCTCTTCATAACTTATCATCCCTCTATTCTTGATTCTCAATTCTTAATTCTTAATTTGTTAAAATTCCCTTATATGTTTTGACACCGTTTTTTCTATATAAACTGTCTACTTTAAATTCTACATAACCATTCCGCCATCTACATTTATAACCTGACCTGTTATATACTCTGCCTCATCACTAGCTAAAAATGTCACTGCATTAGCTACATCTTCTGGATTTCCTAATCTCTTTAGTGGAATAGTATTTACAGCTCCTTCTTTAACCTTTTCAGATAATACCGCTGTCATATCTGTGCTTATAAACCCTGGAGCCACTGCATTTACATTTATGCCTCTTGAAGCTAGTTCCTTAGCCGCAGATTTAGTCATACCTATAATTCCTGCTTTAGCTGCTGCATAGTTTATTTGTCCTTGATTTCCCACAAGACCAACTACAGAGGATATGTTTATTATTTTTCCACTTCTTTGCTTCATCATTATCTTGCTGGCATGTTTTAAACAGTTAAAAGCCCCTTTAAGATTTACTTCTATTACTTTATCAAACTCTTCTTCCTTCATTCTAAGTATTAAAGTATCCTTAGTTATTCCTGCATTATTTACAAGAATATCTACTGAACCCAACTGTTCAAAAGCTGTATTTACCATACTTTCTGCCTCTGAAAAAATGCTCACATCTCCTTCTATAGCTAAAGCCTTTACTCCTTTGGCTTCTATTTCTTTTACTAACTCTTCCGCTTTTTCTTTATTACTTCTATAATTTATAACTATATTAACTCCTTTTTCAGCCAGCTTTAAAGCTATTGCTCTTCCTATTCCTCTGCTAGCTCCTGTTACTATAGCATTCTTGCCTTTTAACACATAATCCACTCCTTTACCAAGTGATTCTTAGAAAAACTTATTCAAAGTGGTATTGGCTCTTATCTCTTTTGAGTATAGAGCCAACACACAGGGGATAAAAACTAACTTTCTAAAACACTTATAGCTTTTTCTAGTGAATCTAAATCCTCTATATTTACTACTCTTAACTTCCTATCTATCTTTTTTACAAAACCACTTAAAACTTTTCCTGGACCTATTTCTACAAATGTATCTACTCCATCTTCTATCATTTTATTAATAGTATGCTCCCACATTACTGAAGACATCACTTGCTTTTTTAAGTTTTCCTTTATTTCCTTGTATTTAACATAATCTCCTGTAACATTTGTTATAAGAGGAATTTGTAGTTCATCTATATGCACATGCTCCAATTCTTTATATAAGTTTTCTGCAGCATCCTTTAACATAGATGTATGAAAAGGTCCACTTACATCTAGCAATATAGCTCTTTTAGCCCCTTTGTCTTTTAATATATCTACTGCTAGCTCTACAGCCCTTATTTCCCCGGCAATTACTATTTGTCCTGGACAATTATAATTAGCAACTTCCACTATGCCTTCTTTTGAAGCTTCCACGCAACACTCTTTAACTATATCTTTGTCTAATCCTATAATAGCTGCCATAGTTCCTACTCCTTGAGGCACAGCTTCTTGCATCAATTTTCCTCTAGTTTTTACAAGCTTTACTGCATCTTCAAACTCAATTGCTCCACTAGAAACCAGTGCTGAATATTCTCCCAAACTTAGCCCCGCTACTATATCTGGCTTAATGCCCTTTGCTTCTATAGCTTTTAAAGCGGCTATACTTGTAGTCAATATAGCAGGTTGAGTATTTTCGGTTTTATCTAATTCTTTTTTAGGACCCTGAAAACATACATTCCTTATGCTAAACCCTAAAACTTCATCAGCCTTTTTAAACACTTCTCTAGAAGCATCTATATTTAATGCTAATTCCTTTCCCATGCCCACATATTGAGCACCTTGTCCTGAGAACAAAAACGCTATTTTGCCCATATTTAATCCTCCTAAAGTGTTCCTTTACATAATTAAATAATCTTTATATTAAAAAACGTCATAATTATAAAACTATTTATAAGACTATTTTTTTGCCATACTATTTATTATTTGTTCTGCTTCACTAAACATCTCCTGAACAATTTCCTTACAACTTCCTTTTTTAGATACAAGACCTGCTATTTGGCCAGCCATAACTGATCCACCTACCATATCACCCTCACGAGCAGCTTTTCTCAAAGCCCCTGCTCCTAATTTTTCAAATTGTTCTAAGGACGCATTTTGTTTTTCTAAAGTTACATATTTTCTTGATAGCTGATTTCTAAGTACTCTAACTGGATGACCTGTACTTCTTCCTGTTACTACTGAATCTATGTCCTTAGCTGCTATTACTTTTTCTTTATAATTTTCATGAACTGTACATTCATCTGCTACCAAAAATCTAGTTCCCACTTGTACACCTTCTGCTCCTAGCATAAAGGCTGCCGCCAATCCTCTTCCGTCTCCAATACCACCAGCACCTATTACTGGTATATTAACTGAGTCAACCACTTGTGGAAGTAGCGCCATAGTAGTTAGCTCCCCTATATGGCCACCTGCTTCACAGCCCTCAGCTATTATAGCATCGGCCCCTGCTTTTTCCATCCTTTTAGCTAGCGCAGTGGATGCAACCACTGGTATTACCTTTATATCATGTTGCTTCCACATGTCCATATACTTACCTGGATTACCTGCTCCTGTGGTTACAACCTTAACTCCTTCTTCGCAAACTAACTGAGCTATTTCATGTGCATTTTCGCTTAAAAGCATGATATTAACTCCAAAAGGCTTATCTGTGAGTTTCTTTGCCTTTCTTATTTCTTCTCTAACATAATCTGTTGGAGCATTTCCTGCTGCTATTATTCCAAGGCCTCCTGCATTGGCTACTGCTGCTGCTAAAGTTCCATCTGCAATCCACGCCATAGCTCCCTGAATTATTGGATACTTAATATTTATAATTTCACAAAATTTTGTATGAAACATCATAACACCTCTATATTTTCTGCTATAATATATTTGAACTATAATACCTAAACTTTTTTATTTTATATTTGGGGAAACCTATTTTGGTTTCCCTCTTTTTTATATATTTTATTAATTGCTATAAATATACCAAGCGGAATAGTCGTTACTAATTTATACTCTTATATAAATGCCAGCAATACTATTCCGTCTTAAATTTTTTACTTTTCTATTTTTAACTCTACGTACTTAACTATGTCGCCTACTGTTTTCATATTTTCAATGTCTTCATTTGGTATCTCAATACTGAATTCATCCTCTAAAGACATAACTATTTCAAATATTTCTAATGAATCTACTCCTAAATCATCTGTAAAAGTTGAACTTAATTGTACTTCCTCTTCTTCTATTGATAATTGCTCTGCTACTATTTTTTTTATTTTTTCAAAAACCATTTTTACTCCTCCTAAAATAATGAAATATTTTTATATATTTTATAAAACCATACCACTTTTATGAAATTTTATTTTTTTATTTGTGTTACCACTGTATAAGACTATAACCCCAAGTAAGTCCTCCTCCAAAAGCCACAAGTATAATTTTGTCACCTTTTTTTAGAAGTCCCTCCTTATTCATTTCATCTAGGGCAATAGGAATACTGGCACCAGAAGTATTTCCATATTTATTTAAGTTGATATAAAACTTACTTTCATTTACTCCTAATTTTTTAGCTGCAAAATCTATTATTCTTAAATTTGCTTGATGAGGAACTATATATTTTATATCTTCAATACTGCACCCAGTATTTTTAATTGTTTCCTTTACACTATCCACTATAGTAGTAACTGCAAATTTAAATATATCTTTTCCATTCATTCCTATCTTTAAGCTGTCTTGCATCTCTTTTTCTAAAAATTCCTTTTCTATATATGGATTTTCCACAAAAGCTGTTTTACAAGTTAAAGAAGACCATTTATCACCTTGTGATCCTAACTTTATATCTAATATTCCTTTCTTATCA
Source organism: Haloimpatiens massiliensis (assembly GCF_900184255.1). Classification (NCBI taxonomy): domain Bacteria; kingdom Bacillati; phylum Bacillota; class Clostridia; order Eubacteriales; family Clostridiaceae; genus Haloimpatiens; species Haloimpatiens massiliensis. Next base: position 102,446 of record NZ_LT854637.1, on the reverse strand, counting down.
CTACAAGAAAGAACTGCAGCTCCAGCACCATCCCCAAATAATACACAAGTACTTCTATCCTTCCAATCCAATATTTTAGATAATACTTCTGCTCCTATTATCAATGCTTTTTTATATCTTCCACTTTTCATAAAGTTACTAGCTATCTCCATAGCATAAATAAATCCTGAACAAGCTGCAGATATATCAAAACATACTGCATTATTAGCTCCTATTGTGCTTTGAACAACACAAGCAGTAGATGGTACAAAATAATCTGGAGAAGTAGTAGCCACTATCATCAAATCAATATCTTCAACACTTATATTTGCATCTTTAATAGCCTCAATAGCTGCTTTAGCTGCCAAATTTGAAGTATTTTCTTCCTTAGTTATTCTTCTTTCCTTTATTCCAGTTCTACTACATATCCATTCATCATTAGTATCCATTATTTTTGATAAATCATCATTGCTTACAATTAACTCAGGAAGATAACTTCCTGTACCTATAATCTCTATATCTTTCATTTTTATACCTCTTATCTAAAGATATTTTACTTTTATAGCTATCTAAAACACTTAGTCTACCACTAAAACTTAAATAACTACTTATGAAGATGATATTTTTCTTTAAAGAAATTATTTAATTTATCCAAAGATTTTATTAGTATACCCTCTTCTTCTTTTGTCAATCCCTCTATAGTAGCTTTAACCATATCAGAATGAAATTTTTCGTGGACTCTGTAGGCTAATTTACCTTTTCTTGTTAGTTCTATCTTTACCACTCTTCTGTCCATTTCATCTCTTTTTCTTTCTACATAACCTTTTTTAACTAGATTATTTATAGCTGTAGTAAGAGTTCCTACTGTTATATCCAATGTTTTAGCTACTTCTGTCATAGTTTTCCTTTCATACATTCCTATAGCTTCTATAGTGTGTATTTCTGTAATAGATAATTCACTAAATGCCCCTTCTTTTAATGCCTTTTGCTCTATTTCCAATATATCGTTAAAAGTTTCTACTAAAAGTTCATTTAAAATGTTGTATGCTTCTTTCATGTTTATCACCACCATTAATTTTGACCATCAAATATTTTGATAATCAAAGTATATATGAATTAGGTTTTTATGTCAATAAATTTTTTGATTATTCTTCTAATTTTACCCAAAACATTTGAAAATTAATTCTTTGTTCACAAATAAAAGGCCGTGTAACTCTAGAACCTACCTTCTAAAGCCACACAGCCTCCTCAAAACTTTTATTATTTGCTTTCCTACCTATCTCACTAAATCACTAGCAAACTGGCACACTAGCCCTCTAATTTACTTCCTAGCACTCAGCCACCTAGCCAACTGGCCCACTAGCACTCTAGCACACTAGCCCTCTAAATTGCTTCCTAGCCCTCTAGCCCTCTAGCACACTAGCCCACTAAATAAGTCCTCTCTCCACTATATCCGTCACCGCAAAAGTAGCTACATCATCCGCATATTTTCCTGGTCCAAAGCCAGCATCATATCCTAATTCTTTAGCTAATTCATGAGTTATTCTTGGCCCTCCACATATCAAAACTATCTTATCTCTTAAACCCTCTGCCTCTAAAAGTTCTACAAGATTTGTTAAGTTTTGAATGTGTATATTCTTCTGCGTTACTGTTTGAGATACCAAAAGTACATCTGCTTTTACTTCTATCGCTTTCTTTATGAAGTCTTCATTTTCCACTTGGCTTCCTAGATTATACGCTTCTATCATCTGATATCTTTCAAGTCCGTAATGTCCTGCATAACCTTTCATGTTCATTACTGCATCTATTCCAACGGTATGAGCGTCTGTGCCAGTACTAGCACCTAATATTACTATCTTCCTCTTTATATGCTCTCTTACATACTTATCTACTTCTTCCATGGACATTGTATCAACTTCCACTGATTGAACATGAATAGATTCATAATCTATAGCTTCAACACAGCTTCCATAAGCTACAAAAAAAGTGAAGTTTTTGTCTAGAGCCTTATGATGTACTATAGATGGCTCTAACAAACCCATTTTTTTAACCAATTGTTTTGCTGCTTCTACAGCTTTATCTCCATCAGGCACCGGTAAAGTAAAGCTTAATTGTACTTTACCATCGTTCATGGTATCTCCATAAGGCTTAACCTTAGTTAGATCCAATGTTTTATCGAAATCCTTTTTATCTGTTGAATATAATCCCGCACTCATTACTTTTCACCTCCAAGCATTAGGTCAATAAATGGATTAAAGTACTTGGAATCTTTCTCCATAACACCTTCACGACCTTTTCCCCCATCTACAGGTCTCTTTATGTTTGCAAATTTACCTTTTTCTATGGTTGTAAATAATCCCTCTTTTTCTATATCCCTCAAAAGATTATATGCATTATTTAAAACCTCATCTGCTCTTTTTTGAATTATTCCCCCGTCCTTAAAGGTGATTTCACTTCCAAAGTCCTTCATGTTACTGAATATATATCTTGCATTTTCAATAGATAGAGCTCTATCAGACATAAATGGAGTATGAATTGCCTCTGTTAACATTCCAAGTAAATGAATCTTTTGTCCTGTCATTATAGTTACCATATTAAATAATGCATCCTGTACCTGACCTTTAAATATATCCCCTGTCATAAATTTAGTTGGAGGCATGTACTTTAAAGGTGCCTTAGGGAATATTTCTCTTGCCATTTGCGCTTGAGCTAATTCATATAAAAATCCATTTTCTAATTCTGGATCCATTTCAAAGGCATGACCTAATCCTTGTTGTTCTTCTGGCAATCCAGCCATTAAAGCAAATTGCTCATTTATTAATTGAGAAGCTAACACTGTGTGAGCTTCCTCTACTGCATCTGAAGTAGTTAAGTAGTTATCTTCTCCTGTGTTTATAATTACCCCTGCATACCCATTTATAGCTCTTGAGAAAAATTGATCTACTAAAGTTCTCTTCATATTTATATCTCTAAACAAAATCCCGTATAAAGCATCATTAAGCATTACATCAAGTCTTTCAAGAGCTCCCATAGCTGCTATTTCTGGCATACAAAGTCCTGAACAGTAATTACAAAGCCTTATATATCTATGAAGTTCTTCTCCCACTTCATCCAAAGCTTTTCTCATAAGTCTAAAATTTTCTTGAGTAGCTACAGTTCCGCCAAATCCTTCAGTGGTTTCACCATATGGTACATAGTCAAGAAGACTTTGACCTGTAGTTCTTATAACAGCAATTACATCTGCACCTTGTCTTGCTGCAGCCACTGCTTGCGTTATATCTTCATGTATATTACCTGTAGCAACTATTAAATATAAATAAGGTCCTTGTTTATCACCGAATTCTTCAAGCTTTGCTTCCCTTTTATTTCTGTTTTCTTTTATTTTCTTTACGTACTTTTTTGCTTCGGAAATTACTGCCATTTTTATTTCAAATTCATCATTCATAGGAAGTTTAGTTAAATCTAATTCTCCTTTAGACACCTTCTCAGCTATCTCTTGAGGTGTCAATTTTGTTTCAACCATAGCATTTCCTATAAAGTTAGCTGCTCCTAGTGAAAGTCCATTTCCTTTTTTAATATTATCTACTACTACATTTGGAAGTGGAACATTTAATTCATCTACTCCATCTATTCCTAAAAGCCTGCATACAGTTCTCTCTACAGCTACTGTTGTATGCCTATCTATAAAATTTTGAGTATCCTTAGCTATGTTTCTAGCACATTCTCTAGCTTTATTTACAACTTCCCAGTCTAAATTTAATTTACTTTCCATAGTCATCCCCCTTTTTATAAAATTCTTTTATGATGTCCACTATACCCTCTTCAATTCCAAGAAGCGTAGCTATATTTAAAGCGTCCTTAGGCACTTTATTTTTCCTAGATACCTTCTCCAACCTGTAATCCATATGCTCTTGGATTATTTCTACTGATGCCCCTTTATTTAAATCTATTTTTCTTTTCAAAATTTCAAAATTCACATTTTTAAGTCCTATAACTTGGTAGTGAACCATCCCCTTTTCAACTACCCCATCATAGTGAGTCGATATTAATGTTACTGAGTTAAATTTGTTTAAATATCTGCATAGCGCTTTTACAAGATAACATCCTTCCTTAGGATTTGTGCCCCTTGCAAATTCATCTAAAACAATAAATCCTTGCCATCTCTTAGCACATTCCATAACAGAATTAAGTTTAATTATCTCAGCACCAAAAGTACTTAATCCTTTAGATATAGACTGCATATCATCTGATATAAATCCTATAAAGTCAATATTTGGAATAATAGCCTCTTCACAAAACACAAAAAAACCCATATTGGCTAAAAAAACATTCAAAACCGTTGTTTTCAATGTTACACTTTTCCCCCCCATATTTGCTCCTGTTATGATAGATACTCCTTCTTTTAAGTCCACACTTATAGGGGTAAACTCCTTATCTTTCTTTTCTAGTAATTCCTTTATTTGAGGGTTTACTGCATTTTTTAAGCATATTCTCATATCATCACATATACATGGTTTTATTCCTCCATATTTTATTGATAGTTTCCCCTTAGCCATCAATAAATCTAGTTCCCCAATAATACGGATATCCTTATCCAATCTTTCTGTATATGAAGACAATTTTTTTGTTAATTCTTTTCTTATTCTAAATTCTTCCTTATCCTCTAAAACTACGTAATTTAGACGTTCCTCTTTCAATGTTTTTATCTTTTCTTCGTCCATCTCTATTAATATCCGCTCTTCTAAAGTCCTTTTCTTTTCTCTTATTTTTTTTAGATTATAAGAATACCCATCATAAATATAAAAAGTAGGCATTTTTTTATTTTCCGGATCCAATAATTTAAAAGCCTCATCTAGCCCTTCTAAATAAAGCTCAGGTATATCTAAATGTAAATTATCCATAGCATCTATAATTTCATTAACTAAGCTACAGAAACCTTTCATTTCAAAAAGCTCCACATCATCTAATGGATTTAGCTCATTACATCTCTTTATAGAACTTCTTATGTCCTTTACTTTACAAAAGGCACATTCAATTTTTCCGTACTCCACCTCATATTCCTGTAAGCTATTAGCTATTTTCTGTAAATTATTCAGCTCATGTATAAGCTTTTCTTTATCTTTTCTAAGGAAAGGCCTTAAATTTTTCTTTTCATCTCTTCCGTAACAAGTCATTACATTTAGCTCATCCATTATAAATTCAAATCCAACTTGAGTCTTTTGATTTTCATCTAAAAATCTCATTTAATCGCCTCCCATTACATCTACTACTGGTATACTTACTTTCCTTCTTATTTTTTCTATAAATTCATCTCTAGGAAACTCATATCCATAAGGAGACGTAGGGTTTACAGTTACACATATTACATTTATAGTGTTTATACCTTTTATTTTTCCCCCTAGTTTTTTAAATTTATGTAGAGTATCTTTTTTTATAAATATTTTCGTACCATCTTCTACTAATATAGTTTTGTCTTTGATTTTATCTGGGTATTTACATATATCCTCCAAAAACTTATCCGAAAGAATTCCCTTTACTACAATATATTTTGAATTTCCCCCTAATTTGTCTATCAATAGCTTAGCTCCTTCTAAAGCCATTAAAACATCTATCTTTTCTATACTTCCATCCCCATTTATTATTCCCAACTTATAATTTTCATATATTAAACTTGCCTTTTTCTTTATTTCTTCATCTTTTATACCTTCTATTGATAAATTTTTCAGTGTACTTACTGTACTGTCTACCACTTTGTTCATGTCTTTATCTAATGCTGCTCCCGTAGATAATATAGCAGCTTCCGTAATTATAGGACATGCACTACTTTTTCTGCTTATAGCACCATCTACTAAAACAATTTCACAACCAAATTCTAAAAGTTTATTGCATACATATGATATATATGCATTTATTGAAGGCCCTCCTAATTCTATATATCCGTCACTTAATGCTTTAACTATTATAACCTCTCCCATGGGCGTATTTATGCCCGTAGTATAAATTATTTCCCTTGTTATATCTCCATTTAATAGGCACTGTTTCGCTGTAGCTATTAACGTGCCCTTTTCTACATATATTTTAGGTTTCTCAGTGCTTGTAACCCTATCTACTTCTTCTCCATCTCTGCCTATGGAAGTAAGTCCAAGGGAGAGCTTCCCCCTTGAACTATCAATCAAATGATTTAATACAGTAGTTTTACCTACATTCTTATCCATACCTATTATAGATAAGCTATTGTATTTGTCTACAATATCTAGTAGGCTAATCTTCATTATGCCTACCTCTTAAATTTCTCTCAAGTCCTACAGGTTCCAATGACATTTTTTCATCTTTTATAAGTGAAACAACTCCTATTAGTTTATCTTTTCTCTTTTTCTCGCATACTTGACAATGACATTCTGAATGATAATTTTTCGGTTCCTTGTAAGTGGTTATAACACCTTCAAAATTTCTAAGGATAACTCTATTTTCTCCTTGAGATACTACATAGTTTGGCATTACAGGTATCTTACCACCACCACCAGGAGCATCTACTACAAAAGTAGGAACGCAGAAGCCTGATGTATGTCCTCTTAAACCTTCCATTATCTCTATGCCCTTAGCCACTGAAGTCCTAAAATGTTCAAGACCCATGGATAAGTCACATTGATAAATATAGTAAGGTCTTACTCTTATTTTTACCAGTTCATGAACTAGCTCTCTCATTACATGCACGCAATCGTTTACGCCTTTTAATAGAACTGATTGATTTCCAAGAGGCACCCCTGCATCTGCAAGTTTTGCACAAGCTCTTTTTGAATCCTCTGTTATTTCATTTGGATGGTTAAAATGAGTATTTAACCAAACCGGATGATATTTTTTAAGCATATTTACAAGATCGTCTGTAATCCTCATAGGAAGAACTACAGGTGCTCTTGAACCTATTCTTACTATTTCCACGTGAGGTATTGCTCTTAATTTCTTTATTATGTATTCCAAAACATCATCAGAAACTAAAAGAGCATCTCCACCGGATAATAAAACATCTCTTACAGAAGGTGTATTGGCTATATATTCTATAGCTTTATCTATTTGCTCCATTGGAAGAGATTTATCATTATGCCCTGCAAATCTTCTTCTTGTACAATGTCTACAATACATAGAACATTGGTCAGTTATTAAAAAAAGTACTCTGTCTGGATATCTATGTGTTATACCAGGCACTGGTGAATCTGTGTCTTCATGTAACGGGTCAAGTAAATCAGCCTCTGATTTATGCACTTCTAAAGCTGTTGGAATTGCTTCTTTTCTTATAGGGTCAAAAGGATCATTAATGTCAATTAAGGATAGGTAATATGGAGTTATTGCCATTCTTAAAGTGTTTGTACAAGTTCTTACTCCTTCCTCTTCTTCTGCAGTAAGAGGTATATATTTCTTAAGTTCCTCAACGTCTTCTATTCTATTCTTAACTTGCCACTTCCAGTCATACCATTCCTGGTCACTTACATTCGGAAATAATTCCTGCCTTCGATTTACCTTCAAGATAATTCCCCCCAATTATTACTTTATTACTTTTTTGCAACATTCCCCGTTTTTATGATTAGTTATAAAATATCCCTCTTGCCTAGGAAACTAGCTAATATTTTAGATATATCTTTCTTCAAATATTTTTCTTAAAGTTTCACTTTCTCTTAATTCTTGTAATGTTATCTCTGCATGATCTTTAGTATATCCATTTCCTACTATCATGGTAACGTCTTTTCCTACACCTTCTGCTCCAAGTGCCGCTTTTGTAAAACTTGTAGCCATTGAGAAGAAGTAAACTACCCCATTATCTCTAACTGGTAATATACAAGACATTTCAGTATTTGGTATATTTACACAACTTATAGATATGTCTACTTCTTTTCCTTTATTGACTTCCAATGTTTTATTTAAAACAGCCATTGGTTCTTGTGCACTAGTCACTATAGCTTTATGGCAAAATCCCCATTTTATTAGATTATCAGCTTGTTGTTGTTTTCTTACTAATGCTATTACATTACCAGTTGGTCCAACTCTCTTTTTAGCTTCATAGCAGCAAAGCATACCGGATTTCCCCGCAGCTCCCAATACTAAAACACTGTCTCCTGGTTTAACTAATTTGGCAGTTTGAGCTGGTGCTCCTGCTACATCTAAAGCTGCAAGCGCAAGGTTTTCTGACATGTCACTTGGAAGTTTTGCATATATTCCACTTTCAAATAATATTGCCTGTCCCTTTATGTCCACCCTATCTATTTCTGGTTTAACATCTAATATTTCTTGTATTTTCAATGGAGTAAGTGATAATGAAACTAAAGAAGCTATTTTATCCCCAACTTTTAAATCTCTATCTTTTAAATCTTCTCCTATTTTAGCAACTGTTCCTATAAACATTCCGCCTGAACCAGTTACAGGGTTTTGTTGTTTTCCTCTTTCACCTACTATTTCCATTATTTTCGCTTTAATTTTTTCTATGTTTCCACCGGCTTCTTCTTCAATTTGCGTAAAACTTGCTGAGTCTATGTTTAATGATTGAACATCTACTAATATTTCATTGCTGTATATTTCCATATTGTTGTCAATTTTATAAGCCGCTTGAGTTAACACTCCTTGTGGCTCAAGTACTCTGTGAGAACCGTATTTGCATCCTTTTTTCATAATGAATCCCCCTTTATTTTTTTAATCCTAATATTTCTCTTGCTTCATCTGGTGTAGCTATTTCTCTTCCAAACTCTTTTGCAAGTCTGACAGCTTTTTCTACAAGCTCTGCATTAGATTTAGCAAGTACTCCCTTTGATAAATAAATATTATCTTCATATCCAACTCTTACGTGGCCACCCATTAGTATAGCCATCACTGCCATTGGGAATTGATTTCTCCCTATACCAGATACTGTGAATGTGGAACCTTCTGGTATACTGCCTGCCATAAATACGAGATCTCTAGGCTCTGCACTTATGCCTCCATTAACACCCATAACAAAATTAAAATGCATTGGAGTCTTTATATATCCCTTTTTACAAAGTCTTTTAGCCATATCTATCATACCTTTGTCGAAAACTTCTACCTCTGGTTTTATTCCTAGAGCTATCATTTTTTCGCCAAATTCTTTTATTGTATTTTCAGTATTTACAAATATATCATCTCCCCCAAAATTACATGTACCGCAATCTAATGTAGCCATTTCGGGATTTAACTCTGTAGGTTGAAGTCTTTCAGCATTTGTCATGCCTACAGCTCCTCCAGTAGATGGTTGTATAATTACATCTGGACATCTTTTCTTAATTTCATCTATGCATGCCTTAAATCTTTCTTTTGATTGTGTTGGTGTGCCATCATCTTCTCTGACATGTAAATGGATTATACTTGCTCCTGCTTTATAAGCCTTTTCTGCTTCATCTCCTATTTCCTGCACAGTGTAAGGTACTGCAGGATTGTGTTCCTTAGTAACTTCTGCTCCACATATAGCTGCCGTTATTATAAGTTTTTCCAATGTATACACCCCCAAATTAGTGAGCTAGTGGTCTAGTGAACCAGTGGTCTAGTAAAACTTAACCTTATAGCTAATTACTACACTGGTATACTAGCTTACTAGCATATTATTATATTATTTTTTTACTTTCTCTGTTTTTCTTTTGGAACTACGCAAGTTCCACTGGCTTTACATACAACTATCGGTTTCTCTAAAACCTCTGCTGCTGAATCATTTAAGTCTGTTCTTGGTATTATAACCTTTCTTGCTTCAAAAACCATTTTCCTTGATGTGTTTCCTTCGCTTACTATTTCTCCCTCTGCCTCTATATAATCTCCTGCATAAACTGGTGCTAGAAACTCTACACTGTCGTAAGCTCTAAATAACCCTTCATCTCCATCATGTCTTATTAATAGTTCTGTAGCCACATCTCCGAAAAGCTGTAGCATTCTTGCCCCATCTACTAGATTTCCACCATAATGAGCGTCATGACTGCTCATTCTCATTCTTATTAAAGCTTTCATTTACATACCCCCAAGAAATATTTTATTAGCACTATAAAATATAAAGAGCTATTTATGCAATGAAAAGATTATATGCTCCCCTTTTCATTACATAAATAGCTCTTCACAACAAGAGTCATGACAATTAAGAAATATTTCCACTTCTTAACCAAAGGCATACTTAAGAACAAATAAACCCTTTCGGCAGGTAAACCCTTCATTTTTAACTTTGGAGGTTCTTCTCCTTAACATTTAAAAATTACCGTAAACCCGCTCCTCTATTTATGTACATTTTTTTAAGTTTGTTTTTTAATTCACAATATTATTATAATATTACTACTTATGGTAGTCAATATATTTTTCAGAAAATTAAAATGTTTATCATTATTTAGAATACATTGATTATTAAATAAAATAAGGATATAAGCCTATGTATTATGCTTATATCCCATACTTATATATACACTGTAATTAGTGATTTTAATTCTTTATATTTTTAATTTATTTTTTTCTCATTCTTTTTTCATTAGCGCTTTCTTTTTTACCTAATTTTTTTGATTCACCATTTGCACCTATTTCCTTTGACATTTCAACTTCCATGTCTCTCATTTCTGACTTTGTTTTTGGATTTACCTTCTTGTTATCCTTATTATTTTTATTGTTTTTATGTGCCATGAATTTTGTTACAGATGATGCCAAGCAGAGTACCTGTAACATTCCTCCCTTCATTTATGATTTTTATTTTGTAGCCACTTTCTCTTATAAATATATATTCCTTGGCATTTCAACGTGACTATAAACCATTAATTTTAATTTACCCTAAAAATAAAAAAGTATACATAAAAAATAGTTGCCCTGCTTTTACATATGCTTTAGGCAACTACTATCAACATTTTAAATTATATATAATTTTCTAAATTTCTCTACCTTTTCCTATAAAACATAAAGATAGCATGTCCGGCCCTGTATGAGAGGCTATAACTGGACCTACAAAATTTATCATAGTTTCTTTAACACCAAACTCTTCTTTAACTGACTTCTCTAAATATAGTGCATCCTCTAAGCAATCTCCATGACTTATCATAATTCGCTGATCTCCAGATTCTACAATCCTTTCTTTAAACTTCTCTAAAAGGTACTTTATAGCCTTCTTTCTTCCCCGTACATTTGTAACATTTACAAGCTTTCCTTCATTGTTTATAAATATAATTGGATTTATTTTCATTAATGTACCTATGGTAGCAGCAGTAGCAGATATCCTTCCCCCATACCTTAAATGCTTCAAAGTTCCTACCATAAACCAATGATTTATATTTAATTTATTACCTTCAATCCACTTTATTATTTCTTCCTTTGAGCACCCTTTTTTCATCATTTCTACTGCATTATATACCAATATGCCTTGGCCTATACACGCACTTTTACTATCTATTATAGTAATATCTGCATCCTTGTATTCTTCCAGTACACTTTCTCTAGCCATACTAGCACTGTTTACAGTACCACTTATACCAGAAGACATGCCTATATATATAATGGACTTATTTCCCTTAACAAGCTTAGTAAAAACTTCAGTAAACTGGTATATATTCACTTGAGAAGTAGTTGGCATTTCTCCATTTCTTAATCCATCATAAAATTGTCTATAAGTAAAGGTTTTTCCAAAATCATCTTTATAGTCACATTTATTGAAATGACAAGTTAGACTTACAAAGGGAACTTTATTTTCTTCAATATATGATAAAGGTAAATCACAACTTGAATCAGTCATTATTATAACGCTCATACGACCTTCTCCTTTTATGTAGATTTATTATTATATAATTACATTATATAGGAATTCTATATAATTTCAAAATATCCTTTAGGTACATGAAAATAAATAACAAGTCAAAGATGCTGGTATATTTTGTGCCAGACAAGGAAGCAGGTTCCGTCGCTAGTAGAACTATCGGTGGGTTCTGCTGACGCAGTATGACGCAAAATAGACTAGCATACTGACTTGTTATTTATTTGAATGTGCCTTACTTAAATTTAAATAAAACCACTATCTAAACATAGATAGTGGTTTTATTTAAGCTATTTCAAATACTCTATTGGATTTACAGGAGTGCCATTTTTTCTAACCTCAAAATGTAAATGAGGTCCAGTACTTCTTCCCGTACTCCCTACTCGTGCAATTAAATTATTTTCTTTTACTATATCGCCTTTTTTAACTAACAATTCACTACAATGGGCGTATCTCGTTTCTAGCCCCTCCCCGTGCTCGATTATAACAATCTTACCGTATCCATCCTGCCATCCTGCAAAAGTAATATTGCCTTCATATGCAGCATATATAGGACTTCCTGAACTTGAAGCAATATCTATTCCATTGTGCATTCTTCCCCATCTTCTACCAAAGCCAGAACTTACACTTCCTCTAGAGGGTTTTGAAAAACAAGCTATACCTAATACTGCAGGATTTTTACTACCTATCAATATTACTTTATCCTTACTACTTTTTAAAATTTTTTCCTCTACTGTTTTCTTACTAACTATTTTTTCATTTTTTACAGTTATTTTAGAGAATACATTTTTTAATCCTTTTTCACCTTGTTGTTGAATTTTTCTTTCCCCTTTCAGCATTTCACTAGAGGATTTCATTACAGTACTGGGCTCAATATCCTTTTTATCTTCTATTACTGATGTAAACTGAACATTTATAGTCTTATGATTATTTAAAATCTCTCCAGCAATTTTTTCTCTGGAAGATTTTCCATCAATACAAACTCTCCTTAAAGGCACTCTACATTTTTTCAGTTGCAAATTATCTATTTTAAAATCATTTATATCCTTTAATTTCAATATTTCCTTGTATTTATTTTTAACCTTATCTATGGCTATATTATATTCCGTAGAATTATCTAATGCCCCTAAATAATTTTCTTTACAAAATACACCATAAGTTTCTACAGTAATATTACTGTATTTAAAGTAATTCTTTATTATACTTTCCTCAGAAGATAACCTCTTTCTTTTCTTATTACTTTTAAAAATCACTTGATCCTTTCCTTCAATATTTGCAAATCTTCTATTTATACATTCATTTATCTCCTTTTCTACTTTAGCATAGGCTTCTTTATCTTGAACTGTACCTATGCTATTACCATTTAATAATACGTCATAAGACTTGTCACTAAATATGTTATAATATAATAAACATAAAGAAACAGTGACCAAGCATATGATAAAATAGTTTTTGCTTTTTTTACTCAAAACTTTTACCGTCTTTTCCGGTACAATATCTTTTAGGTGATATTATACAGACTTAACGGTCTTCAGCTCCTTTCACAATAATTTTGACCTCATAGGTCTAATAATTTATTTAGTAACTTTCTTAATATACCCTAAAAATGAAATTTTTATTTAATAATACAAATTTATTATTTGATATTTTAAAGATTTTGAGTTAAAATTCATTAGCAAAGATTATAATATTTTATCTAATAAAATTAATGCACACTATGTTATATAATTTAGGAAGGGTTGATTTTCCATGGGTACTTTCGTATTTAAAAATAAAATACATGAATATACGCCTGTAAGTAACATTTTTATAGAAAAATATATGCCTAAAGCTAGAGGTGAATTTGTTAAAGTTTACCTTTTAGGATTAAAATACTGCATTTCTGGTGAATTAGGAGTAAATTCTTCCATGATGGCCTCTACTCTGAATCTTTTAGAAAGTGATGTAATGAATGCACTAAATTATTGGAATGAAGAAGGCGTAATAAAACTAATTCCTATAGATAATATGGGTAACTTTAATATAGACTTTTTAGATTTAAAGGATAGTGGTGATGAAGAAGATATAGAGAAAATTAACTTATTAGAGGAACTAAATAAAAACTCTATAAAAGATATGCTTCAAGATATAGAAAAGCTTGTAGGAAGACCTCTATCCCCTAAGGAAATGACTATGTATTTAAGCTGGCAAAAAGACTTTAGCTTTACTCCTGAAATAATACTTCTTTTAATTCAGTATTGCATTTCTAAAGGTAAAACCGACTATAGATATATAGAAAAAATAGCTTTAGCTTGGAATGATGAAAATATAAAAAATGTAGAAGATGCTCAAAGCTACATAAAGAAACATGAAGATAAATGGATTAGAATAAGAAAAATATTAAATTATTTAGGAATAAAATCTACTGATATAATGAAACCTCAAGAACAAATGATGGATAAGTGGATAAATATTTATAAATTTCCTGTAGAAATTATATATAAAGCTTGTGACATTTGTTTTGAAAGAATAAACAAAGCTGACTTTAAATATATTGACGGAATACTAAACAGCTGGTTTAAGGAAAACTTAAAGACTTTAGAGGATATAGAAAAAAAAGATAAGAAAAAAACTAGCTCCTATTCACCCGCAAAAAAAGTATCATATAACAATGGTAAAAATAGTACCTTTAATGACTACTCTCAACGTAAGTACGATTACGATGATCTAGAAAAAAAATTATTAGGATGGGATAATGAATGATTAACACATACCAATCTCAAATACTAAAAATGTATGAAAACATAAGAGAAAAGGAAGAGAAAGCCTTAAAAGATAGAAAGGAAGAAGTATATAATAAAATACCTGGAATAAATGCTATAGAAAAAGAAATAGCTAAACTTTCTATACATTTATCCATAAATATATTAAATAATATTGAAAATAGGGATGAATACTTAAAGAATTTAAAAGAAAAGATAACAGATTTAAGAGTTCAGAAAACAGAACTTCTAGTTTCATCAGGATATCCACTAGACTACTTAGATATGCATTATAGATGTAATAAATGTAGCGATACTGGTTTTATAGGAAATATGAAATGTTCTTGTTATAAGAGATATCTAATTAAACTCCATTATAAAAATTCTGATCTAGAGACCTCCTTTAAAGAAAATAATTTTGATAATTTTAACATAAACCTATATGGTACTAGAAGAACTGACTCAGAAATAAAAAGTCCTAGAAAAAATATGGAAGAGATATTATATAGAGTAAAGTCTTATTTGAAAAATTTTTCTAAGGAAGATACAAATTTATTATTTTACGGTAGCTCTGGTACAGGTAAAACCTTTTTATCTCACTGTATAGCCAAATGGCTTATAGACAGAGGCTACTTTGTAGTATATAGAACTGCAAAAGAATTAATAGAGAATTTGCGTGATGCCCGCTTTAATGAAAATAAAACACTGGAGGATTTAATATTAAACTGTGACGTACTTATAATAGATGATTTAGGTACAGAACAAATAACAGACTTTTCTAAATCTGAATTATTTAATTTAATAAATTGGAAACTCCTAAAGGACAAAAGGATGCTTATTTCCACAAACTTATCTCTTGAAGAACTCTCCAAACACTATTCAGAAAGAATTACTTCAAGACTATTTGGTAACTTTGAACTATATAAATTTTATGGTGACGATATTAGAGTAAAAAAGAATTTAAATAAAATACGTTAATGAAATGTAAAATCCCAGCTTATAACAAACTGGGATTTTTGTATTAATATTGTTCTCAATTTACTTTTTATAAAATATATTTAATTTATTATATAAGGAGAAAAAATTAATACAGAAATAAATGTATCCATTACTAGAAATGGAAGATACTTCGCCACCGGAAGATCCTCTGTAAATTCCCTATAAAATAAGTATGAGTATACATAACAAAATAAACTTATACATACTAGGATAAACACTCCTACCATAGGAGAAACTAATTCTTTAGGCAAGAACATAAAGCTATTTTTATATACAGAAACATACATAGATAGAACTTTTATAAATGTTGTAACTACAAGAACTCCAATATATATGCCTTTTCTTTGCTTATCTGAAAATCTACTTAATAATAATGTGAATATACCCATTAAGGTTAGCCCTGGAAAAATCCATGCAGCTCCTATTAACAGTATAGATATTATACTATATGTAACTCCAGTAACCGTTTCTTGTAATGACATACTTTTTTCAAATTTTTTAAGTTTATTATTTTCCTTTTTATATTGTTCATTTGTTGAAGTCATATATAAGTTGTATGGACACTCAAAACCCTCATCTGATTTAGCTTGGAAATCACAGTATATTCCTATTTCTCCACAAATGTTTGCAAAAGTGGACAATTGTTTTGATTTTGAAAGAATTCCTTCCTGCTCATACTTACCATTACTTAATCTATATTCCATTACATCATCTTGCTCTTTATTTATGCCAAAAATTCTCCTCCCCTCTACTAGAATTTTCGCCTTGCCATTTATACAATTTGCACTGTTTATTTTTTTTAAGCCGATTCCAGGAAATTTAAGCTCTTTAAATTTATACTTAAATTCATCTTTGTTCTTTGGAATATTATCAATAGGAATCTGATATACTATATCGCCTCCGGTTTTAGGTACAAAGAAATACATAATTCCACCCTCTACAGCAAATTTAGTTTCAGGTGTAACTTGACCAAATCTAACTATCATATTGAATAAATCTCTTGAATGAGAAAATTCCCCATTCTCATAAAATGTACACATTTGAGTAACTTCCTGTACCTCCTGCCCTGTATAACATATTACATATTTACCATTATAATCTATTCCACTTATTCCTCCTGCACTTGGAACTTTTATAGATTTCTTATTTCCGGTTTTTATATCTATAAATTCCACTGAATCCTCATAAGTTCTTAAAATCATATTATCATTTATTTGTTTTAATTCTCTTAACTCTCCTATATTTTCTCTTTTTATTATATTAAACTTTTTGTCTAACTTAATCCGCTCTGAGGAATTACTATTTGAATGCTTTCCTACGTACTCAATGTAAAAATTATTCTCTTTATCTTTTACTAGTATTATTCCGTTTATACTATTTGCTTTTATACCTAAACTTTTTTCCTTTTTTTTATGTCCTAAATAATCTATTACTAAGATTTTTAATTTATTTTTGTCATTATAGGCAATAATATAATTTTTGTCTTCTTTGATAATTGCAGGAGTAGCACTTATGTAAGCTTGATCTAGAAACTTCCCCTTCCCCCACTTATTAGAAGGAGGCTGATTATTAATGTTCAAATTAACACTGTATTGATATGCTATTATACCGATTATTAATATTATACTTATTATTATAAAGCTCTTCGTTTTGACTCTATTTTTTTCCATACTCATACCCCCAAGTAATATATTATTGTAAAATATTATGTATTACTTACAAGATTCTATATTTATACTAATTTATCCTTTAAAAGATAGTATAAATCTTTATATGCAAACTCCCATCTTATACATAATAATACTATTAAATACTTAATATTATCTATAACATTAAATATTTAATATTACAAAAAAATAAAAAGTCTTAAGTAAAAATTACTTAAGACTTTGGAGCTGGCAATAGGAATCGAACCTACAACCTGCTGATTACAAGTCAGCTGCTCTGCCAATTGAGCCATGCCAGCTTATATGGCGACCCAGAAGGGACTCGAACCCTCGACCTCCGGCGTGACAGGCCGGCACTCTAACCAACTGAGCCACTGGGCCATATATATTTTTATAAATAAGTGGTGGGCACAACAGGGCTCGAACCTGTGACCCTCTGCTTGTAAGGCAGATGCTCTCCCAGCTGAGCTATGCGCCCACATATGGTGACTCCTAGGGGAATCGAACCCCTGTTACCACCGTGAAAGGGTGGTGTCTTAACCGCTTGACCAAGGAGCCAAATTATTTTTATTGGAGCTGGCAATAGGAATTGAACCTACAACCTGCTGATTACAAGTCAGCTGCTCTGCCAATTGAGCCATGCCAGCTTATAATGGCGACCCAGAAGGGACTCGAACCCTCGACCTCCGGCGTGACAGGCCGGCACTCTAACCAACTGAGCCACTGGGCCATATTATGTGGTGGGCACAACAGGGCTCGAACCTGTGACCCTCTGCTTGTAAGGCAGATGCTCTCCCAGCTGAGCTATGCGCCCACATAATGGTGACTCCTAGGGGAATCGAACCCCTGTTACCACCGTGAAAGGGTGGTGTCTTAACCGCTTGACCAAGGAGCCAAATTATTTATCAACGCTTTTTTCATTCTAGTCTGCCGCGCTGACAAATAATATAATACAAGATTATTCTCCATATGTCAACATATTTTTTTAAAACTTTTTAGCTTTTTTTAAAATTCCTTTTAATTTCTTCTCTAATTAATAGGATAGCCATGTTAGATACTCTTTTCTACCCATCCTATACTCTCCATTATAATAAGAGCAGTATCCTCTATAGCTCTTTGAGTTACATCTATAACCCTACATCCAAGTCTCTTAAATACTTTATCTAAAAAATCAAATTCTTCTAATATCCTTTCTTCATTGGCATAATTTATGTTAAAATGATCTCCTCCAAATTTTAAAAGTCTATGCTTGCGAATTTCAATAAGATGTAAAGGATTTATTGTAAGACCTATTATTTTTTTTCTATCTACTTGTAATAATTCATCTGGTACTGGAACTTCTGGCATTAACGGTACATTGAGAGCTTTTATACCTTTATTGGCCAAGTACATACATAAAGCTGTTTTCGAACTCCTAGAAAGACCTACTATAACTACATCTGCATTCTTTATTCCACTTACATCCTTACTATCATCATACTGCACGGCAAATTGCATAGCTTCAATTTTTTCATAATATTCATTATCTATATTCCACACAGCACCTGGCTCATATATAGGTTGCTCTCCTGTAATTTTAGCTGCTATATTCATACAGGGACTTAACACGTTATATACAAATATACCCTTTTCCATACATCTTTGTACTAAAAAATCTCTTATCTCCGGCAAAATTATATTTGAAATTACCATACATTTATCTGGCACATCTATAGTATTCATAAATTCATAAACATCTTCTAATGTCTTTATGTATGGAACTCTTTTTACATGCATTTTTACTTTAAATTGACTTGCTGTACCCTTAGCTACAAGTTCTGCTGTTTCCCCTATAGAGTCAGAGACGGCATATATTTTAAACATAATAGCACCCCCTGTTTTTTAATAATTTACACTGTCAATAATTCATACAAATTAAACACCAGTAATCACCAGCGCTTAACCTAAAAAGACTTTGCAGCTATGTATTTTTTTAAATACGTAAATCTAAATACTTACATATTAGATAACTGTACTAGCGCACAATCCTCTATAGCAATTATATTGTTTTCTTTGCAATAATTAATAATTTCTTCACTTTCTGCCCCAGGCTGAATTAGTACCTTATTAATAATTAAAGTCTTTGCTTCCTTAAGTATTTCTATACCTAAAGCAGGATTTATACATAAATCTATAACTTCTATTTGAAAAGGCACATCCTTTAAACTTTTATAAACGCCTTCCCCCTCCTTCTTAGGATGAATTCCCACTGCATTAAAACCTTTATTCCTTAACTTGTCTAAAATTTTATATGCATATTTACTCTGGTTTATAACGTCTCCTACTACTACCCAATTTTTATAATTTAATAATTCACTAGCTACCATAAACTCACTTGATTATTGATATTTTATAGTCCAAATATTTATCAAAAATCAAGTTTTTCACCTTCCTTTTTTATTATATTTACGTTTATTATATCCTAATTTTTATAATTGTATCAATGATGCACTTCTCATTTACTAATTCATCCATACAAAATCAACCAATGAATTAAAATGATCAATACTCAATGCTTAACTATTCCTTTCATTGAAAAAATATTATAAAATAATTATAATTAAACTAAATAGGATAAAATATTATTTGTATACTCTAATGCTTGTTGGTACCCTTCAAGCTTTTTTCTATAAATAGCCAAAAGGAGATATCTTTAGTTGTTTAAAATATAAATAAAAGTAATTAACTATAGTAAAATGTACTTATGAAAAGGAAGTGAGTACATTTGAAAAATAATAATTATAAACCAAATGAAGTTGTAGAGTTAATTAATGTATCAGTTAGAACATTACAAAGATAGGATAACGAAGGAATATTAAAAGCATTTAGAACACCAACAAATAGAAGATAGTATACTTACGAACAATATAAAGAAAATATAAGAAAAAGAAAAATCAAGATGTTAAAGCTTACTTTCCAAAGAACAATAAAACAGATTGGACTATTGAAAGACATAGGGTTAAAGTACCAACTTTAGGTTGGATTAGATTAAAAGAATTTGGATACATTCCAGTTAACTCTATAGTTAAAAGTGGTACAGTAAGTCAAAAAGCAGATAGATATTTTGTTTCAATTTTAGTTAAAGAAGCTATTAAAGTAAATAATAAACCTTACTCAGAAGGAATAGGCGTAGACCTTGGACTAAAGAATTTTGCAATTTGTAATAATGGCTTAACTAAAAAGAATATTAACAAAACTGAAACAGTTAAAAAAGAAGAAAAGAAACTAAAACGTGAGCAAAGAAAACTTTCAAGGAAATATGAAAGTTTAAAATTAAGAAATAAAAAAGAGAAAGGAGAAGCTACTCGTCAAAATATCCAAAAACAAATAGTAAAGGTACAAAAACTTCATCAAAGACTTACAAATATAAGAACTGATTACATAAATAAAACAGTAAATGAGTTAATAAAACAAAAACCAAGTTTTATAACTATTGAAGATTTAAATGTAAGTGGAATGATGAAGAATAGGCATTTAGCAAAGGCAATTGCTGGGCAAAAATTTTATGAATTTAGAATTAAACTTATTTCAAAAGCTAAACAAAATGGCATTGAGATAAGAATAGTTGATAGATTTTATCCAAGTAGTAAAATGTGTAGCTGTTGTGGAGCATATAAGAAAGATTTAAAACTATCTGATAGAGTTTATAAATGCAGTTGTGGGCTTTCTATTGATAGAGATTTAAATGCTTCAATAAATTTAGCCAATGCTAAAGAATATAAGATAGCTTAATTAAACAAGCACTTATATGTGTACCCAAGGCTATTTGGGGAATTAACGACTGTGGAGTGCTATACAAACTGTAGTAGCTTAGGCAAGGCAGAGTACGTTGAAGCAGTAACAATCTCAATATGGATACATTTGACCATGTTTTGAGTAGCAGCGATTGACTTTGAAATACGATATTATAATCATAGGTGCTGGTGCCTCTGGTATCACTGCTACCATCACAGCTAAAGATATGGGCTGTAATGTGGCACTTTTAGAAGGCAGTGATAGAATAGGTAAAAAAATACTCACCACAGGAAACGGCAGATGCAATATAACTAATGAGAATATAATTTCTTTAAGATATCATAGTAATAACCCTAAATTCTTTATGGATACTTTAAATAAGTTTACCTATGAGGATACTGTTAACTTTTTTTCCTCTCTAGGACTTCCTTTAGTAACCCTTGATGATGGCAAAATGTACCCTATGAGCCTACAGGCTTCTTCAGTTTTAGATGTGCTTAGACTTTCCATAAGTGAAAAAGGTATACCCTTGTATTTAAATACAAAAGTTAAGGAGGTAAGGTGTACTACAAATGGCTTTAAAATATACTCAAATAATGCCGAAATATTTCAATGCAAAAAATTAGTAATAGCTACTGGAGGGAAGTCTGCTGCTACCACTGGTTCAGATGGCTCTGGATTTAACATAACCAAATCACTAGGCCACCATATAATAAATCCTGTACCAGCTTTAGTACAACTTAAGCTTCAATATAATCATTTAAAGGCTCTCTCTGGAGTGAAATTTGATGGTTTTGCAGAAATTTTTGTAAATAGCAAGTCTATGAGAAAAGACTTTGGAGAAATACTTTTTACAGACTATGGTATATCAGGCCCTCCTATTTTACAACTAAGCAGGGTTGCTTCTTATAATTTAAGTGAAAAAAATGAAGTTACATTAAAAATAGATCTTATGCCCAAATTCTCCAAAGAATCATTAATAGAGTTCTTGGAAAATCATTGGGGCACCTTCAGCTATAGAGCTGTACAGGAATCTTTTATAGGAATAATAAACAAAAAGATAATACCTATACTTTTAAAAGAAGCTGGAGTTATAAATATACATAAACCTTGCTGGGATTTAGATTGGAAAGAAAAAAGTAATATATTTTCTCTACTTAAGGAATGGACCTTCACCGTATCAGGTACAAATGGCTTCAAGAATGCTCAGGTAACCGCCGGAGGAGTTGACACTACTGAGGTTAACCATATCACTTTAGAGTCTAAAATTGTACCTAATCTTTATTTCTGTGGAGAGGTTTTAGATGTGGATGGTGACTGTGGGGGATTTAATCTGCAATGGGCATGGAGTTCTGGAGTTGTAGCCGCTAAAAGCGCCGCAAAATGAGAAAATTATGATGTAAGTGCCATAAGAAAAATCTGTCTTTAAGTCCACAATAAATATATTTTATTAGACTGTTCGCAATACGCTAAGAAATTCTAATGTTTTCAAATTTCAATATCCTAAAGCTTTCAAACTCGCTTCTAACGGCGCTCAAACATGAAAGCTTCTTAACGGGTATTGAAATTTGAAAACAAAGAATTTCTAAGGCTAGCTCAATAGTCTAAAAAAATATATTTATTGTTACCTTAAAGACAGATTTTTCGGTTCATGCATAAGCTATCAAATGAGGAAGACAGCTAACTAAAGGATGATTTTCCTCCGCTATGCTACAGAAAATCTTTAATTGAATAAAAAATGTATAAATACAATAATTTGATAATAAAAACTATAATTACACTATTAATCGAATAATTATAGCTTTTTCTTTTAAGCCTTTACAATCTTTTATTGGCGTTAGCCAGTCTAAATATTAAAGCTAAGATTTATACAAGCCAATGCATTATGGCAAAATATATTAAATTTTATCCAATATTTTATTTTAATAATTATGTATTTACTAGTACCTAATTAAAGTGATTAATTGTATCTCCCAATTAGTGAAAATATTATTAATAACCGGGATTTAAGTTCTAAACGAAAGGCTACGCCTAAAAAGATTATGGGAGCCTTTTTATTTGTTTTATAAATTAAAGATTTTCCGTAACGTAGTGGAGGAAAATCATCCTTTAGTAGGCTTCTCCTCTCCAGCCATAAACATATTAAACTAAAAATCTGATTTTAATGTAGTAATAAATGTGGAATTGGAGACTATTGAACTAGCCTTAGAACTTCTTATGTCTCACAGTTAAAGAACCGTTAAGAAGCTTTCATGTTTGAACGAGGAACGAGTGAGTTTGAAAGCTTTAGGGGCTTTAACTGTGAGACATTTAGAAGTTCTTGGCGTATTGTGAACGGTCCCAAATTACACATTTATTACGGAATTAAAATCAGATTTTTCTTCAATGTATTATGTCGCAATTTATGCTTTCTATTTCCACATAGTTTGAAGAATTGCCAGCTCATTGTCACTTTTATCTTGTATCTTATGTAAACATACTATTCCATCTTCCTCTTCTAGAATTTGCGTACGAGCTTTTACAATATTTCCATAGGAAGTTTCCTTTTGGTAAGTTACTTTTACATTTTTAAGCTCATATTTTGTAACTACATCTCTAGGAACTGTTTCTATAGCCCAAGCTACATATTTTACGTTATTAACATGCCTATTAGTATCTATATCACCATATCTCACACTAAATTTATTTTCTACATCAATTTTATTCATTTTCTTTATTTTATCTATTTTAAGAGTCCTTTTTTCTTCTTTGTTGGTTTTAAATATATCATACATATAATCTGGTACACTTATAGCTTTTCTCTTCTCTGTATCTATTAAGAACCATATAGAATTTGCTTCCACTATCACTTCTCCGCTGCTATCTGTTATAGTAAATTTTCTGTAGGCGTAGAATTTTTTTATACCATAGGCCCAAGTTTTTACCTTTACTCTCTCATTATATGTTGGATATCTATTTATATCTATATCCCACTTATAAAGTACCCAAGCTATATGATGCTGATTTAAAAACTCCATGCCTATTTTTAGATCTTCAGTTTGTACCATAGCTATATCACCAAAATAATTCATAAGAGATGATATGAGTGCTCTTCCTTTATAATCTACTTCATAATAATGAACATTATACTCCTTTTCTGTTACTATTCCAGACATTTTAACACCCCCAGTAGTAAAATTTTATATATTTAATATGATACCAAATTTATGGGGATTTTAATACGTTTAATGAAAGTTTTTACTAAAAATTAAAAAAAAGTATTATAAAATACTTTTTTTTAATTAAACATTTTATTTACAGTTAAAACTATATTCCATTTATCATAGAAAAGTGGTAAAATACAATATGTTCAGCAGGTATTCTTTTGAAACTTAACTGAATAAAATTTAATAAGGATCACAGCAAATTCGTCTTGTATCCTTAAAGGAATAAGAACGGAGGTAGTATTATGAATTTAGAATCACGTAATAATGCAAATCTTTCTAACAGAAAGGCAAAAACTAGACAATTGACAGTTGTAGGTATGCTATCTGCTATATCCATCATTTTGGGCATAACAGGTTATGGTTTTATACCTCTTCCTGGGGTCAAAGCAACCATTATGCATGTTCCTGTTATCATAGGAGCTTTAATCGAAGGCCCTGTGGTAGGTATATGTATAGGACTTATATTTGGAATCTTTAGTGTGTTTCAAAACATGATGGTGCCATCACTTTTATCTTTTGCATTTATGAATCCATTAGTATCAGTGCTCCCTAGGGTTATAATACCAATAGTTGCCTACTATACTTACAAGGCAATCCCTATTAAAAATAAAAATAATCCTATAAAAATTGGCATAGGAGCAGCATTGGGTTCTTTAACTAACACCGTTGGTGTCTTGGGAATGATGTACTTATTATATGCTGCAGAGTTTGCAAAAGCTAGAAGTATTGATGCTTCTTTAGCAGGCAAGGCCATATTTGGTATTGGAGTTGCTAACGGAATTCCTGAGGCTATAGTAGCTGTAGCCATAACAATTCCTATAGTACTTGCAGTTAGAAAAATTGTAAAACATAAATAAACAGAACTCTTAGCTTCAGATGGAGTTTTTACTCCATCTGAAGGTTAGAGATCGTTATCCAGGGACGTAGCTGCCGTTATCTCCCACTTTGTTAGAAGTGGGAGTGTTACGGCAGGTAGTCATCGGATAAAAAAATAATAGCTAGTCAAAGATTTGCTTAAGTCTATGACTAGCTACTAATTTTCTAAAAACTCAACTAACATTATTTATTTAAAGCTTCTAATAATTTTTCTATATCCATTCCGTGAACCATAGCCGCTTCTTCTAAAGTTTCAGCTTGAGCTGATGGACATCCAACACAACCCATACCAAAGTTCATTAAAATTGGAGCTGCCTCTGGTTTTTTGCTTAATATTTCACCTATTGTCATGTCTTTAGTTATCATTTATATCACTCCCTTCTTTGCAATTTTTATTTTATCACAAAAACTAGGTAAAAACACCATAAATTTATCATATTATAGTTTTCAATATTAGTGTTTACACAAAAACCTATTTTGTTACTAAGAACTTAATGGAAGAAAAAAATTCTATGTTTATTTGAATTTAATTTGTGTTATAAGCTTATTACATCTTTGACTTATTATCTCTTTTCATATACCTAAAAAAGGCATATAACCTGCACATCACAGGCTACATACCTTTATTTAATCTCTTTAGTTAATTTGCTTAATTAAATTTCACTTACTTTTATAGTTTGATCTCTTCTTGGTCCTACAGAAACTATAGACACCTTAACTCCTGTAACTTCTTCTATTTTCTTCAAATAAATCTTAGCATTTTCCGGAAGCTCTTCGTATTTTCTAGCATCCTTAATACTTTCATCCCAACCATCAAACTCTTCATAAACAGGCTCACATTGAGCTAGTTTTTTTAGACTTGCTGGGAAGTAGTCTATAACTTCTCCATTGCACTTGTAGCCTACACAAACCTTTATTTTTTCAAGACCTGCTAAAGTATCTATTTTAGTTACTGCAAAGCTTGTAAGTCCTGATATTCTTGCAGAACTTTTTAGAATTACAAGGTCAAGCCACCCACATCTTCTAGCTCTTCCTGTAGTAACTCCAAATTCATGACCTTTTTCTCTTAACCAATCACCCATTTCATCTTCTAGCTCTGTTGGGAAAGGTCCCTTTCCTACTCTTGTAGTGTAAGCTTTAGCAATGCCTACAGCACTATTTAGCATAGTAGGTCCAACACCGCCTCCAGTACAAACACCGCCAGCTATAGTGTTTGAAGATGTTACAAATGGATATGTTCCGTAGTCTATGTCAAGCAGTGTTCCTTGAGCACCCTCAAATAAAACATTCTTACCAGATTTTATAGCATCGTGTACAGTTACAGATATATCTTTTACAAATGGTCTCATTCTCTCTGCAAAATCTAAATATCTTTCGTATATTTCATTAAAATCTAAAGCTTCTCCGCCTAAAACTTTAGTTATAAATGGATTTTTTATATCTAAAGCAGCTTGTAATTTTTCTTTAAATGTATCTTCTTCTAAAATATCACATACTCTTATGCCGCTTCTTTCCATTTTATCTGTATAACAAGGTCCTATTCCCTTTCCCGTAGTTCCTATGTCATTTTTCCCTCTTTTGCTTTCCTTTAACTTATCCAATATCTTGTGGTATGGCATTATTAGTTGTGCTCTATCGCTTATTAAAAGCTTTTCTGGAGTAACTCTTACTCCTAATCCCTCTAAATAATCTATTTCGCTAAATAAAGCTTCTGGGTCCACTACTACACCATTACCTATCACATTTAATTTATTATCATACAATATACCTGATGGTATTAAGTGAAGCTTATATTGTTTATCGCCTACCTCTACAGTATGTCCTGCGTTATTTCCTCCTTGGAATCTAACAACTACCTGAGCCTCTTCTGCTAAGTAATCAGTCATCTTTCCTTTTCCTTCGTCTCCCCATTGGGCACCTAAAATTACAAATGAAGACATATAAATTCCTCGCTTTCTTACCTCTTTAATATAAGAGTATTTCTAACCATAATTTAAAGTAATCTTAATTAATATATGATTTAAATTTTTAACAAATTATATTATACACTTTTTACGAACATTTGCATACTTTTTTTAAAAATCCTTCATGATTTTTATGCTCTAGACGTAATGTCCCTAGCCACTACTACTCCTGTAGTAGATGCCTGCATCAAACCTCTTGTTATTCCAGCTCCATCTCCTATTGTATATAGATTTTCTATAGATGTTTTGAAATTATCATCTGTAGCAAACTTGCTTGAATAAAATTTAACCTCCACACCATAAAGTAGTGTGTTTTTACTGTATAAGCCTGGCGCAATATTGTCAAAAGCTTTAAGAGCTTCAACTATGGAAACTAAATGCCTTTGAGGAAGCACAAAGCTTAAGTCTCCTGGTACTGCTGATTTAAGAGTAGGTATTGTAGTTGATTTTTTAATTCTTGATGCATTAGTTCTCCTTCCCTTTAATAAATCCCCTAATCTTTGCACCATTATTCTATCATCCGCAAGCATATTACCAAGTTTTGCAATGTATTTGCCATACTCTATAGGCTGATTAAAAGGCTCTGTAAAGGATGTAGAAACAAGCACTGCAAAGTTCGTGTTTTCTGTTCTAAGTTCCTTTTGAGAATAACTATGACCATTAACTACAGCTATTTTGCCATCATCATAGTGTTCCTCTGAAACCACTCCACCCGGATTCATGCAGAAAGTTCTAACTTTATTATCAAAGGTATCTGAATAGTAAACTAGTTTAGCTTCATATAGGTCTTTTGTTAAGTGGTCCATAACAGAATTAGGTACCTCCACTCTGACTCCTATATCTACTGCATTGTTTGTGACCTTTAAGTCCAATTTTTTAGCTTGATTAGAAAGCCACTCTGCTCCACCTCTTCCTGGCGCTACTACAACGAACTTTCCATTTATTTGCTTTTCCTCACCCTTATTTAATACCTTGACTCCTGCTGCCTTATTATCCTCAACTATTATATCTAAAGCTTCTGTTAGCTCACTAAATTCTGTATTTGTTTTCTCTACTAGATAATGATACATTCCTTTTAAAACTTCATAGGCCTTTTCTGTACCCAAATGTCTTACAGGGCATTCTACAAGCCTTATATTGTGCTTACTTGCTCCATATTTTATTTCCTCAACTCTTTCATTATTAA
This sequence comes from Haloimpatiens massiliensis, assembly GCF_900184255.1. NCBI lineage: Bacteria > Bacillati > Bacillota > Clostridia > Eubacteriales > Clostridiaceae > Haloimpatiens > Haloimpatiens massiliensis. The sequence continues at coordinate 74,290 of NZ_LT854637.1, read as the reverse complement.
TCCCGTGAATTTCTTTATTTGCTCCAAAATTCAAGTAAATCTCATCGCAGTAATCTATAAGTTCTTTAGCCTGTTTTTCTGTATAATAATCTAAAAGCCTTCCGCCCACTTCTGGACTTAAAGATAGCTTACCATCTGAAAAGGCACCTGCTCCAGACCATCCATAGGTTATGCCACAAGGCTTACATCCCACACATTTTCCAGTAGTTCTTGCAGGACATTTTCTATTTTCTATATTTCTGCCCTTGTCAATTATTAATAAACTCAAATTAGGATTCTTTTTAGTAACTTCTAATGCAGTAAATATTCCTGCTGGACCTGCTCCTATAATAATAACATCATAATTATTTTTCATAGGTTATCACCTCCTTATTTATAGTAGCAAACAGAATTTACAGAGTCAATAATAAATACGAATATTTTTTATTTTTTTTACTGTTATGTTCGTATTTGATGCTTTTACTTTTATTTTTCAAAAATAATGGATAATTTCATTCAATATTTTAAATATTAAAGGTTTATATGCTATAATTAGTTATTGTTACATGTATAAACGTAAAATATTATTTTCATTATATATTGTTTTCATTAGGGAATAATATTATTAATACTTTTGGAAAGGATGTGATTCCGTGAACATTCCAAATATATTAACAGTTTTTAGACTTGCGTTAGTCCCAGCTTTTGCATATATTTTCTTTTCACCTATAAAAAACAGCCTTTTTCTTTCCATAGCCATATTTTTAATAGCTGGAGCCACAGACGTACTGGATGGCTATATTGCTAGAAAGCACAATTTAGTTACTCGATTTGGAATAGTTATGGATCCTTTAGCTGATAAACTTATGCTTGTAACTGTTTTATATTGTCTTACTGTGAAAAACTATATAGTGTCTTGGGTACTTTGGGTAATAATATTAAAAGAACTTTCAATGATAATAGGCGGTACTTTACTTCTGAATAAAGATATGGTGATTCCATCTAATATATTTGGGAAGATTTCCACTCTTTTATTTTATTTATCTATATTTATTTTAATATTTAGCGAATATTTAGGAAAGATACTTATATATGTGGCAGTAGCCAGTGCTATAGTAGCATTTTTTAACTACCTAATTATTTATAATAAAAATGTCAATAAAGTAAAATATTAAAAGTCCTATCTACTTAAGATAGGACTTTTAATATTTTACTTTTTTATGATAATTCTTTATATAGCTGCTCTATTCTTCCCACATATCCTCTACCATTTTCTCTATCTCATCTTTTCTTCTTTTGGTTTCGTCTACATCCACTTTTATTTCTTCTCCTATATTAATTACATCTCCCTCTTTTGCTTCCTTAGGTATTTTAGCTCTTTCTATATCTATCATTTTTTCATTATCTAATTCAACCACTGCAAAATTTCCTTCAAACCTGTCAATTATTCCTTTCATCTTATCATCCCCTCCAATTTTTATTGTATTACTTATGATATATCGTTTATACTAGCATTTTTGTAAATTGTATAAAATCAAATATTATTACAAATGTATCTTTAATTATATCAATTAATAAATAACTTAATCGCAATTAACTTACTTACCATTAAGTTATTTTAAGTACTCTATTATAGGATAATAGGTTAAATTATACCGTTAATCTCTTCAAATTATAATTGGCACAAATGTCCATTTTCTTTAAGCCACTTTCTCCTATATTGATAATCTGGAATAACCTTCGCCACTTCCATCCAAAAATCTCTAGAGTGATCCATATGCCTAATATGGCAAAGTTCATGCACTATAACGTAATCTATTATATATGGTGGTGCCATTATGAGTTTCCAATTTAGAGTTATATTTCTCTTAGATGAGCAGCTGCCCCATAAAGTCTTTACTTCTTTCACCGTTATCCTATTCGGGTAGATCTCCATATTTTTAGAAAAGAACTCCATTCTTTCTTTAAAAAAATTCAGTGCCTTTTTAAAGTAAAATTCTTTTATAACTTCCTTCATATACTTTCTTCTAGTTTTGTTGTCATCTAAATTATTGACAATAATAACGTATAAATTACCCCCCTCTATATACACATTCTCACTATTATATTTACTTTCTTTTAATTGTTTATCAAAGAAATCAATTACCAAAATATCTTTATCTAAAAAACATTTACCATCATCACAATTTTTAAAACAATTTAATATTCTTAAAGTATATTCTTTTCCCAGTAAATAAAACTTTTCTCCATTTTCAAATCTTCTACATATTTTTTCAAGCTGTCTTTCTTTCATTAACTCTAACTTTTTCAAAATCCATTCAGCTCTTTTTTCTAATATTTCATCTATATAAATACTTTTTAAATTAGCAGGCGTAGATATTATAACATGCGCTTCCTCAGTTACAGTTATACCTATAGTTTTTCGCTTACTTCTTTTTAATGTATATTTTATTTCCTTTCCATTGTAAATAAAACTATTCATGAAATCCTCTCCTAGTTTATATATAAATATAACTTATTTCTATACAATTTTGTTAACTGAACATGGTTATATACTAGACTTTCCCTCATTAATATTCAAGTTTTTTTAAATATACCTTTATTTATTTATTGACAATTATAAATTAAACTTTTATAATGAACATAGTTCATTCAAAGATTAAAATACTCCATAACATATCATATAAGATATGTTTTTTGTTAAAATTTAATGAACGTAGTTCATTCAAAAAGGAGGGTATACAAGTGCTAATTTATGCAATACTTTTTATTAATTTAGCTCTTATATTTTACACTATAGGAGTTTGGAGTGAAAAAAAACAAGGCACATTAAAAAAATGGCATGTTATTATATTTTGGGTAGGTTTGATTTGTGACACTTTAGGCACTACTGCCATGGGTAAAATAGCTAGTACTAATTTTAAATTTAATTTTCATGGCATAACAGGATTACTAGCAATACTATTAATGCTTTTCCATGCATTATGGGCATCAATAGTATTGTTCAAAAATAATAAAGAAATGAAATTAAAATTCCATAAATTTAGTATAATAGTCTGGATTATTTGGTTAGTTCCTTTTTTATCTGGAGCAATATTCGGAATGACAAGATGATTTAATTTATCCACTTTATAGATCTAGGTATATTCAAAAAAACTTATTTGTGTTATAATTTTAAATATTATTCTATGTAAATATTTAAAGTATTATAATATTGTAGATATAATTTTATTATTTAGTAAGACTTTGTTTTATGCAAACATTAGAGGAGGTGTAAAGATGGACTTAAAAGTTAGTTTCTGTATGCAAGATTATCTTGCTATAGTTCAGAACGTAACATTTAATTTTGGGTACTTTAGGGAAAGTGCGTCCAAAATTAAATATTATGTAAACTAACTTGAAGTAGCATCTTTATACTTTTTTCGGTTGAAATATATTATTATAACCTCATTAAACCTAAGTAGAAAGACTCTACTTAGGTTTTTTTATACGCACTAGGGATGGGTGGGCTAATGTAACACTTTCAGTAAACTTTAAATGCGTTATTATGGAGGTTTTAAAATGGATTATAAAAAAAATTTACGAAGAAATATAAATTTAAATTATCTGTTTATTTTTCTAAACAGATTAGACTTAACTCAAGGAGTATGGATGATATATCTAGCTAGTAAAGGTTTGTCCCTTGCTAAACTTGGTCTACTAGAAGGTATATTTCATACAACTTCTTTTCTTATGGAAGTACCTACAGGTGCTGTTGCAGATATTTACGGAAGAAATGTCAGCAGAACCTTAGGACGAGTATTCTGTATTATAAGTAATATTGTATTGATTTTCTCCACCAACTTTTATCTATTTGCTCTTTCTTTCGCAATACTAGCCATATCTTATAACTTAGAATCTGGCGCTGGAGAAGCTCTGATTTATGATTCTCTTAAAGAGTTGGGCGAAGAAAAAAGCTATATGAAAATAAATGGATTTAATGAAATGATATTAGAGATAAGTTGTATATTTGCTCTTATGCTAGGAGGATATTTAGCTCACAAAAACTATCTATGGCCCTTTGCCTTAAGTGCTGTTTTTGCAGGCATAGCTCTTTTAGAGTCCACGTTATTTCAAGAACCTAATGTGGGTAGAAACAAAGATTTAGATAATATACATCCCTTTAAAATTTTTAAAAACCAAACTTTAAATAGCTTTAAAATAGTAAAAGATACTAAGAAAATATCCTTACTTATTGTATTTGCAGAAGTTATGTCAGTGTTTGGAACAAGCCTCTTTTACTATTTACAAAATTACTGGAAAAGTAATGGCTTAAATGAATTTAAAATAGGAATTATATTTGCCATTTCCTCATTAATAAATGCATTTATAGCTCCTCATGTTCATAAAATAGAACAGCTTTTTAAAGAACGTCTTTTATTAATTTTTTTACCTATAGTTACATGTATTTTCATATGGTGCATAGCTTTCACAAACTATTCCTATGCATTTTTCATAGCTATAGAAATACTGCAAACTATAATGTATATTGTAACCAGTGATTATTTAAACAAACTTATTCCCAGCGAAAACAGAGCAACTATTCTATCTTTTCAAAGCATGGTGTTTAGCTTTTTTATGATATTTCTATTCCCCCTCATAGGAAAAATAGGAGATCTATTCTCTCTAAATGCCGCTTTTAAGTTTCTAGGAATTATTTCTGGAATTTTTGCTGTACTCAATGTTTTCATAATCTGTTGTGACAATAATTAAGAATATTATGAAGTAATACATTGAAGAAAAATCTGATTTTAATTCCGTAATAAATGTGTAATTTGGGACTGTTCACAATACGCCAAGAACTTCTAAATGTCTCACAGTTAAAGCCCCTAAAGCTTTCAAACTCACTCGTTCCTCGTTCAAACATGAAAGCTTCTTAACGTGTCTTTAACTGTGAGACATAAGAAGTTCTAAGGCTAGTTCAATAGTCCCAAATTCCACATTTATTACTACATTAAAATCAGATTTTTAGTTTAATATGTATGTGTTTTGGGAGGAGAAGCCTACTAAAGGATAATTTTCCTCCGCTTCGCTATGGAAAATCTTTTATTTATAAAAAAGAGAACGCTCATAATATTTTTTAGGCGTAGCCTTTCGTTTAATCTACAATCCTAGTTATTAATAATATTTTAATTAATTATGGGATATAAATAGTCAATTTGATTAATAACTAGTGCATACCAAATTATTGAAATATTAAATAAAACTTAATATTTCTTGGCGTATTGCGAACAGTCTTAAAAAATACATTTATTGTGGACTTAAAGACAGATTTTTCTTATGGCACTTGCTTCACAATTTATGCTAACAGTTCACTAAGGTTCGTGCCTGCTTCTTTTTCTGCCTCACTTAATATTTCCCTAGCTATTTCTCTAAATTTTCTATAATCATCATTGAGCTTCTCTAAATATAAATCAAACTGATTTCCCTTTCCTCCTACACTATTCATAAGGTCTGCTCCTTTTTTCAAGTTATCCACATAATTATCTCTAAAGTTTTTATCATTTCTTAAAGATTTCAAGAAATTCACATTAGATTCTTCGACTTCCTTCATAGTCTTTTCATCTCTATTTAATACATTTTTTACAAATTGATTTTTAGTATTTATAAACTCATCTAAAGCTTCTTCTCCCATGTTATCTATCATTTTAATAAATGGATGATTTTCCTCTGCTTCTTCTAAATTGTCTAGATATTCCACCATATTTAACCATGTTTTTCTCTTTTCATCACTGTCTATACATATATCTAGAAATGCTCCATAGTTTGCCACAAACATTTTGCCAAAGCTACCAGGGAAGGTTCTCATAATAGCCTCCCCAATGTATTCTTTTTTGTCTTCTAGAGAAAGCTCCAAACTTTTATTTAATTTATTTATACTGTTACCTACCTCTTCAACGTTTTTATAATCACCAAACTCTTTTTCTAAAAAACTCTGTACAACACTTTTAGTGTTTTGAAGATTTGCTATTTCATTTTGTATTTTTTCTAATTTTTCTTTCATAACCTCTGGAATTGTTTTAACTCCATCCATCACATCTTTTATGCTTTTTGTACTAATATCTAAATTTCTTAGTGCACCAATTAAATTTAATTTAATTATATCTTCTTTACCAAATTCTCTATAATTATTTTCTGGATTTTTCTCAGGACATATAAGCCCCTCGCTCTCATAATACTTTATAGCTTTTTTAGTTAATCCAGTCTTTTGAGATGCTTCCTTGATATTCATTTTACTACCTCCACACCGTATATATTACATATGAATATGTTCTTTATATTTGACTTAATTAGTAAAATTTAAATAATTTCTATCTTTACATATTCACATGTTAACTATAATATATTCCTATCTCCAAGGTGCAAGTCAACACAAAAAATTAAACAACCGATTCACATATGCCCTAATCACATATGAATCGGTTGTTAAGCAGATCCTAATTCTTTCATAAAACTTTCATCTGTTATTTGAATTCTAAAACCTTCCTTTCCCTATAGTCTTCCTAGAAAAATTTCTTCCTTGAAGCTACACATATTAAACTAAAATCTTTTAATAAGCTTATAATTAATTACAGCTTTATTATTAAATGACTTGTGTTTCTAATAATATATTAATCTACTAATTAAATAAATTATTAATCATTATTTACCACTTACTAATTCACCTTTAAATCTCTTAAACAACTTATCTCTTATTTACTAAATTACTTATTTATAAGGTTTAGAGATTTTCACTAAATTTTTAATTACTGAATACATAACCTTTAGGGTTATTGTAAGAATTAGGATCTACGAATGTAGAAATTTTTTGACTATCCCATGGGTCTGTACCTTCACTTTCTATAAATTAGTGATTTAATAATACTCGGTAAATAAATTAATTTTTTGGTGGTCTCACTCCTTTCTATCACTCCCTATATTTTTTAAAACTCCATTGAATCTTTGATATAATGAAGTTTTACTGGAGCAACTATTGTTTTGTTTTTGTTATTATAATAATATAATATTCTGATAATTTTGTCAACGGTTTTTGATAACTTTTTCAAGAATTTTTTGTATATTGAAATGTAGCCATGTGTATCTTTCATTTTTAATTATTAAAAACTACAAACTAAGAATCTTTTATAATTCCTAATTTGCAGCCTTATCTTTGACTATACACTATCCTTATATACTCTAAATCGTTAATTTTTATTATTTTTTTTTGAATTATTATTTATGTTGTTATTCTGTAAAATTGATTCTAAACTCTGCTGCTGAGCAGCTATAATTAATATTATACATCCTACACCTGTAATAAAATTTCCTAAAACATTTAATTCGTTTGCATTTTTATTTTCTGATAAAGCAATAGCAACAACAGCTGCTAACGCTGCTAATTCCTTGGGACTGCAGTCGTTTATGTCTGACACTTTATCATACCACCTCTAGAGCAATCATAATATATTAAATGCTATTAGGATTATTTTTGTTACAATTTTAAAAAGCTGGCACTATGCTACCTTTATACTTTTCTTCTATAAATTTTTTAATTTCAGGTGAAGTTAAAACCTTTGATAACGCTTTTATATATTTTTTATCCTTATCTTCTTTTCTAACAGCTATTATATTTGCATAAGGTGAATCCTTATCTTCAAGAACTAAAGCATCTTTTGTTGGATTTAATTTTGCTTCAATAGCAAAATTAGTGTTTATAACTGCAGCATCTACATCTGGAAGTATTCTTGGAAGTTGTGGTGCATCTACTTCTGTTATTTTTAAATTCTTTTTATTTTCTGTAATATCTAGTTTGGAAATAATTTCTCCATCCTTAACCTTTATAAGTCCAGCACTTTGTAAAACTTTAAGAGCTCTTGAACCATTAGTTGGATCATTTGGGACTGCTATCTCTGCACCATCTTTTATATCTTTTATGTCCTTTAATTTCTTTGAGTATACTCCCATAGGCTCAATATGAACTTTTACAGTATAGTCTAAGTCTAATTTTTTTTCTTTTACAGTCTTATTTAAAAATGGAACATGTTGAAAGAAATTAGCATCTAATTGACCTTCTGCAAGGGCTATGTTAGGTGTTTGATAATCTGTGAACTCTACTATTTTTATAGTGTACCCTTCTTTTTTAATTAATTCCCCAGCCTTTTCTAATATTTCTCTATGAGGCACTGGTGATGCTCCCACTACTATTTCTTTCTTATCCTTATCCCCCTCTGTACTCTTTTTGTCTCCTTCTGCTTTTGCCCCACAACCTATTATTGCTGTGCTTAGAAATAAAACTCCTAGCAATGCACATATTTTCTTTTTCATTTTAAAATTCCTCCTTTTAATTTATCTAAAACTTAGTATTTATAAACTCTCCTTTAGCTTGCTACACTGAAACTGGAAATTCTTAACTAAAATTTATTTACTTAATCTTTTATATGCAATATCTCCAATCCCTTGAATTAACTGCACAAGAATCACTAATATTATTATGGTATATACCATTACTTGGGTATCAAACCTATAGTAACCGTATTTAATAGCTACATCACCTAATCCACCAGCTCCTACAACTCCTGCCATAGCTGAATAACCAATTAAATTTATTACAGTTAAAGTTATTCCTCGAACCATTGATGGAAAAGCTTCTGGAAATATTACCTTAATTAATATTTGAAAAGTATTAGCTCCAAAAGACTTAGCTGCTTCTATAAGCCCATGTTCTACTTCCTTTAAAGAAGATTCCATGACCCTTGCTGCAAAGGGAAATGCTCCTATAGTGAGTGGCACCACTGCTGCTGTTCTACCTATGCTTTTACCCACTATAACTTTAGTAAGAGGAATAACTGCTATCATAAGTATTATGAATGGAAAAGATCTTAATATATTTATAAATCCATCTACTATGCGATAAATAAATTTATTAGGTTTAAGCCCTTTCTCATCAGTTACAACTAAAACAACTCCAAATATTAGTCCGATTAGAAGTGTAAAAGCCGTAGAATAGCCTACCATATAAATTGTGTCTTTTAATGCTGGAATAAAAACCTCATTAATCAATTAAACCACTTCCCATCTTATATTTTTTGAATCTAGATAACCGCATATATCTTGCTTATGTTCTTTGTTTACATTTATAATTAAGCTTCCTAAAACTTCTTGTCTAAAGTTTTCTAGCTTTCCCCATACTATAGAAAAATCTATCTGAAGTTCTCTAGCCATGGAAGTAATTATTGATTGATTACTTACTTCAGAAGGGAAGAAGATCTTTATATTAAATCCATGCTCTGGCAAAAGCTCGTCCCCACATAATAGATCTCTTAATTCTCCTTCTGGGGTTAGAAACAGTTCCTTAACTAGTCCAGAATCCTTAATTTTTCCATCCTTCATAAGCACTATTCTATTACATACTTGCTTTATAACTTCCATCTGATGTGTAACTATAATTACTGTTATGGCAAGCTTCTCACTTATTTCTTTTATAAGATTTAATATTGAGTTTGTAGTTTGAGGATCTAATGCTGATGTAGCCTCATCACATAATAATATCTTTGGTTCTAAAGCCAGTGCTCTGGCAATAGCTACTCTCTGTTTTTGTCCACCACTTAACTGATTAGGCTTGCTTTTAGCTTTATTTTCAAGACCTACAAGTTTTAAAAATTCTTTAACTTTTTTATCAATATATACCTTGTCTTTCTTCCACACCTTAAGTGGAAGGGCCACATTGTCATATACATTCTTAGAATTCAATAAATTAAAATTTTGAAATATCATGCCCATATTTTTTCTTAAATCTCTCATTTTTTTGCCGCTTAAATTTGTTACTTCCGCCCCCATTACTCTAATACTACCTTGCTCATAGCGCTCTAGCCCATTTAGACATCTAAGCAAAGTAGACTTTCCAGCTCCACTGTGCCCTATAATTCCAAAAATTTCACCTTTATTTACACTTAAGCTTACATTCTTAAGGACTTTAGCATTTCCAAAGCTCTTATTTACATTAACAACCTCTATAATACTTGAATTTGAATAACTATTTTCCATTCTTCTACCTCCTTAAGGCTTAACCCTGAATTTAAAAACTTAATTATTATTTCCAAAGAAATATTTCATATATAAGAAAAGACCCGAGAATATCTCGAGCCTTGAAATATCCTCATCTTTCGGCAATGCCGCTGGATTTAGCACCTTTACTGCTTTTTACAGTATGGTTGCTGAGCTTCATAGGGCCAGTCCCTCCACATCTCTTGATAAGTTCTCTATTAAATTTTTTAAAAACTTTGCTAACAATTTTCAGATTTCTCGTCACTGTTTTCAATAATAATTCTATGAACTAACTACTTATAAAAAATTAAAAGCCTGAGGATATCCTCAGGCTAAACCTTCACTGTATCCTCATCTTTCGGCAATTGCCGCTGGATTTAGCACCTTTATTGCTTTTTGCAATATGGTTGCTGAGCTTCATAGGGCCAGTCCCTCCGCATCTCTTGATAAGATATAATATTTATTTTTAAATCGTTATTTAAGATTATATTAGCTTTTTTTTATAATGTCAACATATTTTTTGCGTTAAAAGTGAATTTTATAATTAAACATATAATAATATTTTCATCGTTCGTGTAATTGCCTAAATATGTATCCAGTGCTATAATCACTTATTGCGTAGTGGAATCACTGGTTTTATTACCAGTAATAATTCCTAATCTATAAAAGACTTTTTGTGTTAAAATTGAAATAATGTTTTATGAAAAGTGAGGTGTTTTTTATGAGTAATGTTGCAGGCAGTGGCTGTGAAATATTAGTACCCTTTAATGAAAGAAAGCCTCTTAAGGAAATTGAGAGAAGTCTAGTAAAAACCTATAGAAAAAATATATGGTCCAAATTTATTAAAGCCATAAAGGATTATAAATTAGTAGAAGATGGAGATAAAATAGCTGTAGCCATTTCCGGTGGAAAAGACAGTTTATTAATGGCTAAACTATTTCAAGAACTTCAACGTCATGGCCAAATGAAATTTGATTTGGAATTTATAGCTATGGACCCCGGTTATCATGAGGATATAAAAAAATTACTAATAGACAACTGTGAGTATTTAAATATTCCTATTAACATATTTGAATCTGGTATATTTGAAATAGTAGATAATATAGCACAAGACTATCCTTGTTATATGTGTGCAAGAATGCGCAGAGGGGCATTATATTCAAAAGCACAAGAATTAGGATGTAACAAACTAGCTCTTGGGCATCATTTTGATGATGTTATAGAAACAACCTTATTAAATGTATTGTATTCTGGAAATTTTAAAACCATGCTTCCAAAATTAAAATCTTCCAACTTTAAGGGATTACATTTAATAAGACCATTATACTATATTAATGAACGTCATATTCAGCGTTTTACTCAAAATAGCGGCATTTGGCCTCTTAATTGTGCATGCATGGTTGCAGCTAAAAAAATAGGAAATAAACGTTATGAAATTAAAGAATTAATTAAGCAAATGAAACAAAATTTTAAAGACGTAGATAAATCCATATTTAGAGCTGCCCAAAATGTTAACATGGACTCAATTTTAGGTTGGGAAAAGGATGGAAAAAAACATTCTTATTTAGATTTTTATGATGAAGATTAAATTTTAAAAATAGAAGGAGCTGGATGAATATATTACTAGATTATAAAAATTTAAATTATTATTACTCTAGATTATTACTTCTCCTGCTCTTACCCTTTTATTTCTTATTATTGTCCATATCTTTAAAAAAAGTATCTATTATTTTTTCTGCCATTCTCTTTTGAATACTGGCTGCATTTATTAATAAAAGCACCATTAACAGTAACTTAGCCCTTTCATCTTTTTCATCTGCATTTGAAGAATTATAAAACTCTTCTCCTATTTCCTCTAAACTTTTTTCGAAACCTTCCTTGATTTCCATTTCCTTACCGTTTTTTAATTCTAAGAATTTAGAGTAAATATTACACAAGTATTCATTATTCTCTTTATCCTGTGGCCCCTCTTGTAATTGTTTTAATAATGGACTTAATAAAAGACTTATATCATTTATTGATAAAATTTGTTTTAAACTATATATTAAGTTTAATAATATAATATTTTCCTTAGTGTATTTTTTATTTTTTACTGGAAGTAGTATCCTTGCCTTAGCGTAGTTATTTATCATAGTTTTAGTTAATATTTTTTCTTCTTCTTCACGCTTTAAACTGCTTAATTTATCATCAAAAAAACTAGTTACTTGATCCATGTATAAATCCACACAAGGTATATCATGAATTTTTATATCTTCAATTACACAAACTTCATCTATAAGCTTCTTAAGTTTTTCTTCATCTAAATACATAATACCACCTCAATTATAAATTATTAATAATTCACTAATATTAGTATAGCACTATATAGTATCCCTTACTATACAAATACATATTTATATAATAAATCATAATATATATCGAAAATTAAAGTTCACACTGTATATTTTAATTTATTTGCAGATTACTATTGATTTTATCCCTAAATTACTCTATTTAAAACTTGAAGATTAGTAATTACTATTGTAGTATATGAATATACCATTATATAGTTTTTAAAACTACGTGTTGGCATGTGTTTATTTTTCTTAACTCCTTATATATGATAAAAAATTTATAATAATGATTATCCCTCAAAAGCATTACATTACCTGAATTATGAAATTTCTCTGGAATGACTTGCATAAGAAGCAAAAGAACTGTTTAAATTTATTGTTCCGAGCTCTTATGCAAGTCATGGAGGAGAAATTTCATAATTCCACTACATTGTACCTTATTGTGGAGTAATCATAATAATTATTAAAGGATGTGTTTAATTTGATTAGAAAAATGAGAGAACCTGTAAGCGGCTTAACTCATCTTTTAGGTGTCGGTCTTTCTATCTTAGGGCTTATACTTTTAATACACAATTCTCTTGTATTTTCAAAACCTTACTACATACCAGGTTTTGTGATATTTGGTGTTAGCTCCATATTACTTTACACAGCTAGTTCCGTATATCATTTATTATCAGTACAAGAAAAAATCATAAAAGTTTTAAGAAGAGTAGATCATTCCATGATATATATACTCATTGCAGGAACATATACACCTATATGTCTAATTGCATTAAAAGGAACCTTAAGCAAAGTACTTTTTATAACCATCTGGACTTTAGCAGCAGTTGGTATTATGCTAAAAATCTTTTGGTTTAATGCACCAAGATGGCTTTCTACTCTGTTCTATGTAATTATGGGATGGATTGCCGTAATAGCTATATATCCTCTTTGGAAAACCCTATCACCATCAGGAATATTTTGGCTTATAGCTGGTGGATTATCTTATACCATCGGTGCAGTAATTTATGCTACTAAAAGACCAAGAATAGCTTCCAAAATCTTTGGATTTCATGAAATATTTCATTTGTTTGTGATGCTAGGGAGTTTCTGTCACTTTTGGATGATGCTTAAATATGTAATGTTTGTATAAAAATATTTAAAAATCAAATATATAAAAACTGCTTTTAATTTTGTAAGTAATTAATATTAGGAACTATTAACATTGATAACCTTGTAATAATTTACTTATGTTATTAGAGGCAGTTTTTTATTTAAATTCAAACTTAAACATTAACTTTTCTGTTACTATTTAGCAACTAGTTCTTAACCACTAAAATAGTTTTATTGAATATACTATTAGTATACAGTGAAGAATGCATTAAGTCTTATAATAATGTTTCTAAAAAATTATTAATTTTAACTATTATATTGATTAAATATATTTGTTAAAGTTAATAATCTAAATAAGCTTTTATTTTTTACATAGTTATAAATTATTTTTAAGCTATTATAATAATTATTTAAATTATAAGGAGGATCTTATCATGTTCTTTAAATTTAACAAAAAGTCTTTATCTTATTTTATTTTAGTAATCTGTTTTACCTCATTAATAGGGGTTGCTTCATTATCAAACACTAGGGCTGCATCAACTACTGATTTTAAGAAAACGAATGCAACCTTAAAAAACGCCCCTTCAACAAAAAATAATAGTATTACTTCTGAAACTAGTATACTAGCTAAAGATTCTAGTAAACCACTAGCTACTTCACCAGTAAAAAATATTAAATCTTATAACACTAAAAAATATACTTTAAAGCTTGAAAACAAAAACTTAATTAATCAACAAAAAAATTCAAATATTTCAATTAATAATATCAAGTGTGACAACAAAAATACTGCTAAAAAAATTAACAATATCAAAACTAATGACAAAAGTGTTATTAAAAGAAATAATACCATTTCTAATAAGGANCATAGACTTTTTTATTTTCTAAATGTGATTGATGAAATTGACACTTTTCTATAGGATTTTTAGCCCGTGACGAAGGCTTTGTCTTCTTACAGATAGTATCATCAATAATCACATAAATAGGCTTTCCTGTATCACGAGATAACTGCCAAATTTTATTAACTGCGAACTTTTGTAATGCTCTCAAAATATAATCTTCATTCCATGGGCTTTTGGATAAAAATTGACCTATGGATGTTCTATAAGTACTCTGATAGCAACTTTCAGCTATATGAATAACTTTGCCATCATACCCACGACCTACGGCTGCAAAGATAAATTCACAAACATGTTTTAATTGAGGCAGTGTTAAATATAATGATAATCCAAGTTTAATTATGAAATTGTTAATCTCTTTATTATATGGTATATTATTTTCTGTAGACATTTATATTCATCCTTTGTTTATGTTTTCTGACAGAAATATAATACACTAGGATATTATGAATGTCTATTTTTATTCCATAATTTGTTATGAAATTTGCTCATTTAAAGAAGGAAATTATAAATTTATTATCTAATTCATACAAGAGCATGAGGAATTTGGAGAGCTTCTATATAAATCATCCACCATTCCAAGAATTTAATAATTATACTTATATGAAAATGCCTAAAAGCATAACATCTCATGAATTGCTTGTTGCTTATTTAAATAAAAATCTTAATTTAAATAAATACTTTACTAATGATTATATTGAAAGATTAACAAATTATGTTTTTAACAAAAAAATTGATGGGCAATATTATATGTCGGTAGGACAATTTGGTCAAATTTTTAATATGAAAAATGCTAAAATAACATCAACAAAATATGAAGGTAATAAACTATATGTAACTTTCCAAGGATACTATGATGAAATTGACTTTAAAACTGAAAAAGCTACTTTAGTTTTTGATGGAACAAATTGGCTAGTAGATACTGCTACTTTTTCACCTTGGTAAAATTTAATGCAAATAAAAAGGGGTTTTGAATAGTTCCCAAAACCTCTTTTTATTTATATTAAAAAAATATAATTTTTACTGGATTTTATAATAATTTAAAACCAAGCTCTCCTTCTATCTTTGATTTTCCTATTGTATCAATCATATCTCCAAATCTTTCTTTTGTATTTCCATTTTCCTTATAGAAAAGTATAGATTTCTCTAGTATGTCCATAACCTCTTCCTTTGAGAAAATTCCTTGTATGGCCTGTCCTGGTCTCGTTTTTTTGCCCCATTTACCACCTAGATATACTTTAAATCCTTCCTTTTCAACTGCTGTAGCATCAAAATAGCATGCCTCTAAGCATTTGCCACAATTAACACATTTCTCCCTATCTATTGTTGGCTTTTGCCCTTCTTTTTTATTTATAGCTCCATGAACACAAGCTTTCTCCATTCCACAATTGTTACATGCTTTGCACTTATCTTCTTCTATTCTGATCTTTCTCTGGCCTACTATGCCAAAATCATTTAAATCTGGCTTAATACAGTTGTTGGGACATCCTCCAATACCTATTTTAAATTTATGAGGAAGAGAAATGCCTCTCCATCCTTCATAAAAAGTATTGTGTATTTCCTCTGCTAAAGCTTGAGTATCTGCTAAGCCATAGACACAAACTGTTCCCTTGCAAGCGGTTACTGGTCTTATCTTATCCCCAGTACCACCACTATATAATCCTAATTCTTTTAATTCTTCTTTTACCTTTTCTATATTTTCATACTCTATCCATGGGATTTCTACTGTAAGTCTTGTGGTGTAACTTACATATCCCCTTCCATATTTCTCAGCAATTTCACTAATTTTTTTCATCTCTTCAGCTGTATTACATCCATTCTTCGTTATAACTCTACAAGCAAAATAACCATCTTGTCTTTGAGGTAAAAATCCTTGTCCTTTTAATTTTTTCTTTTCTTCAGCTGTTATATTTCTCATATCTAATTCCCCCATATTTAATTTTTAGTTTTGCACTAAACTATGCTATATTTAATAATTATTTTATCTGTAACAACTACTCTACCTTCGGTAGCCATTTTATTTTTAATAACTACCTCATCTTTAATAGCTATTATATTTTCACTTATTACAAAGTAAACTTTTCATTCACTTAGTTTCGCTGAAATAGAAATTTCTTGGTTAAATAAAATCCTAACTACAGTTATAGCATACTACTACATATATAATAAATCCAATAAGGATTTATTATGGGGATATAATGAGATTTTATAACAAAAACATTACCCAAAACTAAAAAAACTTTTTAAATTTATCTATAACAACGCTAATTTAATCATTAGAAGTTGCTTCTTTACAAAAACTCATAAAGTCTTTTGAAAACTCTGGCTCTTTATTACCTTTATATATAAAATTAAATTCTCTTTTCATGTTAAATCCCTTTATGGGTACCCTTATTAATGTACCCTTTTTTAATTGCTCTTTAACTGCTTCCTTAGATATAACTGTACAGCCTAGATTCTCACACACTAAAGACACCGTAGCACTTATATTAGATATTTCCATATGAATATGTTCATCTGTAAGCATGTGACCGGATTTTATTAAATATTTTTCAAATACCTCTCTAGTTCCAGAGCCTTTTTCTCTTAAAATAAGTTTGTCTCTTAAAACCTCTTCCACATTAACTTCCCCTCTGCCAGCGAAGGGATGCTTTGGCGATGCAACTAATATAAGTTCATCCTTTTTAAAAGTAGTGTACTTAACCTTAGTTTTATCAAAAGGTCCTTCTACTGCTCCCAAATCTATATTTCCATCTAAAAGCTTATTTACTATATTTTCTGTATTATCTATAGTCAATATTATATCTATATTGGGATTCTTATTCATGTATGTACTTATTAAATTAGGTATAGTAAAACCTCCTATAGTGAGACTTGCCCCTAATCTATATTTTTTAATAAAAGATGTACTGTTTTCTAAAGAGTTTTCTATAAATTTACTAAGTCTATCTAGTTCTAAGGCATTTTGATAAAGAAATTCCCCTTGAGACGTGAGCTCTATTTTATTTTTACTCTTTCTAAATAATTTCACCTTATAATATTGTTCAAGAAATTTAATATGTTGAGAAATAGCTGGTTGGGTCATATTTAGAATATTTGCAGCCTTAGTAAAATTTTTAGTTTGTGATACAGTTATAAAAGTTTTTAATTTTATATCTATCATAACTATAATTCCTTTCATTATTATAACTAAACATACTTTACTAACTATATTATCATACTTAAACATTCTAAATCTTAAAAAATAAAGAAGGAACTGCATATAATAAATAGAAATACATTATATACAGCCCCCTGGCATAAATTTCTTTAAATTAAATAGTTCTTATAAGTTTTTTACTTATAACTTCCTTTGCAGCTTTAATTATATCCTCTGATGTCATATGATATTTTTCCTTTAAAAAATCTAAACTTCCCACTTCTCCAAAATGATCTTGAACACCCACTGCCTTTAATGGAACTGGACATTCCTCAGCTAAAACCTCTGCCACAGCACTTTTTAATCCACCTACTACATTATGGTTTTCACAAGTTACCACAGCACCAGTTTTCTTTGAGGATTCAATTATTGTTTCTCTATCTATTGGCTTAATTGTGTGTATGTTAATAACTTCTGCCTCTATATTTTCCTTTTTAAGCTTATCTGCCGCTTCTAATGCTTCTGCTACCATAATTCCTGAAGCAAATAATGTGACATCATTGCCCTTTCTTATATAATCTGCTTTAAATAAATTAAATTCATAATTTTCATCAAATACTATAGGTGAGACTTTTCTAAACAATCTTATATAAATAGGTCCTTCATACTCTATTACCTTAGGAAGAGCTTTTTTAAGTTGCACTATATCTACTGGTTCAAATATAACCATATCTGGAATACTTCTTAATACTCCTATATCCTCCATGCTCATATGAGTGCCACCATTCAATTGTGCGGCAATTCCTGGTGCTGTACCTAATATCTTAACATTTTGTTTTGCATAACATATGGATACCGCAATTTGATCACAAATTCTTCTTGAAGTAAATGGTGTAAAACTAGCTATAAATGGTATACATCCATAGGACGCCATTCCTGCTGCCATGGAAGCCATGTTTTGTTCTGCAATACCCACATCAAAAGCTCTGTCTGGAAATTTACTTCTCAAAGGCATAGTACCGTTTGGCTTAGCTAAATCTGCATCTATAACTACTATTCTCTCATCCTCAGTCATTAATTTTTCTAACTCTTCACACAATACTTTTCTCATCTCTTTATTTTCTAACATTAAGTTCCCCTCCTATTCTAACTCTTTTAATGCTTGTACTCTTTGTTCTTCCGTAATTGGCATACTGTGATTAGCAGTTCCCATTTTCTCTATAAATGAAACTCCTTTACCTTTTATAGTTTCTAAAATAATCATTGTAGGCTTTGATTTAGATTCTTTAGCTTCTTCAATTGCATTATAAATTTTCTCTATGTCATGTCCATCAACAGTTATAACATTCCATCCAAAAGCTTCCCATTTTTTATCTAATGGAGCTACATTCATTATTTCCTCTAAAGTACCATCTAACTGAATCTTATTATAATCTGTAAAACATATAAGATTATTTAATTTAAACTGTACAGAAGTCATGGCTGCTTCCCAAACCTGTCCTTCCTGACTCTCACCATCTCCAACCATACAATAAATATATGCATTATCCTTCATTATTTTTGATGCTTTAGCCATACCTACTGCACAAGATATACCTTGTCCTAATGAACCAACTGTCATGTCAACACCTTTGGTTTTATTCATATCGCAGTGACTAGGTAAGTTAGTTTCCGGCTTATTTAAAGTATCTAATTCTGAAATGTCAAAATATCCCTTCTCCGCTAAAACTGAGTATACTGCCGGACCTGCATGTCCTTTTGACATTACAAACCTATCTCTTCCCTTCATTTTAGGATTTTTAGGGTCTATATTCATTACCTTATTATATAAAACTACTAGAGCTTCCACAGCTGAAAGACTTCCGCCTACATGTCCCTGTCCTAGTTTTGCTATTTGATTAATAATAAGCCTACGTATTATCTTGCTTTTTTCTTCCAACAATTGAATTTCCTTCTTATCCATTTTTATTCCTCCTTTTATTGCATTTAATATTAAGTCACATTCAAATAAATAATAAGTCAGTATACTAGTCTATTTTGCGTCATACTGCGTCAGCAGAACCCGACGATAGTCCTACTATCGACAGAACCTGCTTCCTTGTCTGACACAAAATATACTAGCATCTTTGACTTGTTATTTCTTTTCATGTACCTAAATAACCTTTTATGCATTAAATATTTATTTAATATAAATATTGGGGTTAAAAATATAGGATTTGCTAAAGATACTTAAAGCAAATCCTATATTAAAGCACTATATAATATATTATTATTCATGGGCTTAACTCTCATTATGTCTATTTTTATATAATACTTAATAACTACAGTAAGCATCCATAAAATAAATATTTTTAAATATCTTTGTTTACTAGTTCAATTTTATATATTAAAATATATTTGTGTTTTTTATATAATTTATTTTATTTTCAGGATAGATAATGATCCATTACCTATCCTATTTTTTGTATTAGTGAATAAATATCTTTAATAAATTTCCAAGAAGTATACCTACTATACCAAAATCAGCATCACTAAATGTAGTGTTTGCATATCCTAATCCGCCAAGTACTGGAAGTAATAATACTGGTAGGAAAGTTATAAGTAAACCATGAACAAATGCTCCAAAGAAGGCACCTCTTTTACCACCTGTAGCATTACCAAATACACCAGCTGTGGCACCACAGAAGAAGTGAGGAACAACCCCTGGAAGAATAACTGGAGCTTTTAATGCTATCAATATAACCATTCCAACTATACCACCAAGAAAACTTGATAAGAATCCTATAAGAACTGCATTAGGTGCATATGGATAAACCACTGGACAGTCAAGTGCTGGTTTTGCGTTTGGCACTAATTTCATTGCGATTCCTCTAAATGCTGGAACTATTTCTGCAAGTATCAATCTAACACCAGAAAGTATTACATATACTCCACCTGCAAAAGTTATAGCCTGAATAATTGAAAATACTATAAAGTTTTGTCCACCACTTAATTTTGTTTCAACATATGTGCTGCCACAAGCTATAGCAACAATTACATAAAGAATACCCATTGTTAAACTAACAGCTACTGAACTATCTCTTAAAAATGATAATCCTTGAGGGAAGTTCATATCTTCTGTAGATTTTGAACCTTTTCCTACTAACTTACCAATACCTGCTGAAACTAAATATCCTGTTGTACCGAAATGTCCAAAAGCTACGTCATCTGTACCTGTAATTTTTCTCATAATAGGTTGTGCCATTGCTGGGAAAACAGCCATTATAAATCCTAAAATTATTGAACCCACAACTATTAGTGGAGTTCCTTTCATTCCTCCAGCTACTAATATAGCTGCTATCATACATGCCATATATAAAGTATGATGTCCTGTTAAAAATATATACTTTAGCTTTGTAAATCTAGCTATTAATATATTTGCTATCATACCAAAAGCCATTATAAGCGCTGTTTGTGTACCATAGGTTTTAAGTGCAAGCGCAACTATTGCTTCATTATGTGGTACTATTCCTCTAATACCAAATCCTTGTTGAAACATAGTTCCAAAATGATTTAATGCGCCAACTGCTATTCCTGCACCACCGCCAAGAACTAGAAATCCAAGTATTGTTTTTATTGTTCCTTTAAAAATGTCTGATTTTGATTTTTGTTGTGCTATAAGTCCTATCATCGCTATAAGTCCAACTAATATTGCAGGAACACTTAAAATATCAAGTATTAATTTTAACATAATATTCCTCCTTTTGTTATTATTTTATTAATTCATACAGCTAATTGAAAATTAGCTGTATGAATTATAATAAACCCTTTTTAGTAAAGTAATCCGATAATTTTTCTTTAAGTTCACCAATATCTATCATGTTATTTAGTGAAATTACATCACCTAGAGATGTCAATTGAGATGCAATATCTCTTGTACCAACATAAAGGTCTGCTTTAATCCCTGCTGCTGAAGATAAGTCTGAATGATCCACCTGTGCATTTACATTTAACTCTTTTAATACCTTATTAATATTCATTTCAATCATAAAACTACTTCCAAGTCCACTTCCACAACATACTAATATTTTCATATTTACTCCTCCTTATTTTTCTAACAGTTTTCAAATTTTAAATTATTTACTTAACTTCTTTAATTTTAAAAGCTAAAAACCCAAATATAGATGTAAGTTCTTTAATAGGAATATAGTTACAGCATTTAATTCTATACTTTCCCTATAAGTAACTTACAAAATTTTTTAAGAAACTAATTTTAATTCAGCAAGTATTGTGTCTAAAGGTATATCATTTTTAGCTTCCTCATAAACAAAACGCACCAATTCTTTAGCCGATAGGCTTTTTATAGACTTTATAGTATCACCAATGGTTTCAAGTTTTTTAGGATTATATAATCTATAAATCTCTAAAAAATTGATTGCTAAAAATGTAAGTAGAAAATACCTCTCGATAGAGAGTATACCTTGAACTTTATATTCGTCAAAACCTAAGTGTGTTTTAAGATATTTGTAATTAGTTTCAATGTTCCATCTATATAGATAGTATTTTATTATAGCTTTATTACTAAGTTCTATGTCTGTAGACATTAGATATACTGGTTCTTTAAAGCTGTCCCCATCAACTTCATAGCAAATTAAGGCTAATGCATTTTCAATCTTTGAAACTTTGCCTTCGTATTTATATACTCTATAATCCTTACCTTCGACGGTAACTACATCTAAGGTAGATGGATTTATATATTTAGCAAATTCCTTAATTTGCATTGAAATTCCTAATGGAGAGATTTTTCTATTAGATTTTAAAGCCCCAATAAAGTTAAAACCTTTTAAAATACAACCATTAATTAACTTTTCGCTAGTGTACCAACTATCAGTAAGACAATATATTTTATCGCAGTTAGAAGGTTTTTCAAAAGAATTAATAAAACCTAAAGCTATATCTGGTTTACTCATAAATTTTTTATTATGATTTTTGCAGTTTTCTTCGTTAAAATAAGACTTATAGTTTAGCGGAATAGACATATCCTCTGCTACAAAATTAGAAGTAACTACACAGTGGGACCAAAGATTTTTACCTTCTGTATGGCAATGATTATAGCTTAATCCTTGCATCTTCTTTGCTTGAGTTTTTGGATTAACAGTATCATCTATAACTAAGAATCCTACGGATTTAGGCTTTATGAGTTTATTAAAATGTAGTTTTAAATAATTAATACGATTTCTATCTATGAGACTATCGTCCCATTTAGAGTTACTCAAAAATCTATATATGGAACTGCTGCTTTTAGCAGCTAGTATATATTCTGAAATCTTTAATAAAGATTTAGTGCCATCTAAATTTATTAATCCATTAATAATAGTGGATATATGATGAAATTGAGGTTTACTCATTCCATAATTTACATCATTTAAGTAATTGTAAAGTTCATCATTAATGGATACAATATGATTAGTAAATTTACTTGGCATACTGACAACCTCCCGTGTTTTAATTGAGTAGTAACTTTTATATATCACGGATAAGGTCAGTGTGCCATATTTATTTTTTGGTAATACTACCAATTTAACTTTTTATTTTGCAGAAGTTAAGTTATTTATTTTGAGTATCTAGTTATTACTTTCAGAACTTCTTCTTTATTTGTTGCCCTCATAATTTTTTGTAAATCATCATTATTCATAAACAATTCCATAAGCTGTGATAAAGCTTTCAAATGACATTCATTGTCTATAGCAGCAAGAGTAATCACTAATTTTACAGGATCATTTGTATCACTACCAAATTTAACTGGCTCTTTTAAAGTAACTAAACTCATAGACAATTTATTTACACCATTTTCCGGTCTAGCATGTGAAAGTACTATTCCTGGTGCTACCACCATATAAGGTCCCATTTCTTTGAAATTGTTAAATATTGCATCTTCATAAGATTTTTTAACATAATCTTTCTTTATTAATAAAGAAGTACCAGCTTTAACGGCATCTTCCCAAGAATGACAATCCACATTAAGTTTTATCATATCTTTATTTAATAAATCATCAAGCATATATATAATCCTTCTTTCTAAAACATTTTTTCTATTTCCTTTTAATTCATATAAAAATTCTAGTTGTAGCTGTTGCCTATCTTTTATAACCGCATTTTTTTCCACAATACTTATAAGTCTATTAACTAAGTACTCATCATTACCCTCTTTAGGCACATATTTTATCTGAAGGTACTTTTGGAGTTTATCATAATCCTTACTTAAAAGTAGTGGGCTTATCTTAATGTAATTTTTAGAATTTATCCCTTCTATATCAACTGTACTTATGATAAAGTCATAACTATTTGGATCAATACTTTTAACACTTCTATAGGACGCTGTATTTACAACTTCCACATTAAATTTTTTAGATATTTGCGATGCAATCATATTCGCCGTACCTATACCCGTACCACAAACTAAAACCACTCTTGCTACTTTATTTATACCTTCCTTAACGTTTTCAAGAGCTGCCCCAAAGTGAAGTGTTATGTAAGATATCTCTTGGTCGTTAATTTCACAGCCTATATACTTCTCTAGGTGTTTAATTACATGCTTTGTATTTAAAAATAAATTCTTATATTTACTAGTTACCTCCTGAAAAAGAGGATTTACAAGTTTAAGTCCAAATTTGATTCTATATATTGAAGGCCTTAAATGAAGTACAAGGCTTTCAATAATTTTCATCTTATCCTTTTGAAAATTTACATTGTATATTTTCTCAATTTCTTCTGTCATTATTCTTGCCACGTCATATAAATCATCGTATTTGCAGTCATCTATATCAAATATTTCATTTGTTTTCAATACTTTAGCCCCTAGTAAATGAAGAGTAATATATTCTGTTTCTTCTCTAGGCACCTGTATTTCATATTTTTTTTCAATCTTATACACAATATTTCTAGCAGCTTCATACTCTTTGTACTTCTCTATTGATTTAATATCAACCCCTGGTAGATAAATTTTTTTGTTAAGCTGAATTCTTTTTATCATTATTGCTAAATGTGTTATTAAATTTCCATAAGCTTCATCACTAAACTCTTTACACAATTCTAATTCTGCATTTCTTATAAGTCCATTTAAAAAATCAATGTCTATTTCAGAAAACAACATACTAAATTGTAAATTATTAATCTTAGACTGAGCCATTTTACTATTTATATAATTAAAAATATCTGTAGTTGATATAGTTTCTGAGGCTACTTCAATTATAGCTTTTCTTTTGCTTAATTCACTTCCTTCAACATAAATTCCAACTCTAGGTTTTCTAATCAAATATAGATTTTTAGTCTTCAACCATTTTTCAATTAAATCCATTTCCTTTAATACAGTATTTTTAGAAACACATAAAACCTTTTCAAAGAAGTTAACATTTATTGGAGAACTAGCTTGTAATAACTTTGTTATTATGAATTTAGTCCTCTCTTCTTTAGAATAAGTATACTTAAAAGGAGTATCTGTATTAACAAATTTATCAATAAACTCATCTAATCCTTTTTGCTTTACTAATTTGACCCCTTTGATATGATGTCTTTCAAAATATTTAAAACCATTTTTAACTAAAAATTTTTCTACTTTGTCAATATCATATCTAATGGTCCTGTCAGTGACATTATATTTTTTTGATAATTCAGAAATCTTTATGAAATCATATTTTTCCCTTAAGTACTGTAATATTTCAATACACCTTTTATTTAATTCCATATTTATCATTCCTTTAACTAGTATTCCGGAAATTTTAAATTATTTAATATTACACTTTTTTTATTTTCTATACTTGATATATATCAAATATGTGTTAATGCATGTATGCATTTAATAATTGTCATATTCAATTGTTTTGTTTTTATTTTACTGTCTTTATGAATATATTATACTATTTTTATGCAATAATCTATATTTTTTCTGCATATTGTCTTTCCACTTATTCCGGAAAAATTGAACTTTTTATAGGTGAAAATATAATGTAAAGATTTATATAATTTCTTGTACCTTTTGACTAAAGCAATATAATAATTTTTTATGACTTGTTATAAATAAAATTCAACTAATTTCCAAAGAAATATTATTGTTTTTTAACATATAATACTAATAGCATTGATGATTTTATAGGAGGGCTTATGTACTCAGAGTTATACATTAAATATCCAAAATACTTTGTAGAAAATTTTATGTTTAACATGGAAACACTTATTAGGCAAAAAAATAGTTTTACATCCGAAGAAGCAATGGAAATTGCAGAGCAACTTGGCATTGATTTTTCTAAAGAAAGATTTGATTTAGAAGAATTCCGAATGGGTTTAAACACTGAACTAGAACATGGGGAGAAATACTTTCCTACTAATGTTACACAAGATGATCCTATCACTACAGGTAAAATTGCTCTAGCACACCTAAGAGAATTTCCTGATTACTATACTAGACTTGCAAAACTTGAAGCAGAAGCAAAAACATACTGGGGTATACCATAGTAAAAACAAAAATATAGCGTAAGGATTTACATAACTCCTTACGCCTTTTGACGTACCTCCGTGCTTATTATACACTGAAGACACAATAACTTTACCTATATTCTTTTTTATTTTATGTTATTTACCCATTTTAAATGTAAGATAATTACCTGTGCATATATTTCCATTGGCTGAGTACGCTTTTTATAAGATAATCTGCAGTATCTTGCTTAAACGGCATAACATGTTCATAAAATTGATAGTATTGCAGATAACTATACAATGTCTCGTAGCCGCCTTTTACCCATTCTTCACTATGGGGAAGATACCCCGTACAACCATTGGTGTATCCATTCAAAAAAAGGTAAGGTGCATTTGCGCGTTTAGATGCTTCTAGAGAAATTTCACAGAAAATTTCATCCGGAACCCCACAGAAGCAACCCTCATTCAAATTAAAAAACTGAATTTTTCCTTCTTGAACCTGTATCTCAGTGCCGGATTTCCTAAGCCTTTCGCATTCCAGAAGCCATTCTGAACCATCAATGCCGCATAACCTTTTTGCATCATCCGCAATCTGTTTTGCTTCTTTTTCAGAAGGAACATGTGAGTAGTAATTAAAATCTTTCGAATACATTTGTAGCTTGCGCACTTCTGTCATATCAAAATGCAAGTGTTTCACAGAATCCAGAAGGATATCTGATATCCGATCTAAATCGGAAATACTACCGCCAAGTATTTTGTCCACGCCTACCGGCTTAATGTTTCCTGATGCCCCCTGAACAAGCATTACAGGGCAAAGAAAATATTTTTGCAACTTTTCACGTGTGACACAAAAGTAATCGCTTGAAATCCTGTTGTTACCACCCATCAATATATTGGCGTGTGCGGTTATCCGCAAAACAACAGCTAATGGACGTCCAGTAACAGAATCGGTTATCTTCAATGCTCCAAGACGTTTATCGACTGCAGTACAGCCTATCCTGCGATTTTCTCCGATTTCCGTATTCGTCATTGCCCAACCAACTTTACAAGGTCGAAGTTTTTCGGCTGCTTCTGCCAGACATTTTTCGATCTGATCACACATGAAACGAAAATATCTTTCGCCATTAACCTGCGATAAAGGCGCAGGGGCGGAATGTGTATGCGAAAAACAAAGCATGACACAGGAAATGTCGGTTTTTAATTTCTTAGATACAATGGTACGCAGTTGATCCGAAAGAGTTGTTGTCAATCCAAGACTGTCAATTGCAATTAAGCAATAACACCTACCGCAAAACTCCAGTATAAGTATCTGCGCATACAGAGGATGCAAAACACCTTGAGAATTACTATTCTCCCTGTAACATCCAATTAATTCCACTTGAAAATCAGGTGTAATATCAGTTTGTGTAAAAAAAGCTTTATTATTATATTTTTTATTCATTTGGCTCTCTCCTTTAAAGTATTTATACAATGGACAAAGCCTAAAAACAGGGTAATCATTACTTCATGCATCCTTTACCCTAATAGGCTTTGCATGAAGCATTAACAATCATAAGTCTCATATCATCACCTCCTATTTATAAACATCTATAAAAGCAACCCTTTAATATTTACTATACTAAGATAAATTTTATATCACTTCAAGTGTTAACTCACCATTTTTACTGTCCATAGTTCAGCCGTTTGAACAAGCCTAAGCGATGCCTTCTCCTGCCATGACCTTTTGAAATAATCCTCCAGAGTGCCATTGTAAAGTTGCGGATTGCTCCCTCAATTATCAACATTTTCTAACGAATACTAATTAATTCATAGTTTTTCTCATAAATTCATTTGGACTCATATAATCTAAACTACCATGAATTCTTTCATCATTATAAAACTTTATGTAATCATTAATTAACTTGTTGTGCTAGTTCTTTCACCAGCAATATTTACAAATAAAAAAACTCCAGCACAATATGCTAACCTATCATTAAAAAGCATAACCAATTTAATGAGGGGGAACATACATGCTAGAGCTTTATAATAAAGATTCATACAGTTATAGAGGGTTTAAAAGACTTTATAACCACCATATTTGTTATAATTAATAATACTTACAAAGAACTAACTCCGTCACATATTAAAAACCCAAGAAATATTAATTATAACTTTAATAGTCATGCTACCCACTAAATCTACGGAATAATAAACCTAAATATGAATATACGGGAATTGTTTTTTTATTTAGCGTATCGGGTTAATTTATATGAAACTTAGCATTATACCTTTAAAAATAAGCATAACAGCTACTGCTCCCGAATCTGGTCTTCCCAAGGATTTTTCTCCATAATAAGCTGCTCTTCCATGTACTGATTTTAATTCTTTTGTGTTCTCAACTCCCTGCTCTGCAGCTTCATATGCCATTTTAAAAGCTTCTTTAATGTTAACTTCTGACTTTAAAGATTGCTCTAGGGCTTCCACTGCTGGATATAACGCATCCAGCATAGTCTTATCTCCAATTTTTGCTCTTCCCTTTTCCATAACACCATTGATAGCTGCTTTCCCTATCGATGTTAAATCTTCAAGAGTTAATTCTTCCTTACCCTTTGTTTCTTTAGCTCCTTTTATTAAACATATTGATATTAAAGTACCCATGGTAGACGGAACTTTAGAATTCATAAGCATTCCAAGTTTCATAAATATATTTCCTAAGTCATTAGATTCGATTTTATCAAATTCCTCATATAAGTACTTAAATCCAGTAGTCATGGTTATTCCCAGATCCCCATCTCCCATGGCAGAATCTAGTTCCGTTAAATAATCTTTTTGTTCGTATAAAACACCTACTATACATTCTAATATATCCTTTATAAATAACTTTGTTATATTTTCCATGCTCACCGTTGTATAAAATCTACTCAAAGCTAATATTTAGAGATTTATTCCTTATTCATACACTAACACCCTCAAGGTTCTACCCTATGATTACACCACTTTCGCAATGTATGGGATTCACAATAGCTAATTAATATCATACACAAAATAAGATAAAATATACATGTGAATTTATATTAGGTTCTATTATATTTTGGTAGATTTAATACAACAGTTCACCTCCCTCCCTATAAATTATTTAAATTGTTGAAAAAATGGTGAATAAGCTTGGAAATCTAATAATTCTTTAAGTTCCTCATCAAGTTTTAGTAATGTTATAGACATACCTGCCATCTCAAGAGATGTAGCAAACTCGCCTATATAATTTCTATATATTTTTATTTTCTTTTCCTCTAACACTTTACAAGCTTTTCTATATGCTATATATAGTTCTTCCTTTGGTGTTGCTCCTAATCCATTTACTAAAATAGATACTTCGCTTCCCTCTTCAAAAGGTAAGTCTTCCAATATTTTATTAATTATATAATCTACAACTTCATCTAAAGGTTTTAACTCACACCTTTTAATACCCGGTTCTCCGTGTATTCCCATACCTATTTCCATTTCATTGTCATCAATTGAAAATGTTTCCTTGCCTACTTCTGGAACTATGCAGGAAGTAAGTGCCACTCCCATGGTTCTTGTATTATCAACTGCTTTTTGTGCTAGCCTTTTTACTTCATTTAATTCATACATTTTTTCTGCAGCTGCACCAGCTATTTTATACGCATAGAAAAGGCCAGCTACACCCCTTCTATTTGATTCTTTTCCTTTTGGTGCTGAAGCTACATCATCTGTCACAAGTACTTCTTCAACTTGTATATCATCCATTTCCGCCATATCCTGTGCCATGCCAAAGTTCATTCTGTCTCCGCCATAATTCCCATACAAATGTAAAACTCCAGCACCATTTTCTATTGCCTTGTCCACTTCATACATACATTCTGCACTTGGTGATGCAAATACATTTCCTACAGTTACTCCATCAGCTAATCCATATCCTACATATCCTAGAAAAGTAGGTAGGTGACCTGAGCCACCTCCCGTTGCAATAGCTACCTTACCCTTTTTCTTTTCATCAGCTCTTACTATACATCTAAAATTATTATTTACCATCTTAAGACATTCACTATGGGCCGTTATAATTCCTTCTACGGTTTCTCTTACAAAATCTTCTGGTCTATTTATTAATTTCTTCATATTTTTTACCTTCTCACTTTATCAAAATTTATTTCAGAAGGATATGCCCAGCTCTGTAATTCATCTTGTGGTAAAACATTAGGTTCCTTGCCTCCGTTTATAAGTAGAGCTCTAAAATATACCTCTGCTATCTCTTCTACATAATGAGCATTTAAAAGTGCATCGTCAATATTTTCAGCTACAGCTACTACTCCATGACTTTCTAATAAACATGCATTTGACTTTTTCAATGGTTCAATTACACTCTCTGCAAGAGCTCTTGTGCCTGGTCTTCCATAAGATGCTACAGGTACTGTTCCGCCATAAGACATTGACTCATATACTACTGCAGGAATTTCCTTTCTTAGTACCGCAAAGGATGTTGCAAATCTAGAATGAGTATGTACTACAGCATTTATGTCTGGTCTTGCCTTGTAAGCCTCAAGATGCATCATAACTTCACTAGAAGGTCTTAAATTTGTTTCCATCTCTATTACATTTGCATCCAAATCTATAACACAAACATCTCTATAAGTTAATTTTTCTCTTGCAACTCCTGATGGAGTAATTACTACATATCCAGACTCTTTATCTCTTATACTAAAATTGCCTGATTTATGCTTACATAATCCAGATTTATCTGCTTCTCTAGCAATTTCTACTACCTTTTTCTTTAATTCTTCTAACATCAAAATTCCTCCTCATTATATTAATAAATTTTACTTTAAAGAATCTAGTGCCTCATCTTTTTTCTTCATATATTTAGCATACCAGAAAAATAGTACTGCTAAACCTATTAGCACTGCTAAGCCAGCTATTTCTCCATGTATTATATTAAATCCATGTGCTAATCCCCATCTTAGAGCAGGCACTTCAAATGCAAACCAACTTAAGAATTGTCCATTTGGCACTGTTATACTTCCAACAGCTTTTGCAAGACTAGTAACTGTTCCACTGAAGTTAGTTGCTACTATTAAGAATAATGGTGTTACTATAGTACTTAATACTAACATTCTAATTATATTTCCACCTGTTACTATCATAGCTGGAACTACTACAGATATATTAATTATTGATCCTAAAGGTAATACTGTGTTTGATCCTGTTTTAGCCATAATTACTGCAAGTACTAGTTCTATTGGAACCATTAATATAGCTGCAACCCATATTTCTGATATTCCAGCAAGGAATGGCCAGTCAAGTCCTATATATAATTCTCTGTCTTTGAATTTTTTCTTCATAAAATCTCCTACTGCATCAGCAATTGGTGCAAGAGCTTGCATAAACAATTTTGCTACCATTGGGAAAAGTACCAATGCTGTTGAAACTTGAACTGCAGTATTTAATATTCCTTTTAAATCATATTTTGCAAATAGTGCAATAAGTGCACCTACTATAAATCCCATAACACTATTTTCACCAAATACACCTATTTTCTCCTTAAGTTTTGCTGCATCTATATTACTCTTATTTAATCCTGGCACAAAATCTAGTAATCTATTTATAGGTGCTAGTAAAACAGCTGTTAATGTCATACAGTGAGTACATGCTATTCCAGGTATTTTAGTTAATTCATATAATTGCTTTTGTGTAATATCTGCATTTTTAAGTTCCACTATTACTTGAACTGCTGCCGCAATTATTCCAAGTGGAACACTCTTAGTAACAGCTGTTACTAATGTTGCGGTAAATATTTTACCCCAAACATTCCATAAATCTACATTTAAACAGTTTGTCCATCCCAAAACTAACATCAATATATTTATACCTATTGTTATAGGGAAAACTAAAAGTGCATACGGCCACGCCCAAGCAATGGCTGACATTGGTGCCCAACCTACATCTATTGAATTTAGCTTTATTCCTGTAGCTTTTACAAATTCACTGGCTGCTGGACTTATAGCCCCAAACATAAATTCTAGAATTAAATTCATCCCTGTAAAGGCTATTCCTAATGTTAAGCCAGCTATTATTGCTTTTTTAGGTTTCATTTTCATACAAAGTCCTAGTAAAATCATTATAACAGGTAAAAATACAGCTGCGCCTAAATCTAGAATATAATGTATTATAGTATTCATATTCTAACCTCCCATTTTCTTTTTTTATTTTTTATGATAAGATAAAATAGCTTATTTTTTTATTTCTATCTCCTAGATTCATAAAATAAATCTGGGAGATATTTTTTATTTTTTATATTTTTCTATTCATTTATATAATTTTTAAGCTTTTCGAATTCTGCATCAATTCCCATGCCTGTTAAAAATGGTATTCCACTTATAGTTGGTTTATCCCAGTTTTGTGATTTTAGTGGAACTATAGATACATAAATATCACATTGATCAATTAGACTTTCTAGTGACTTAATATCTACAGCTTCTACACTAACAGGTAACTTTTCATCTTCACACATACTAGAAATTTTTGATGCAACAGTTTGAGATGTTGCTACACCTGAACCACACGCTACATAGATTTTTTTAATTTTACCCATAATAATATCCTCCCTTTTTTTTTAATATATTTTAATTTTTAATTACCTATATTATTTTTCTAAAACATTTTTTAGTATTGAATTTATTTGACTTTTTTCATGAGAATTATATATATTTAAAAGGATTTCCTCATTTGAAAATATAGACATTAATTTACTTAATGTTTTTACTTGTTGATCAGGATTTTTAATAGCTAACATAAATATTAATTTTGCTTCCACATCATTAATATCACTACCCATTTCTTTAAAAACAACCGAATTTTTTAACTTTGCTACAAGTATAGTTGGCTTTTCAACATGTTTTGCATATGTATGTGGAATTGCTACACCTACCCCTGGGGTATTAAGTCCTGTTGGGAATTCTTCTTCTCTTTGCAAAACTCCATCAATGTATGTATCTTTTACGTATCCTTTTTCTTCTAATATATTTGCTAAACCTCTTAGCAAGCTTTCTTTATCCTCTGCTTCATAATCTAATATTATAAATTCTTCATTTAATAATGATACATCCTCTTTCATGTTCCTATTCTCCTTTTCTTATGCTTTTTATATTTAAATCTATAGCAATTTCAATGCCAATTTAGTGCATAAGCTTACAATCCTTGGATTTGTAAATGTTTTCTTATTAAATTATGCACTAACAAATTTTAAATTTATTAGTGCATAACTTTTCTTAATCCTTAATTTTAAATTTAGATATCTAACAATTCTAACAATTCTTAATATCGTACAATTCAATCGAGTATTATGGTTGTATTTTCAAAATTATTATATTATGATTGAGATAAATATAATTTATTTAAAATTCCAAAGGAGATTATTTCATTGAAAAATTCTATTTGGTACCTTTTTGTTTTTTTAAATCTAATACTTTTTATTTTTTCCCTAATATATCATAATATTTACTTAACTCTATTAACCTTTGCTCTTGCTATGTTTTTAAACAAATTTTCAAAAAATATTTCTTCTCCTAAAGCCTTTGATAAATTCAAGACTATAAATTTTAAAAAGGAAAAATTGTAGGTGATATTTTGAAAAACATAGATGCAATATTTGATTATATAACTAACAAGATAACTTTATCTTATATTAAAAATTGTATTAATAATAATAATTACATAGGTGTGGATGCTACCGAAATAGAAAATACTTTTAACATTGTAAGAAATAATGCTAGTACTATTTTAAATCAGTTAGTTAAGCAGGATAAATTAATTAAAATAAACTCTAGACCTGTGTCTTTTTTCCCAAAACAAATTCTCATTGACTGTAATCTAATTAATGAAAATGAATCAAATATTATATATAGTCTAGAGAAATTCAGAAATTGTATTTACTCAATAAATAATCCTAGTATTAACGATAATAGTACTATTAAGAAGGATCCTTTTAACCAATTAATTGGATCGCATAGCAGTCTTTTAACTCAAATCGAACAAGCTAAGGCTGCCCTTATGTATCCGCCTAAAGGTCTACATACTTTACTTTTAGGAGAAAGTGGTGTTGGAAAAAGCACTTTTGCATTGGCCATGTACCAGTATGCAAAAATCAATAAAAAATTAGATGAAAAAGTTTATCCTATTGTTTCTTTCAATTGTTCTGATTATTTCAACAATCCGCAACTTTTGCTATCCCAACTTTTTGGACATGTTAAAGGTTCTTTTACTGGCGCTAATTGTGATAAAGATGGTTTAGTTTCAAAGGCTAATGGAGGTATACTTTTCCTTGATGAAGTTCATAGATTACCTTCTGATGGTCAAGAGATGTTATTTTCCCTTATAGATAAAGGTGAATATCATAGACTAGGTGAATCCAATTGTACTCATAAAAGTAATGTGATGATCATTGCTGCTACCACAGAGGATCCTCATAAATCTTTATTATCCACTTTTTTAAGAAGAATTCCTGTTATAATTACTCTTCCACCTTTCAGGAAAAAATCCATTCAAGAAAAAATGGAAGTTATAGAAACTTTATTTTACTATGAGTGTACAAATTTAAATAAAGAGATAAAAATATCTCCAGAAGTTTTAAAAGCTTTAGCTTTATATCCATTTAAAATAGGTAATATAGGGCAATTAAAATCAGAGGTAAAACTCATATGTGCTAAATCTTTTTTAAATCATCTTAAAAACAACAGCACCATTACTGTAGAATTTAAGATGCTTAGCGAAGATATTATTGATTTTGTTTTTAGTAACAGTGAAATTAGAAATGAAGATAAATCATATTTAGAAATGTTTAAGAATTATTTAGTTTTATCACCTGGAAATTATAAAATTTTTCATCCCGAAAAAATAAACGATAACATATATAAAAAAATAACATATTATGTAAGTAAATATAAAAAATCCAATTTATCAAAGGAAGAAATTGATTCAAAAATAGACAATATAATAAAAGACCACTTCAAAAATATGCTTAACAAAATTAATGTTAAAAATATAAATAAAACTGCTCTCTACAAAATAGTGCCTGAAGAAGTGGTAAATACCTCCATAGAATTAATTAGTATAGCAGAAAAAGAACTTCATACTTCTTTAAATCCAAAATTTATATTTGCCTTTGCTTTTCATATTAATTCTTTGCTACAAAGAATCAGAGAGGGTGAACCTGTTGTAAATTCAAATTTACTTAAAGCTCGTTTATCTCACCCTAATGAATACAATGCTTCAAAAGTACTTGTAAAAAAAATTAGTGATAAATTTGGTGTAATTGTGCCTGAAGATGAAAAGGGTTTCCTATCCATACTTTTAGCCAATAATAAAATTGATACATGTACTAATTCAAACATACCAATAATTATTCTATGTCATGGTAATAGCACAGCTTCTAGTATGGCCGATGTTGCTAATAAACTTCTTAATAGTGATATTATAAAAGCCATAGATATGCCATTAGATGCAAACATTCAGGACATATACACAAAATTTAAATCCACAGCAGTAGCTGTAAATAAGGGGCATGGAATACTTGTTGCCGTAGATATGGGTTCACTGTGTAACTTTGGTACTAATCTGGAAAAGGAAACAGGCATAAAGGTAAGAACCCTATGTAATATATCTACCTTGATTCTCTTAGAAGCTTTAAGAAAAGTAATGTATAACAACGAGGATTTAGATACCATATGTGACTCTCTTTCCTCAAATTCCTCCTCTTTTACTCTTAAACCTATTAAAAAGCCAAAGGCAATACTCACTTTATGTGTTACTGGTCAAGGTGGAGGTATGATAGCTAAAAAGATTTTATTGGATAATTTAAACGAAGAATATAAAAAACATATTAAAATACTCGCAACTAATTACTCCGAAGTTAAAAATAATATAAAAAGTTTTACAAACAAATACCATATAATAGCTTGTGTTGGCAGCATAAATCCAAACTTAAATGTTCCATATTTCCCCATTAATAAAATTTTAAATAATTCTTTCAAAGAAGAATTTACTAAATTTTTAGATACTAAATTTGAAAAAGATGCATTTAATAAAAATGGTGAAAAAGAGAATTCTAAAAGCGTATATGAATTATCTAAAGAAATGCTAGAGGAATATTTAAAATTTGTTAATCCTAAAATTGCCATATCTAATATTAAAAAATTTATCATAAAATTAGGTTTAGATGATTCTTACAATAATAAAAATAATATTATGGATTTAATGCTTCATATGGGCTGTATGCTAGATAGGTGTATACATGGAGACAAAGTTAAATTTGACAATGTAGAAAATTTTAAATTAAATAACTTAGAAAAATTCATGTCCATAAAAACCGCCTGTACTTTACTTGAAAAAGAATATGATATTTGTATTAATGATGATGAGATCTGCTATATAGTACAAGTTATTAATAGATAACTTGTAAAAAATTAATTTCTATAATAAAACTGTTAAAAAAGTAGCTATTACACTAACTAATAAGTGTAATAGCTACTTTTTTTGGTGCTCCCGACAGGATTTGAACCTGCGGCCTACTGATTACGAATCAGTTGCGCTACCAGCTCCTTATATATCAATGCTTTACGCCGATTTTACACCTCAACTGTGTAACGGGCATCCTTTTTTTAAAAGGGTATCATACAATTGCAGAATTTTCAATGGGGTGTGGTAAGTTGTTTTCTACTAGCAATAATTTATTATCCTTTTGAAGTTTTAAATTAGCAGCTTCAAGCATAAGCTTTTTTTGTTCTACAGCAATCCTTACCTGTTTTTTCTACTTCTTAACACTACTAAATACAAACCACTTTCATTGATTAAAACAATAGTCCTTACTTTATCTTACACTCCATATTGTATAGTGTAAAAATCCCTTATAGAAACCATACTCTTTTTATGTTCATCAAGTATTCCTATCATTTGAGTTGTTCCATTATACTTCAATGATACAAAATAAAAATAAACGCTAAAAAAGAAGCCCATTACAGACTTCTTACTTCAAATATTTATTCACTTCTTCAAGCTTGTTAAAATCTAATATATCATCAACAATTATTTCTAATACTGTTATATCTGCCTTTTCAAGTTTTTCTTTTATTTCATCAGGTAATACACCAAATTTCTTTGTAAGTAGTTTTGTAGATGTTCTTAATAATTCCTGCTTTCTACCTTCTTTTATGCCTTCTTCAATACCTTCTTCTTTTAACAATTTCCCAAGTTCAGTCATTCTGAACACCTCCTTGACCCTTTCAATATTTTTATCATCAATAAACTTTTCTGCAAAGGCATACAGCAGTGCCAATGAATTCATCTGATTTTCCTTATCTTTTATTTCTTTTGCCAATTTTATTGATTCTATAATACGTTCATTT
Organism: Haloimpatiens massiliensis; assembly: GCF_900184255.1. Classification (NCBI taxonomy): domain Bacteria; kingdom Bacillati; phylum Bacillota; class Clostridia; order Eubacteriales; family Clostridiaceae; genus Haloimpatiens; species Haloimpatiens massiliensis. The sequence continues at coordinate 36,945 of NZ_LT854637.1, read as the reverse complement.
TTATCTTTTTCACTATGCATTATAGGTAAAAACACCAATGCCAATAAATCCTGTCTTGTTAATACTTCACCCTGCTTTATCTTATTTTTTAAATGTTCATACTGCTCATCACCATTAATTTTATCCATATAAAAAGCTTGAACTGAATATTTAATAGAACCTACATCAATACTTGTTTTTGCATTCTTAATGCTTGACGAATATACAACAATTGTATTAACAGGTCTATTTTCTTTGTAATGAAGCACAGCATCATATGCTAAAAATCTTGCTAAGTCCTGTTTATTATTTGTAGTTTGAAATTCAAAATGTATAAATGAACCATCATCCAGTAAAAAGGTATAATCCATAAATGATGTGTTAATCTGCAAATCTTTTAATTCAGTCCTTGCAGCAGTTATTATTTTAGAATCTATTCCAAAAAACTTCAATGCATCCTCTTTAAAAACATCCAAGATACTTTTCATAACAGCATCTTCAACATTTTTTACTTTTCTTTTAACCATCTGTTTTCCACCTTTTTTGTTTAGTATATTATAATTTTACCACATTACAATGAAAAAATTACATTCTTTGCTTTAGATTATATAATTCTTTGCCTTAAATAAGCTTATCGATGATGTTCACCTATTTATCCTTCCTTATCAAATCTACCGAATATATTTCCCTATATATTTGAAGTTAATAGTTTTGTCCACTTTAATTAATCCTCAAAACTTAAAAAGGCTCAGACTAAAATCAGCCTGAACCATTGATATTAAACGTTTTATAAACTACTGGAGCTCCTGAGGGGATTTGAACCCCTGACCTACTGATTACGAATCAGTTGCGCTACCAGCTGCGCTACAGGAGCATTTCACCAGAATATTTTATCATATTATGATAATTTTTTCAAATTGATCAAGAACGTAAATTGGTAATAAATTTATGCCTCAAGGCCCTAATTACCTGAAATTTAATGGCATGATCCACAATTAAAGATTTTCCATAGCATAGCGGAGGAAAATCCACCTTAACTAGCCCTCTAGCCCCCTAATCCTCCAGCCCTCCAGCCCTCTAAAAATTGTGTTCCACCACAATTTTTTACTTTATCAACATGGTTGCCACGATGACCAAAACAATTCCCACTGCTTGGGTAATAGAAACTGTTTCTCCTAAGAATAAAAAAGCTATAAAAACTGCGCTGGGTACCTCAAGATTTGCTATGATAGAAACTTTAAGGGCTCCTATATATGATATGGCTGCATATAAAAGCGTAAGAGGTATTACTTCACAAAATACTGCAAGAATTATTATAGAACTTATCCCCTTCACACTTAGAGAACCTACCGTTGAATAGGTCAAAGGCTTATAAATTAAAAGTGCTATAAGAGAAAACAAAGTAGAGTATGCATTTATAGTAAGCGGAGGCACATTTTCTAGTTTGCTTTCGGTAAATATATTCATAAAAGCATAAAAAATAGCACATAAAATCCCGTATGTTATTCCTTTTATAGAATACTGTATTTCACCACTTAGAAGCTCTAAAGTAAGAATGCACCCAAAAAAAGCTAATGCCACTGCCAAGGACTTCTTTAGTGTAACTTTTTCTTTCTTAAAAATTGTTGAATAAAAAAACACCATTATAGGATAAGTATAAAGTAGTATAGTTACTAATGGAACTGGAAGATATTCAAAAGCCTTGTAGTAAAATACAGTCATAAATGTATTACCTACTACTCCCATTATAGCCAAATTTATAAGTGTTCTCTTATTAACTTTAACTTCTCTATTATTTTTTATCATTATTAAGCTAAACATTATTATAATTGCAAATATGTATTGTATGGTTAAAAGACTTACAGACTCCAAGCCAGTGCTATGAGCATATTTTACAAATAAACCAGCACTTCCAAATAGTACTGCGGATATTATTGAATATATGTATCCTTTTTTCATAAAAATTTTATGATTCTCCCTTCATCCTATTAGTTTAGGTACATGAAAATAAATAACAAGTCAAAGATGCTGGTATATTTTGTGTCAGACAAGGAAGCAGGTTCCGCCGCTAGTAGAACTATCGGTGGGTTCTGCTGACGCAGTATGACGCAAAATAGACTAGCATACTGACTTGTTATTTATTTGAATGTGCCTTAACTAATACATTATTTACTCACTACTCTTGATGTATTATATCTAACCTTGCAAATTTACTATATTGTCCAAGCCATCCTAACTTAACAGTACCTGTTGGACCATTTCTCTGCTTTGCTATTATGCATTCCGCCACATTTTTGTCCTCTGTTTCCTTATTGTAGTATTCATCTCTATAAAGAAACATAACCACGTCTGCGTCCTGCTCTATAGATCCAGACTCTCTAAGGTCAGAAAGCATTGGTCTGTGGTCTGCTCTTTGCTCTGGAGCACGAGATAGCTGAGAAAGTGCTATAACTGGACACTTCATCTCTTTAGCTAAAGCTTTTATAGATCTGGATATTTCAGAAACTTCCTGCTGTCTACTTTCACTCCCACTACTTCCACTCATAAGCTGTAAGTAGTCTACTACAATAAGATCTATACCATGCTCTATTTTAAGTCTTCTACATTTAGATCTCATTTCCATAACTGAAACTCCAGCAGTATCATCTATATATATTTTTGCCGCTGCTAAAGGTCCTGATGCCTTAGCTATGTTTTCCCAGTCCTTGTCCTCTAAATCTCCTGTTCTCAGTTTAAGCATATCTACATTTGCTTCTGCACATAAAAGCTTATAGGCAAGTTGCTCTTTAGACATTTCTAGAGAAAATACAGCCACGCTTTTTCCACCTCTTAGTGCTGCATACTGAGCTATATTAAGAGCAAATGTAGTTTTTCCCATGGAAGGTCTTGCAGCTATTAGAATCATATCTCCCCTTTGAAATCCTGATGTCTTATCATCCAATTCAGGAAATCCTGTAGGAACGCCAGTTATCTCCCCTTTATTATTAAAAAGTCTTTCTATCTCTAAAAAGCCTCTTTCCAAAACTGTGTTCATAGGCTCAAAATCACTGGTAGTTCTATTTTCTGCAATATTGAATATTCTTCTTTCTGCTAAATCTATTACATTTTCTACAGCACCATGACTCTTATAACTTTCTTCTATTATTTCTGTAGAAGATTTAATAAGTTTCCTTAAAATGGATTTATCCTTAACTATTTTAATATGTGAAGTCAAGTTAGCTGTAGTAGGTACGGAGTTACTTATTTCGGTTATATAAGATATACCTCCACACTCCTCCAAATTTCCATTAGCTCTTAAATGTTCTATTAAGGTTATCATATCTATAGGTGTATCCTGTTGAAACAATTCATATATTGCTCCAAAAAGCACCTTATGGTGATCCTTATAGAAATCTTCAGAAATTAATGTTTCAGTGACCTCTGCTATAGCAGCCTTATCTATAAACATGGATCCTATAACTGCCTGCTCCGCTTCTATATTGTGAGGTAAACTTCTAAGAGGCATCTCCATATATCATTTCTCCTTAAAACACAATTTTTAATAATTCTTCTATAGTATCTACTGATTTAACTTGTATATCTGTAAGTCCTGTTGGTACTTCACTTTCATTATCTTTAGGAACTATAACTTGCTTTATGCCTTTTCTTCTAGCTCCAAATATTTTTTCAAAAATACCACCTACAGGCTTTACATTACCTCTAAGAGATATTTCTCCAGTTATAGCTATATCCTGTCTTATAGGTTTATTTAAAAGCGCACTTATAATACAAACAGTTATAGCTGCTCCAGCTGAAGGACCGTCTATTTTTCCTCCACCTATGGCATTTACATGTATATCATAGTCTCTTATATCCTTATCTGTAATTTTCCTTATGACAGAGGCTGCATTAAATACAGAATCCTTAGCCATGGAACCTGCTGTATCATTGAATCTTATAGTTCCTTTTCCCTTTTCTCTAGCTTCAAACACAGCTGCTTCTATTTCTATAACAGATCCAATATATCCTGATACTCCAAGTCCATTTACATGACCCACCTCAGATTTATTTAAGTCTACCTCTTTTTCATAAGGTATAAGTCTTCCTATGGATATTGTATCTTCAATATCCTTTATGGTTATATTCACTTTATCTTCATTAAATTTATTTTCTTTTTTGTTATAAAGTACATATCCATAGGCATCTGAAAGTATGTTTACAGCCTTTCTTCCTTCTATAGTGTATCTACTTATTAAACTTGCTACTCCATCCTCTAACTGAACATTTAACTTCTTAGCAGCATTATAAACTATATCCTCTATATCTTTTGATGATAATGGCTCAAAATATACTTCTACACATCTAGATCTTAGCGCTGGATTAATCTCACCAGGTTCCCTAGTGGTAGCCCCTATAAGTGCAAAATCTGCTGGTGCTCCATTTTCAAACAAATATTTTATGTACTTTGGAGTACTTTCATCATCTGGATCATAATAAGAAGATGAAAATTCAACTCTTTTATCCTCCAACACCTTTAAAAGTTTATTTTGAAGTATATTATCCAACTCTCCTATTTCATCTATGAAAAGAACGCCTCCATGAGCTTCTGTCACAAGACCTGGCTTTGGTTCTGGAATTCCAGTTTCAGCTAAATCCCTCTTGCTCCCCTGATATATAGGGTCATGAACTGATCCTAAAAGCGGGTTAGTTATCTCTCTAGGATCCCATCTTAAAGTAGTTCCATCTACTTCAACAAACTTAGCATCTTTACTAAATGGTGTATATCCAAGCTTTTTAGCCTCTTCAAGAGCCAATCTTGCAGCAGTAGTTTTTCCTACCCCTGGAGGCCCATATAAAATAACGTGTTGTGGGTATGGTGAAGCTATTTTTGACATTAAAGACTTTATGGCTCTTTCTTGTCCAACTATCTCTGAAAAACTTTCAGGTCTTAACAAAGCTTGAACGCTTTTAGATATTTTTCTCTCGTCTAATTTTTTCAGACTTTCATACTTTTTAATAGTTTTTGAATTCTCAGGGCCTTTCTTCTTTTTGATTATGCCCATTCTCATTTCATCCATAAACTTATCTTGTTTCTCTACTAAAAGCTTCTCTATCTCTTTTTCTATTTGATTTTGCACATATCTCTTCGCTAAAATTTCGGAAATATTATCTTCCGTTTTCTCTAAAACCTCTCTAATATTCTTGTCATCTGGAACTATATCTATACCTTTTCCGTCAGTAACTATCTTATTTATTGCATATATTCTTTCATAGTCATTCTTACTTTTTATATACTTATCTAATTTATATCTAACTACTCTAGCTCTTATAGTACCTTTTTCAAAAGAGTTTCTCATAATTTCCTCTAGCACATCTACATGTTCCTTTAGAGATATACCAAATTTTAATTCCATTACTTCACTTTTATCAATTTCCTTATTCAATTCATCTTCCACCTTCATAAAAGAAGATGTTCCTCCCTTCGGTGTGTACTAATTTGAAGTCACAACTACTTTTATTTTTGTTGACACCTCTGGATATACCTTAACTTCCACTTGATATACCCCTTCTTGCTTTATTGTATCTGAAACTATTTTTTTCTTATCTATATCTATGTGATATTGTTTATTCATAGCCGCAGCAATATCCTTGCTTGTGATAGCTCCAAATAATCTTCCACCTTCGCCAGCTTTAGCTACAATCTTAACTTCTTTTCCCTTTAAATCTGCAGCTAACTTTTGAGCCTTCTGCATTTCTTCTAATTTTTTCTTTCTCTCCACTTCTTTTCTTAAATTTAATTCTTTAACATTTCCATCAGTTGCTTCTTTTGCTAAATTCTTTGGAAATAAATAATTTCTTGCGTATCCATCAGAAGTATTGGCTACATCTCCACTTTTTCCTAATCCCTTAACATCTTTTAATAATATAACCTTCATTACTTGTCACTCTCCTTTAAGTATTCGTCTATTTCTTTCTTTAATAATTCAAAAACCCCATTTATACTGCTATCTTTAATTCTAGCTCCTGCCATGGTAATGTGTCCACCACCACCAAGCTTTTCTAGTATTATTTGAACATTTATGTCACCTAAGGATCTTCCACTTATAAGTATATCATTATCAATTTCTATAAGCACGAAAGATGCCTCTATATCTGTAATATTTAATAGTTCGTCTGCAGCCTGTGCTGCTACTATAGGGTCTTTTATATCTTTCGGGCATATTGCCACTGCTACGTTATTACTAACATTAGCAGATTTTATAATTTCTGCTCTCTTTAAATATCTATCTAAATCATTTGAAAACACCTTTTTTATATCTATGGTGTCGGCTCCAAGCCTTCTTAAAAAAGCTGCCGCCTCAAAGGTCCTAACCCCTGTTTTAAAATAGAAGTTCTTAGTGTCAACACATATGCCCGCCAATAATGCCTCTGCTTCTTCTACTTTAAGTTTCGGATTTTCTACCATATACTGAAGCATTTCTGTTACTAACTCTGAGGTAGAGGAAGCATATGCCTCTATATAGCTTAAAATACTCTTATCTATATACTTAGGTCCTCTTCTATGATGGTCTATTATTACTATTCTATTACACTTATCAACTATATCCCTATTCTGTACATAATCTATGCCATGTACATCAACCAATACTAAAAGAGTATTATCCTCTATTATCTTTTTAACACCATCGTAATTTATAAATGTGCTTTCATACAACTTAAGTTCTTTAACTTTATTGTATATTATTTTGATGCCATTGTTAACTTCATCAACAATAATATTACATTTCTTTTTAAGCATTCTACATGCAGCATTTATTCCTATGGCAGCTCCTAAAGAATCCACATCTGGGTTTATATGTCCCATTATAATAACATTACTGCTTTCATTGATAAGTTGCACTAGAGCATGTGCTATAACTCTAGCACGTACCTTCGTTCTCTTTTCAAACTCCTTAGTCTTACCACCATAAAAATTAAGTTTATCCTTGTTTTTAACTACTACCTGATCTCCCCCTCTTCCTAGGGCTAATTCTTTAGCTGCTATGGCATATTTGTGATTTTCAAGAGGACTATTACCGTTTACTCCTACTCCTATACTTAAAGTAGCCGATAATTTATTACCCATATCTAAATCCCTTATATGATCTAGTATATCAAATTTCTTATCCATTTCCATACGAATATATTTATCCTCAACAGCCAATATATAGTTGTTTTGAGATTTCTTTTCTATCATAGCATTTAAATTTTGTGCGTAACCATTTATACTTCTTTCAATTTCTGCTACTAAAAGTGGTTTTTTATCTTCTTCTGTAGTTTTAACCACTTCATCCAAGTTATCTACTTCTATTAACATTATAGACACCTTATTCTCTTGCACATATTTTAGAAGCTTATACTTTTCTGTTACATCTATAAAATATAAAAGTATTACCTTATCAGGATTTTCACTTTCCTCATTTATAGTTACCACATTAGCACTAACATCATAAAACTTATTTCCTATAGGCACTAAAGAAATTTTTTCTGTTCCATTTAAAAACTTTAATACATCCACTTTTTTAGCTATACTTTGAATTTTTTCTCCTAGTATTTTTTGTTCATTTGATATATTATGAAATTTTTCATTATACCACAATATAATACCTTTGCCACTAACTATTATAAGAGGATATGGGAGTTTTACTAAGTTGTTTTGACTAGCTATATCTAACTTAGAAGAAAACTTCTCTATTTCACTCCATTCATCCTTTTTAACCTTATTCATCCTAAAAATATAAATAGCTATAAAAGTACAGAACATAAAAATTACAGCGCCTAATATTTTATTGTAGAAGAATATTACTCCTAATAAAGATATAATTATGGCTATTTGCAATCTAGAGTTACCAATGGAATTTTTGCTTTTATTTTTCATAATTACCCCTCAATTTGTTTTTATTTAAGCCTTTCTATTTCCTTGGAAATCTTCTATCAGCTTTCTTATGTTAAAAATACTATCCATAATACCTATTATGAAGTAAATATTACCAATTCTAAATATAAAAGTTATTAAAATTATTATAAACATCTTAGTTTTTGAAACTTTATATTTATATTTTAATAAATAAACTATTACAGATATACCTAATATAAAGAAAATAAATCCACCTACAATAGTGGCAATATATAAAATATATTCCGCTCCAGGTACTTTTTTAGATTTCATTATTACTCCAATGGCCATAAGTGCTATAGTAATAGCTGCTACCTTATCATTTACATGCCAACTAGTAAAATTCTTAATTTTATTTATTTTAATATTTAATTTACTTAATATAATTCCTGCTACTATATAATTTAAGAAAGAAAATATCATGCCTATCACCATCATATATCCTGGGAAAGTATGAATTATTAATTCTCTAGTTAATTTAGGCATTTTATTTTGTAATTCAACAAGTTTATCTTCTCCTATTCCAAGTTGCCTATATTGTTCTAAAACTGATTTCATTTTTTCGTTATATATTTTCACAGTTTCATCTATAGCACTAGATAAATCTACATTAAAAATAAACTTGCTTGCTAAAAAAAATGCCAAAAACATTCCAATAATATATGCAATTGCTGTAGTTATCAAAGTATACAATACAGATTTTTTGTTTTTTATACCATACCCTAATGCTAGCCCGGGTAAAACATCTAAGCATATAAATACAAATGCTGCCCATACGTTACCTATCAGGATTATGCATATAAAACTACATATTACAGCTAATATAGTAACCTTAAAATCATGCCTTATAAATAGTACACTCACTATCAAGGGTACAATTACTACACCCAAAAACTCGAAAAATGGTAAATATAAATTTGCTGCAGTAGCTATAACTATTAATACACTAAGTAATGCTGCTTCAACTATTGATTTTGTACGTATATTTTTATTTTTCATATGTCCTCCACTATTCTCTCTTTTTTAGATGATTATACAGTCTACTTAAATCCTTTCCGTCTTTTTCTACTTCATCTTCTTCTATTATACCCAATTTTAATTTATCTTTTATCTCTTCGTCTATAGTTATAAAAGAATATCCTAGTCTATCTCCAATTACGTATAATAGTATTATGGCACCTGAAATACAGTTTAAAATAGCATTTTGAGCTACATTACTCCCCTTAGTCAGTAGTTTAAAAAACTGCCCTATCACACATAGTAAATCAGCTTTCAAACTTTCTATGATTTTAATATTTGCCATTATATTGAAATCGTCCTTTTTCATAGTATACCATCCCCTTTCCCGCCTATATATTATATTTTAGTTATTTCCTCATATTTATGCAACGTTAAAATAAAAAGCAACACCAAAAGGTGTTGCTTAACTTCTTACTATTCAGTAGTAAATGGTAATAATGCTATATTTCTTGATCTCTTTATAGCAATTGTCAATTCTCTTTGATGTTTAGCACAGTTTCCAGAAATTCTTCTTGGAAGTATCTTTCCTCTTTCTGTTATGTACTTTTTAAGAGTATTGATATCTTTGTAGTCTATAACTTTTGTTTTATCAGCACAGAAAGTACAAACTTTTTTTCTTCTTCTCTTAACTCTTTTACGTTCATTTGCCATCTTCAAATACCTCCTTACCTTTTAAATTAGAACGGGATATCCTCATCATCCATTGGAGTTATATCCTCATCAAAACTTTGCTCCTTTGATTCCTCTGTTGAGAAATTATCAAAAGATTCATTATACTCAGAATTATTGCTTGACATAGATGATCTATTTCCATTTCCCCACTCAAGGAATTGGACTTCTTCAGCTACAACTTCAGTGACATATCTTCTAGTGCCATCCTTAGCTTCGTAGCTTCTTGTTTGAATTCTTCCACTAATTCCTATAAGTCTTCCTTTACTCATATAATTAGCAGTAGATTCTGCTTGTTTACCCCATACCACAATTGGAATGAAATCCGCTTCTGGTTGACCTGGACTCTTAAATCTTCTATCTACAGCAACTGTAAAAGTAGCAACAGCTGTGCCAGAGCCTTGGATAAACTTAAGTTCTGGGTCTTTTGTGAGTCTTCCGATTAATACAACCTTATTCATCAAAACACCACCTAGTTTTCTTGATTAGTTATTAAGTGTCTTATAACACTGTCAGCAATTCTGAAGTTTCTGTCTAATTCTTTTGGTAGATCAGTATCTGCAGAGAAGTTGATTAGGACATATATTCCTTCGTTAACTTTTGCGATTTCGTAAGCAAGCTTTCTCTTACCCCAAACGTCAACGTTATCGATTTGTCCTCCACCATTTTCTATAACACCTTTGAATTTCTCAATATTAGCATTAAGAGCTTCTTCATCTAATGATGGGTGTAATACAAATAGAGTTTCATATTTTCTCATTACGTTCACCTCCTCCCTCTGGACTAACGGCTGCAATATCTTTATGTATTACAGCAGGGATTACATCAATATATTCTAACATTGGTACAAATAAAAAGCAAGGATTTATTTTAAGAACTTTTAGGTATTTCTAATACTTTCTTCATATTCTTTTCAAATTTATTTCTTTCGATCATAACTATCCTACCACATTTTACACACTTTATTTTTATGTCTGCGCCCATTCTTATTATTTCCCACTGATTAGCTCCACAAGGATGACCCTTTTTCATCTCCACTATGTATCCAATATCAAATTCTTTCACTTTTTTCACCCCTTATTATAACTTTTACCAGCTATATATTACCAATTATATTTATTGATTCTTTCCTTTTGTGATGATATTATACCATAGTCCAATAAAACTAATAAAGTGAAACTTAATAAGGGAGTAGAAATCTATGCTTTTATGCTATATTATTACTTATTTGAGCAATAAAACTAATCCGTCCTTAAAATAGTCTCAATCCCTTAGGCTTATAATAAATACAAAAGAGGCTTATGTCTAAGCCCCTTTATAATATTTACTTATACTATGATTCTATTATGTTTCTCATGGATTTACCTCACATAATGCGAGTAATGATGAAACTGAAAAATGTAATTACATTATAATTTCTACCTTTTCACCATCTTTTAAGTATATATTTTTAGTGTTCATTTTATTTTCTTCCACTAATTTTTTTATACTTTCTATATAATCCTCTGTTACCTTTAAACTTATGCCGCAGCTTTTAGTTATATATGTTGGTGTTGGAATTACTTGCACCTTTAATCTATTTTCTTTTGCAACCTTTTCTCCATTCATAGCTTCATGAGTATTTTGAAAAGTTACAACATAATATTTTTCCATACTTTACCACCTTTTGTAGTTCCATATACTTTATAACTTTACTATAATTTTTTTGCATAGATTTTGCAAAATCAAATTATAGTATCTATATCATTTATAGTTTCACTATTTTATCTGATGTATTCATTGTTTCTACTATTGAATACATATTACTTATTTCTCCAATTTTTAATTGTTCTTTAATTTTGTAGAAATCAAGACATGTTCCACACACTTGAATTTTAACTCCTCTTTCCTTTAATTTGCTTAAACTCTCTAATACTTCAGATCCTTCCACTGTTAACTTTACTCCAGCATTTACAAATATTAAATCTGTAGGAATCACATCAGCTTCTGAAAGTGCAAACAAATAACTTTTTATTAATATATTTCCTAAATCTTCATGTCCATTTCCTAATTTATTATCCATTATAGCTATTGTAAATTTAGCATTTTTATTTTCTTTGTTTTCCTCTTTACAATCAGTAGAACCTTCTCCTTTTACTATGTTTACATAATAAAGTCCTTCTTTTTCTTCTGCATTAGCTTCAAATCCATTGTTTTGTGCAAATTTAATTACATTATTTTTAGCAACTTCATTGTCCACTATAGTAGTAGCTGTTCCACTTTCTATAGAATCAAAATATTTTTTTGTACTTACAACTGGTATTGGACAATTCATTCCCTTACAATCTATTATCTTTGCCATAATAACCCTCCTAAAATATAAACATATTATTTGAAATATTACTAATCCTATTGTACTTAATTCAGATTATAAACTATAATTGTAATATACTTATCATTAAATCTTCAATTTTCATTATATCAAAGATTTTTAACTTGGTTATATTTTTTATACATATTCAAATGTTTATTGTAAATTCAAATAGATTCTTTATTTACTATTTATATATCAAATACTTATTTATATTAATGGAGGTTTTTTAAATGAAAGTTTATTTAGATAATGCAGCTACAACTTTTCCAAAACCAGATACTGTAGTATCTTCTATTATGACATATATGACACAAGTTGGTTCTAATCCTGGTAGAGGAGCCTCATCCTCTTCTTTAGCTGGAAATAGGGTTGTTTTTCAATGTCGCGAAGCACTGGCAAATTTTTTTAATTTTTCTAATATAGAAAATGTAATTTTCACCTCAAATATTACTCAATCCTTGAACACTTTAATAAAGGGTGTAGTTGAAAAAGGCTGGCATGTAATAACATCATCAATGGACCACAACGCTTCTTTAAGGCCCCTTTGTTCTCTTGAAGAAAAGGGAATAATCGAACTTACTATATTAGATTGCTCTAAGGAAGGCGTTATTAATGTAGATAATTTTAAAAACTCTATAAAGAATAATACTAAATTAGTTGTTTTATCACATGCTTCCAATATAATAGGAACTATTCAACCCCTTGAAGAAATAGGACGTATATGTAAAGAAAAGGGCATTTACTTAATAATAGACTCAGCCCAAACTGCCGGAGTTTTAGATTTAGATTTTGAAAAGTTAAATTGTAATGCATTAACTTTTACAGGACATAAAAGTTTATTAGGACCTCAAGGTATAGGTGGTTTTATTATAGATGATAAACTTAATGAGATCACAAAACCTTTTATAGAGGGTGGTACTGGAAGCGTATCTTCTAATGTAATACAACCAGATTTTTTACCTGACAAATTTGAAAGTGGAACTATGAACACCCCTGGTATAGCTGGACTTCTTGCAGGAATTAATTTTATAAATCAAAAAGGACTTAAATACATAAGAGAGTATGAAGAAGATTTATGCCAAAAGTTTATAAACGGCTTGTTAAATATAGATACTGTAGAAGTTTATGGCGTTAGGGATGTTTCTTCAAGAACCTCCACAATATCTATAAATTCTTCAAAAATAGATAATGCAGAATTAGGATTTATATTAGATAGTGAGTTCGGTATAATTACAAGAACTGGTTTACACTGTGCACCTTTAGCTCACAAAACTATAGGTACTTACCCTAGTGGAACTATTAGATTCAGTTTTGGTCTATTTAATGATGAAAAGGATGTAGACTATGCTTTAAGTTGTATAAATAAAGTTATAAAAAGGATGTGATAACTTGGATAACTTACTTGAAAGATTAGATAGGACTATTCTATTTATAGTAATATATACCCTTGTTTTTATACTCTTTTTCTCAACCATAGGCTATACGCTTCCCTTTGTACTGGGTATTTTATTTGCTATTTTATTACAAAAACCCGTAAAATTTTTAATCAAAAAATTTAAAATAAAATCTTGGATTTCTTCTTTAATAGTTACTGTAATATTTTTTGCCATAATTATAACGTTACTTTCTTTAGGCATTACTTCCCTTACATCAGAAAGCATTCAACTAGGCAAAAATATACAAACTTATATTACTAAAAATTCAGATGAGATAATGGGCTTTTTTAATAATTTAGAAACCAACTATCAACATTTAGATCCTTCTATAATATCTACTATAGAAAAAAATCTTTCAAGTTTTACATCTAAAAGCCTTAATCTTACGATGGAATTTACTAAAAAAGCTCTATCTTTATTTTTAATCTTTCTAACTAAAATACCTTACACTATTATGGTAATATTATTTACTTTACTTTCAACTTACTTTTTTACTAAAGATCTTTCCGCTGCAAAAGATAAAATATTTAATCTTTTACCTGAAAGCAAATTAAATAGGTTATACAATATAGTACTAGAATCTAAAAAAATGTTATCAAATTATATGGCGTCCTACTTACTTATAATATCTATAACATTTTTAGAAACTCTCATTGGTTTTTTAGTATTTAAAGTTAAGTATGCTGTACTTTTAAGTATTCTTTGCGGAATTTTTGATCTATTACCAGTGTTAGGCATAGGAGCTATTTATATACCACTAGCCATAATATATTTTCTTTCTAAAAATTATATTGCAGCAGTTGGAATATTAATTCTATATGGGATTGTTTCTGTTATAAGACAGATAATAGAACCAAAAATAGTTTCTTCGTCCCTAGGTCTTCATCCTGTAGCTGTATTAGCCGCCATATTTATTGGTCTTAAAGCTAATGGCATAAGTGGAATGTTTTTCTGTATATTTTTAGTTGTTTTCTATAATATATTAAAAAAAGTTGAAGTTTTATAGTATATAACACCTGTCCTTTGTTAATAATTAGAAGGGGAGGTGTTTTTTATGAATAATAAAATTATTTTAGATACATCCGAAAAAAGTTGTATATTTAAATTAAGAGATATATTAAGTGAACAAATAACCTATGCTTTAAATTCACAAAAACAAATTGCTATTTTGTGCATTGGAACTGATAGATCCACTGGAGACTCCTTGGGTCCATTAGTAGGAGATAAATTAAAATTTTTAGTAAGAGACAAAGTTGCTTTATACGGTAATTTAGAAAAGCCCGTTCATGCCAAAAATTTAAGTAAAAATCTTAAGGATATTAAAGATACTTTACAAGATCCTTTTATAATAGCTATAGATGCTTCTTTAGGTGCTATCTCTAATGTAGGAAATGTTATCGTTGAAAAAGGTCCATTACTGCCCGGTGCTGCGTTAAACAAGAATCTTCCACCTGTTGGTAATGTAAGTATAAAGGGTATAGTGAACATCTCTGGTAACTTAGAGTTTTTAGTACTTCAAAATACTAGATTGTACACAGTTATGAATCTAGCTGATATAATTTCAAAAGGCTTGTACCACTCTATTTTAAAAACAATAGGTGGCCCGAAACTACGTAAAGAATCCTTAGAAGATTTCGCAAAATAAACTTTAAAGATGTTTCACGTGAAACATTTTTAAATACGTAATTAAAATAATTAATTTATTAGAATATATATTTCTATTTATATCTATGAAGAAATTTTGAATTCCTAACATATAATTATACATTAAATACTAATACCAAATTGAAAGATGTAAGTTTGAATTATTTCGTGAATACATTTTTCCTATTTCTTAATAATTAATGAGCCCTTTACATTACTATTGAATCCAAGACTTCATTTGAACAATCCACTATCCACTCTACGACTTTTGTCATAGCATTTTTTGAGGATTGGTTCTAAATCGAAATCACTACAACTATTTGTATAATTTTTTTCTTTAAATTTAGCTTTAATTCCTTGTAACTCTGCCTTATATTTAATTAATTTATTAATTAGTTTTTGCACGGGTATTTGAACAAAGTAATTTATATGCAATTCCATATTTTATCTATAATTGTGTATCGAATATTTATAATTTTAATCAATTATTTTTAATTCTAATTTTTAAATTAAGAAAAATTTCTAATTTTTAATTTTAAGCCTTTCAAATTTTGAATTAAAATATATCAAAAATGAGAAAGTTAAGATGACAGTAATTCAAGTTATATTTACAGAAAAAGATTTATAATGTAAAATTCTTACCTTTACTAATATATAGAACTATATACTCTATTAAATATTATCCTATCAATTTCATCTATGGTTTTTCTACCAGAATCAATTATTAAAGTACCTTCAGCTTTTAAATTATTTTCTAAATTAGTATCCATAAGACCGTGATTCTTCAAATCACATATTATAATATCACAAGCTTTTTCCTTATCATTAGTTACTTGGTACCCTCTATTTTTTAATTCATTGCTTATATACTGCATATCGCTAGGTACAAATATAATCATAATAAAAACCTCCCTAAGAGTATTATTCCCTTAATGGAGGTTTTTATAAGTACTTTTTAATAATTTTACTTTTGTTATTAATTAATAGCTATATTTAAAACTTCTTCCTCTTCTTCAGATAAATCATATCTTGATATTCCTCTATCGATAGGTTTTGCATAAACTACACTATCTTGTCTCCCATATATACCTGTTATAATCATTCCACTGTTGTATTCATTAAGTAAAGCTATTGAGAAACTTAAATCACTTCCTACATTTTCAAAAGCTTTATATCTTTTTATAGCTGTCTTCTGTATACAATTTTTTAAGTTTTCGTTTAAAACCTTATAATTTTCAGCTAAAGAATCAACTTTGTCTCTGCTTTCTTCTATTTTATTAAAATAATTTTCAATAACTTGTTCTATATTTTTATTATCTACTCCACGTGTAAATTTTCTAAATCTTTTCTCTAATTTACCTATAGCTTTAAATGAAATAATAAGCATTATAAATAATATAAATATTATAATTGCCATTCCAGCTATAATATAGGGTTGAAAAGCTGATAAATTTTCAAATATTGTATTCAAGTAACTCATTCCTTTCTGCTATTGTTTCACGTGAAACATTTTAATATTTTATGTAATATAATTTGAGCTTCATTTAATTATATATAAATTATTTTCTATTATCAATATTGCTTTAACTTTAATTATAATAATTATTTGCAACTTTTTCTTTAAACTCTATTATTGCATATTTAAAATATCTATTATTCTTTGAAGATCATCCTCTGAATAATACTCTATTTCTATTTTCCCTTTATTATTTTTATTAT
Source organism: Haloimpatiens massiliensis (assembly GCF_900184255.1). Lineage (NCBI taxonomy): Bacteria > Bacillati > Bacillota > Clostridia > Eubacteriales > Clostridiaceae > Haloimpatiens > Haloimpatiens massiliensis. The sequence continues at coordinate 20,210 of NZ_LT854637.1, read as the reverse complement.
TTTTTATAAAAACCTTAGTTCCAAAATACCCTTCTAATCTATTTCTAATATCTTCGTAGTATGGATTTGCATCCGCTACTTCTTTTTTTATCTGCTCTGCATTTTTAGAAGCATTTCTTATTAACTTTTCTATTTCTCTAACACTTAAGTTTTCATCAATAACCTTTTGAGCTAAAGAATATTGTAAATCTTTATCTTCAATAGATAATAAAGCTCTTCCATGCCCTTCTGATATAACTTCGTCTATAAGATATTGTTGCACTCTTTCATCTAGATTTAAAAGTCTCATACAATTTGCTATAGCAGTTCTAGACTTTCCTATTCTACTAGAAACATCGCTTTGTGTTAAATTAAATTCTTCAATTAATCTTTTATATGCCTTTGCTTCTTCTATTGGATTTAAATCCTCTCTTTGTATATTCTCTATTAAAGATACTTCTAGAACTTCCTTTTCTGGCATATTCATAACCACAGCTGGAACCTCTTTAACTCCCACAACCTTAGCAGCTCTCCAACGTCTTTCTCCTGCTATTATTATATAACTCTCACCCTCTTTTTTTAAAACCAAAGGCTGAATTATTCCATATTGTTTTATAGACTGAGCTAATTCCATTATTTTGTCCCCATCAAAATTCTTTCTTGGCTGTTCTTTATTAGCCTTTATTGAATTTAAAGGGATTTTTAATATAGTCTCTTTATTCTCCACTTCCGAAGAATCTTGTTCTGGAATTAAAGCTCCTAACCCTTTTCCTAATCCATACTTTTTACTCAAGCTTCTTCCTCCTTATCAGTATTAAACCATCCTTTGTTTAATATTTTATTATTTAGGCTCTAACCTTTTGTCTCTTTAAAAATTCTTTAGTAAGTTTTTGATAAGCTTCAGCCCCTCTACATTTATCATCAAATAATAATATTGGAAGTCCAAAACTAGGTGCTTCTGCTAATCTTATATTTCTTGGTATCGTAGTGTTGTATACTTTATCCTTGAAATATTTCTTTACTTCTTGAACCACTTCATTACTAAGTTTTGTTCTACTATCATACATGCTCATTAAAATGCCTTCTATTTCCAAAGATTTATTTAAAGATTTTTTAACTAGCTGAACCGTATTTATAAGTTGTCCAACACCCTCTAATGCATAAAATTCACATTGAATTGGAATCAAGACACTATCTGCTGCAGAAAGAGCATTTATTGTTAAAAATCCTAAAGAAGGAGGACAATCTATAAACACATAATCAAATTCCTCATCTAAATCCTGTAGAGCATTTTTTAATATATTTTCTCTACTTTCCTTATTTATTAACTCTACTTCCGCACCAGCCAATTCCATAGTAGATGGTACAATGTAAAAATTATCAATAAGCTCTATTTTAATTATAGATTCTTTTATGCTCTTTTCTCCTGATAACACATCATAAATGGAACTTTCAATACTTCTCTTGTCCAATCCCAATCCACTAGTAGTGTTTCCTTGAGGATCAATATCTATAGTAAGTATTTTATGTCCTTTATTAGCTAAATAGGAGCATAAGTTTATATTAGTTGTAGTTTTACCCACTCCACCTTTTTGATTAAAAATGCAAATAATCTTCATTAAACTCATCACCTTTAATTATATTTTAAAAACCAGTTTACATTATTAAATTACCACCGATACTATGCGGTGGCTAATATATTTTAAATTTATCTTCAACTTCTATTATAATATTAATACATCTCTTGTGCTAGTAATTTTTCATCCCTCAACACTATAAAAAATAAAAAAAGATAAAATCAGTATAAAAGTTTTTTCTACACTAATTTTATCTTTAAGTTTTTTTATCTATTTAACGTAGTAACATCTATATTAAAATATTCATTTAATAATTTTACTAAGGTACATGAAAATAAATAACAAGTCAAAGATGCAGGTATATTTTGTGTCAGACAAGGAAGCAGGTTCCGCCGCTAGTAGAACTATCGGTGGGTTCTGCTGACGCAGTATGACGCAAAATAGACTAGCATACTGACTTGTTATTTATTTGAATGTGCCTTATTATTTATACACATAATAATATCAATTATTAATCATACCAACTTGTATTACCTCTCTAAACAATAATTATATATAATTTTAAAACTACATAAAATTTAATTATTTCTTTGGAATACATATAGTAACTTCTATAGAATCTTCTAATTCTTTAGATTTATAATTAGCTTTTATTCCGTATTTATCAAAAACTTGCTTTATGGTATTTACATAAATTCTTGGACTGAATATTCCTTTTATTCTTTTCTTACCATCGGCTGCTACTTCTTGACTACATAATTTAAGAAGTTCCCTTTCTATTACTTCCTCTGTTTTCTTTACATTTAAAGACTTACTAATAACTTCTTTCAAAACTTTATTTCTAAGCTCTTCTGAAGGCAACTTTAAAAGCGCTCTAGCATGTCTTTCTGTAAGGTTATTTTCCAAAAGAATTTGTCGGATCTTAGGTTCTAACTTGAGAAGCCTTATTTTATTTGCAATGGTAGATTGCTTCTTTCCTATAACTTCTGCCAACTGTTCTTGAGTATAAGAATGATCTTTTATTAAATTATGATAAGCTTCTGCTTCTTCTAAAAAGTTTAAATCTTGCCTTTGTAAATTTTCTAAAAGTGCAATAGCTGCTGAGTCTTTATCCGTTATATCAACTATTATAGCTGGTATTTCAGTTAATCCAGCTAATTTAGCAGCTCTAAGTCTTCTTTCACCAGCTATAAGCTCATATCTCTCTGCTGATAACTTTCTTATAGAAATTGGTTGAATAACCCCATATGCTTTTATTGATTGTGCCAACTCTTCTAAAGCTTCTTCATCAAAATGTTTTCTTGGCTGATAAGCATTTGGAACTATGGATTCTACAGGTATATAATTTATATCTTTTTGCATAGCTACCATCCCTCTTATTGTTTTCCTAATATTAACATTTCTATAAAAACATTAATATTCCTTCTTTTTTGCAAACTTTTATATACTTTATTTTATTTTTTTAATATTTATTCGCTATTTATTTATTTTCCATGGTTATTTTACTTTTTTTTCCTTATTTTAAAGGATTTTTAGAAACCGTTCCTGCTTTTCTCGGATACCCCTTGGGTGTATCCTTCACTTTTTTAACTACAACTAAATTGTGTCTTAGGTCACTTCCTTCTATATCCACCTCTATTATTTGTTGGATTTTCCCACCTAAGACTTTAATAGCTTTTTGTGCTTCCTCTAATTCTTGTGTAATAGCAGGTCCTTTTAAAGCTACAAAATATCCGCCTTTTCTTACAAAAGGGATACAAAGTTCACTTAAAACAGTCATATTAGCTACAGCTCTAGAAACCACTGCATCGTATTGTTCTCTGTATTTTTTATCTTTGGCAAAGTCTTCTGCTCTCCCATGAAGTGTTTCTACAGAATTTAAACTCAAATTATTCACTACTTCATCTAAAAATGTTATTCTTTTTTTCAATGAATCTAACAAAGTTATTTCTAAATCATCTTTAACAATCTTCATAGGTATTCCTGGAAATCCAGCTCCCGTACCTACATCTATTATTTTTTTGCACTCTTTAAGTTTTTCAAATTTAAATATTTTAAAGGAGTCAATAAAATGCTTTTTTATTATTTCTTCATCTTCTGTTATAGCAGTTAAATTTATTTTTTCATTCCACTCCTTTATCATATCCTTATAGAGAATGAACTTATTATATTTTTCTTGGCTAAATTCCAAACCTTCTTTTAAGGCTGCACTATTTAAAATATCGTAATACTCCATTTAACTTCCTCGCTTTGCACATTACTTTATTTTATTTGTTTTTCTCTATTAATTCTTTTTAATTGCTCCAAATATATCATTAGAACAGATATATCCGCTGGAGAAACTCCTGAAATTCTTGAAGCCTGCCCTAAGTTAGTAGGTCTTATTTTATTAAGTTTTTGTATAGCTTCTATTCTAAGACCTTTTACATTATTATAATCTATATTTTCTGGTATAATTTTATTTTCCATCTTCTTAAAGCTATTTACTTGCTCTATTTGTTTTTGTATATAACCCTCATATTTGGCAACTATATTTACCTGCTCTTTAACATTTTCAGGTAACTTAGGTCTTTTCACATCTAAAGGCTCTACTGTATAGTAATTAAGCTCCGGTCTCTTTATTAATTCGTACAAACTAATAGGCTTCTTTAATTCTACAGAATTTAATTCCTTTAAAAATTCATTAACTTCTCGTTTATTAGTTATTTTTAATGCCTTAATTCTATCTATTTCTTTTTCTATAGCTTCTTTTCTTTCTAAATATTTTTTATATCTATCTTCCTTTACAAGACCAACCTTATATCCTGCTTCTGTTAATCTTAAATCTGCATTATCCTGTCTTAAAATAAGTCTATATTCAGATCTGGATGTCATCATTCTATATGGCTCATTAGTACCTTTAGTGACTAAATCATCTATCAAAACCCCTATATAAGCATCTGAACGATTTAATATAAAAGGGTCTTTTCCATTGATTTTAAGAACAGCATTTATTCCTGCAATCAATCCTTGAGAAGCTGCTTCTTCATATCCTGAACTTCCATTTACCTGACCTGCTGAAAAGAATCCATCAATATTTTTAAATTCTAAAGAGAGTTTAAGCTGAGTTGGATCTATACAATCATATTCTATGGCATACCCAATTCTTGTAATTTGGGCATTTTCAAGTCCAGGAACAGTCTTAACCATCTTAACTTGTACATCCTCTGGAAGAGAGCTAGACATACCCCCTACATACATCTCTTCTGTAAACTCACCTTCTGGTTCTATAAATACCTGGTGCTGTTCCTTATCTCTAAATCTCATTACCTTATCTTCTATGGAAGGACAATATCTAGGTCCAACCCCCTCAATACTTCCATTATATAGAGGTGATCTATTTATATTATCTGTAATAACGCCATGAGTATTCCCGTTGGTATAAGTTAAATAACAAGACACCTGCTCCTTTTCTATATAATCATTCATAAAAGAAAAAGGAACTATTTTTTTATCTCCCGGCTGCTCTATCATTTTTGAAAAATCCAATGATTTTCTATTAACCCTACATGGAGTTCCAGTTTTAAATCTTCTTAAAGAAATGCCTAATTCCAAAAGATTTCTTGATAATTCATTAGCAGGCATAAGTCCACTTGGTCCTTCATTTCTACTTACTTCACCTACAATTATTCTAGATTTTAAATATGTACCTGAAGCTAAAATAACAGCCTTACAATCAAAATACCCTCCATTAGAAGTTAATACTCCTTGTACTTTCCCATCCTTAACATCTATCTGAGTTATCTCTAGTTGTTTTAAAACTATATTATGTTCTTTTTCTAATATCCACTTCATTCTTTCAGAATACTTTCTTTTGTCTGCTTGTGCTCTTAAAGAATGAACTGCTGGTCCTTTAGAGGTATTTAACATTCTAGATTGTATGAATGTTTCATCTATGTTTACTCCCATTTCTCCACCTAAGGCGTCTATCTCTTTAACTAAATGACCCTTAGCTGTTCCACCTATATTAGGATTACAAGGCATAAGAGCAATACTATCTAAATTTATTGCACACACTAAAGTCTTGCATCCAAGCCTTGCTGAAGCAAGTGCAGCCTCGCAGCCTGCGTGTCCCGCACCTATAACAACTACATCAAATTCTCCTGCATGGTAACTCATCTTCATCCCTACTTTCCTAAACAGAATTCTGAAAATATCTTATCTATTATATCCTCTTCTACAGTATCACCAGTTATTTCTCCTAATGCCGTCCATGCATTTCTTATATCTATAGATGCTAAATCTATAGCCTCTACATTTTCTAAAATTTCTATAGCAGCCTTTAAACTTTCTTTAGCTCTTATTAAAGCCTCTTTATGTCTATTGTTAGTAACATATATATCTTCTGCTTTTATTTTTCCCTTAAAAAATAATTGCTTTATACAATCTCTTATTCTATCTATTCCTTCTCCTGTTTTTACAGAAATATCTATAAGATATTGAGAGTCTAGTTTAGAAAGTTCTTCTACTTCTATCTGTCTATTTAAATCTTTTTTGTTTAAAAGGACTACATACTTTTTATCTTTTATATATTCTATAATTTCTTCATCTTCTCTATCCAATTTTCTACTTAAATCTAGCATCAATATTATTAAATCTGATTCTTCTATTTTTTCTTTAGATTTCTCTACACCTATTTTTTCTACTATATTTTCAGTTTCTCTTATACCAGCTGTATCAATTAATTTTATAGGAATTCCATCTATATTTATATACTCTTCTATTACATCTCTAGTGGTCCCAGGTACATCTGTAACTATAGCTCTATTCTCTTGAATCAATGCATTTAAAAGAGATGATTTCCCAACATTGGGTTTACCCACTATTACTACCTTTATACCTTCTTTTAGCATTTTTCCCTCTTCAGCAGTATTTAATAATTTTTCTATCTCTTCTATAACATTTACTAGTTGAATATTTGCTTTTTTAGAAGTAACTTCCTCTAGATCGTCCTCAGGGTAATCTACTGTAGCTTCTATATGAGCAATAAGCGCTAGAAGTTCACCTCTTATGCTGGATATTTCCTTGGAAATTATGCCTTCTGATTGTTTAATTGCAGATTTCATGCTAAGTTCTGTTTTAGCATTTATTATATCAATTACCGCCTCTGCCTGACTCAAATCTATTCTACCATTCAAGAAAGCTCTCTTAGTAAACTCTCCTCTTTCTGCAAGTCTTGCTCCAGCTTTTATAGTTTCCTTTAAAACTCTATTAGTAGCTACCACTCCGCCGTGGCAGTTTATTTCCACAGTATCTTCCGCTGTAAAACTTCTAGGGCCCTTCATATAACTTACAATAACTTCATCTATTACTTCTCTACTATCCTTCTCTACAATAAACCCATACCTCATAGTATAAGTCTTCATTTCCTTTAAAGATTTACCATTCTTAGCCTTAAAAATACTATCTACTATAGGCAAAGCATTATCCCCAGACACTCTTATTATTGAAACTCCACCTTCACCTAAACTAGTTGATACAGCTGAAATGGTATCAAATTCTTTCATACTTCTAACTTCCTCCCGATTTTATATGTTTACTTAGCATTATTATTTTAGCCCAATATACTTTTTTTACACTGTATTAATTTTATCAAATAAAAATATAAATTTAAACAGTTACATAGGTTATATTTTCTAATTTATAACTAACTATAAAATAAAAGAAAAAGATATACCTTATATATTAATGAGTATTTATTTAATTTGTAATCCTTAGTACCCAATACCTAGTAAAGCTTCACTTAGATATTATAGACTATGAATTTTCTTACTTATAATCACTAATAAAAAGAAAGCCCTTTAGGCTTTCTTTAAATCAATGACTACTCTTCTATATGGTTCCTGTCCTTCACTATAAGTTTTTATTTCCGAATCACTTTGAAGCGCAGAATGTATAACTCTTCTTTCATATGGATTCATCGGTTCTAATTTAACACATCTACCTTTTTGCTTAACCTTATAAGCCATTTTTTCAGCTAATTTTTTTAGAGTCTGCTCTCTTTTATATCTATAATTTTCAGTATCCAAAATAATTCTCTTGTACGGCTGATCATTATCCTTATTAACAGCAAGACTAACTAAATATTGAAGTGAATCTAACGTTTCCCCTCTATGTCCTATTATTATTCCCATATTAGGTCCTGAAAGGTTTATTTTTAAAGCAGAGCCTTCTTCTTTTATTCTTATTTCAGATTTTATATCCATAGAATTTAAAACTTTTCTTAAAAAGCCTCTAGCTTCTTCTGTATAATCCTTTTTCTCTGTAAGTTTAACCTTAGCAGATTTAGCTCCTATAAAACCAAATAATCCTTTGCTTCCCTCTTCAAGTATTTCAACTTCTACTTTATCCTCAGTTAAATTAAGCTGTTTCAACCCACTTTGTATAGCTTCCTCTACACTTTTCCCCATAACTTCAATACTTTTCATTACCGTAAGACACCGCCTTTCTACAACAAATCATTCTTAGGCATTTTGCTTACTTCTTTTCTCATTCCTTTTCATTATAGCAGTTTGACCAATTTGGAATAAGTTATTTGTTACCCAATAAAGTACCAATGCCCCTTTAAATTTTAAACTCATATATGTGATAAACACAGACATAAATATGTTCATAATAGAAGTTTGCTTTGCCTGCATGCCATCACCTTTCATTGCCATCATAGCTGATGAAAGATATGTAGTTACTCCTGACAATATTGGCAATATTAATGAAAGTGGATCTTTAAGTGATGCTACTCCTCCTAAATCTTTCATCCATAAAAAGCTTACACCGCTTATGTTAGGTAAATTTAAAAATAAATAATACATGGCAAATAATATTGGCATCTGTATTATTAAAGGTAGACATCCACTTAGAGGACTTACACCATTTTCTTTATAAAGCTTCATAACTTCTTCTTGCATTTTTTGAGGATTATTTTTATACTTTTCCTGTAATTTTTTCATTTCTGGTTGTATTTCACTCATTTTAACAGTAGATCTTATCTGTTTAAAGTTTATAGGCAATAATATTATTCTTATTATTGCTGTAAATAATATTATGGCTAAGCCATATGTGATGTTATTGTTGGGTATAAAACTATTTAACCCAGTGTGCAACATTTCAAAAAATTTCGATAACCATTGTGATAAAAACTGCACTTTTAAACCTCCCAAAATTAAATATTATTTGACAGGATCGTATCCACCATCATGAAAAGGATGGCATTTTAAAATCCTCTTTATGGCCATAATACCTCCTTTAAAAGCTCCATACTTTTCAATAGCTTCTAAAGCATACTGTGAACATGTAGGATAAAACCTACAACAGGGAGTTTTTAATGGGGATATGTATTTTCTATAAAATTTAATCATGCAAATTAGAACTCTCTTCATTATTATATAAACCAGCTTTCTTAATTATATTGATTAAAGCTTTCTCTATTTCTTTGTATGTTCTATCCTTGCAACTAGTTCTAGCTATTATAACTAAATCAAGGTCATTCACTTTGAAATTATATTGGTTTAATCTGTAACTTTCCTTTATCAATCTCTTAACTCTACTTCTAACCACACTATTTCCTACTTTTTTGCTAACTGAAATTCCTAATCTATTAGTATTATCGTTTTTTTTATTTTTATACTTATATAAAACTAACAAGTTATTTGAAAAAGACTTTCCTCTTCTATATACAGTTTTAAACTCAACATTTTTTTTTAAACCTTCAAGTTTCATTTAAACCTTACTCCTTTTATCTGCAGTTGCAGAAAAAGGCCACTTATGCGGCCTTATGCTGTCAATCTTTTTCTACCTTTAAGTCTTCTTCTTTGAAGAACATTTCTTCCAGACTTAGTGCTCATTCTCTTTCTGAAACCGTGTTCTCTTTTTCTTTGTAACTTCTTTGGTTGGTAAGTTCTTAACATCCTACTGCACCTCCTTCATTTGAAGTTAGTATATAGCAAAGTATTACTTACTAACTATATTTATGGTTTTACTATTAAATTATATAGTTATAGATACCCAATGTCAAGAAGAACAAAATGTATATTAATGTTAAAAAATATTGCATTCTAAAATCACTTTTTTTTATATTTTCTATTATTAAAAAACCAAATTTTAAAATTATACTAAGAAACTGTGAATATTTTTTCATATTTTTAATATTTTTGTGGATAACTTCTTGAATACCTTTATTCCTTTTGATATTATTAATTGTGAACTGTGAATATTTTTTTATTATTAATAATTATACACAGGCTGTTGATAACTTTGTGGATAAATTGTTTTAATCTGTACATATTTTTTTAATACATTTATTTGTACCGCTTATTTATGCGGATTTTATCATTTTTTTTTATGTAAATAACTTTTTTTATGCATCTGTTGATAATTTATGTTATAATGAGATTCTCTGAAATTATAAACATAATTATCAACATGTGAATATTTTTATATACATTTGTCTAGTATTTATAGATGGGTTAATAATTGTAGATAACTCTGTTTATATATTGTTTATTATTTTTTTGAACTGGAGGATAAGAAATGGATGTTCATCTTACTCAAATTTGGGAAAAAACCTTAAATATCATAAAAGGTGAACTTACAGAAGTAAGCTTTAATACTTGGATTAAAAGCATAATTCCTATATCCATAGACAGGGATTGCTTAAAATTAGGGGTACCTAACAATTTTACTAAAGAAATATTAGAAAATAGATATAAAAATCTAATTTCTAATGCTATTAAATTAATAAGTTCGAAATCTTACAATATTGAATTTATAATTGCCAGCGAAGAGGCAGTAGACGTTCAACCAAAGGAGCAAATAAAACCAGAACAGAGTAAAATAATAGTTAGCCCTGAAATAACATCTACTCTGAATCCTAAATATACCTTTGATTCTTTTGTTATAGGTAATAGTAATAGATTTGCTCATGCAGCTTCTTTAGCGGTAGCAGAATCCCCGGCTAAGGCTTATAACCCCCTTTTTATTTATGGAGGCGTGGGATTGGGTAAAACGCACCTTATGCATGCTATAGGCCATTATGTATTAGAGAATAACCCTAATTCAAAGGTTGTATATGTTACTTCTGAAAAATTCACTAATGAATTAATAAATTCTATAAAAGACGATAAAAACGTAGAATTTAGAAACAAATATAGAAATGTAGATATTCTTCTTATTGACGATATTCAATTTATCGCCGGTAAAGAAAGAACGCAAGAAGAATTTTTCCACACTTTCAACGCTCTTCACGAGGCTAATAAACAAATAATACTATCTAGTGATAGACCTCCAAAGGAAATTCCTACATTAGAAGATAGATTAAGATCTAGATTCGAATGGGGGCTGATTGCAGATATTCAAGCTCCAGATTTTGAAACTAGAATAGCCATTCTTAAAAAGAAGGCAGATGTGGAAAATCTAAATATTCCTAACGAAGTTATGGTGTATATAGCTAATAAAATTAAATCTAATATTAGGGAATTAGAAGGAGCTCTTATTAGAATAGTAGCCTTTTCTTCTTTGACTAATAAGGAAATTAGCGTAGATTTAGCTTCTGAAGCACTAAAAGATATAATCTCTAATAGTCAAAGTAAACAAATAACTATTAGTTCTATCCAAGACATTGTTTCTAGTTATTTTAATCTTAGCGTGGATGATTTTAAATCCTCTAGGAGAACTAGAAATATAGCCTACCCTAGACAAATAGCTATGTATCTATGTAGAAAATTAACGGATATGTCTCTTCCTAAAATAGGAGAAGAATTTGGCGGAAGGGATCACACTACTGTTATACATGCTTACGAAAAAATCTCAAACAACTTAAAAAAAGATAACGGACTTAAGAGTACTATAGAGGACTTAAGCAATAAAATATCTCAAAATTAACATGTGTTTATAATATATATTTAATTACTTGTGGATAAAAGAAAATATGGTTTTCATCTCTGGATACTGTGGATAAAATATTAAATTTATTATTTATTTATCCACAATTATTTTTGTTTGTGTTTTACGCATTTTTAAAGGGTTGACCTACTTATCCACATACTAACAGCCCCTACTACTATTACTACTATAATATCTATATATTATCTTCTCTTTCTATATAAAAATTCGTTGTTTATAAATAAGGAGGTTTTACTTTGATATTTACATGTGAAAAAAGTAAATTACAAGAAGCTATTAATATAGCTCAAAAAGCTATTACAGGAAAATCTACTATGTCTATATTACAAGGAATACTATTAATAGCTGAAAATAATACTGTTACTTTAATAGGTTCAGATATAGATCTAAGTATAGAGACTAAAGTAGAAGCTAATGTACTTGAAAATGGAAGAATAGTTCTAGATTCAAGACTTTTTGGTGAAATAATTAAAAAATTACCTAATAGTACTGTAGAAATACGAACTACAGAAAAAAATAGTATAGATATAAAGTGTGAAAAATCCAACTCCACACTTTTCCACATGAGTGCAGATGAATACCCAGAAATACCAACAATAGATGAAAATAAAATGTGCTTATTATCACAGAAATTACTTAAAAATATGATAAAAGGAACAATATTTGCTGTAGCACAAGATGAAACAAGACCTATATTAACTGGTGTTTTATTTGAAATAACAAAAAATAAACTTAATCTAGTTGCTCTAGATGGATATAGACTTGCTTTACGCAGTGAAAATATTGATGAAGAAAATGATATAAATTGTGTAATTCCTGGTAAAACACTAAATGAAGTATCTAAAATATTAGAAGATGATGAAAAAAAGGTTGCTTTATCTTTTACAGATAATCATATATTGTTTAATTTAGGAAAAACTAAAATTATATCAAGACTTTTGGAAGGAGATTTTATAAAATACGACTCTATAATACCAGAGGAATACAACCTTAGAGTTACTACTAAAAAAGATGAAATACTAGGTTGTATTGAAAGAGCATCGCTTATGGGTAAAGATGGAAATACTAATTTAGTAAAATTTGATATAAAAGATGACAATATGATAATTACATCTAATTCTCAATTGGGAAAGGTTAGAGAAGAATTAAATATAATTTTGCAAGGTGAGTCTTTAAAAACTGCATTTAACTCAAGATATTTAATTGATGTGTTTAAAATAATGGAAGAAGAAGAAATATACATGGAATTTTCTAGCAGTGTTAGTCCTTGCATAATCAAAAATAAGGAAAATAATAACTGCACATATTTATTGCTTCCAGTTAGAGTTGCTGTTAGATAAATAACAAAAGGAGTTTATATATTATGGAAAAAATAAGTATAAATACTGAACAAATAAAGTTAGATGCTTTTTTGAAATGGAGTGGTGCAGCTTCTCTAGGATCAGAAGCTAAAATATATATACAAGAAGGTGAAGTTAAAGTTAACGGCGAAACAGAAACAAGAAGAGGTAGAAAATTAGTTAAGGGTGATATAATAGAACTTCACGGAACAGAGTACCAAATAGTTTAAAAAAATACTATTTAGATTAATTATTTTAGTCACTAATCATATTGTGATATAATAAAAAGGTGTATGAATTATGTATGTTAAGGGATTACAGCTTATAAATTTTAGAAATTACCATAATTTATTAATAGATTTTAAAAGGGGGGTAAATGTTCTTGTAGGAGATAATGCACAAGGAAAAACTAATATACTTGAAAGTATATACTACTGCAGTTTAGCCAAATCTCATAGAACAAACAGAGATAAAGAACTTATTAATTGGGATTCAAATAATGCGTATATATCTCTTGCAGTGGGAAGAGAAAGGTTAGATAAAAAAATAGATATAAAAATATTTAAAGAGGGAAAAAAGGGCATTAATGTAAATTCTATAAAGGTTAATAAAATAGCTGACCTTATTGGAATTTTTAATGTAGTTATGTTTTCCCCAGAGGATTTAGATACTGTTAAAGGTTCTCCCTCTGCAAGAAGACGACTTTTAGATATAGAGCTTTGCAAATTAAGTAAAAAGTATTATTATAATTTATCTGCATATAAAAAGACTTTAGGAGAAAGAAATTCCCTTTTAAAATGTATGAAAGTTGATGAAGGTATTTTAGATGTATATGATACTCAAATGAGTTCTTTTGGAGCGTATTTAATCACAGAAAGATTAAAATACATAAAAATGCTTAATAAATATGGAGAGAGTATACATTCAAATATAACTAGTGGAAAAGAAAAAATAAGTTTTAGTTATGTATCTCAAATTAAAAATATTCAGGATACAAAAGACGTAGAACAGGCTCTTTTTTATTTATTAAAAAGTCATAGAAAAAGTGATATGGATAAGAGAAATACATCAGCAGGACCACACAGAGATGATTTTGATATAAAAATAAACGATATAGATGCTAGAGAATATGGTTCACAAGGTCAACAAAGAACTTCTGTATTAACAATAAAGTTTGCTTTTTTGGATATAATTAAAAGTATAACAGGGGAATATCCTGTTCTTTTATTGGATGATGTTTTATCAGAATTAGATATTAGGAGACAAAAATATATATTAAGTTCTATAAAAGACATTCAAACAATTATAACCTGTACGGGCATGCATAATATTCAAGAATATCTAGGAGAAGACTCTTTAGCTTATGAAGTTAGAAATGGAAATATAGAAAGAATTAAGTAGTTCTAAGGAGGATATTTTATGTTTTTACATTTAGGTGAGAATGTAGTAGTGCCAGTAGAAGATGTCATAGGAATTTTTGATATGGAAACTACTATGTATAGTTCAGATACCAGTCAATTTTTAAGATTGGCAGAAGAGGATGGTTTTGTAGAGAGAGTTACTAAGGAAAAGCCTAAATCCTTTGTTATTGCAGAAGTTGATAAGAAGAGCAAAATATATTTGTCTCCAATATCGTCATCTACTCTTCAAAAAAGAGCTAAAACCATATACTTTCAACTATAGCGTAGGTTAGGAGGTAAAGTTTTAATGGAAAATAACGGAGTTTATGATGAAAGTCAAATACAGGTACTAGAGGGTCTGGAAGCTGTAAGAAAAAGACCAGGAATGTATATAGGTAGTACTAGTTTAAGAGGACTTCATCACTTGGTTTATGAAATAGTAGATAATAGTATAGATGAAGCATTAGAAGGTTATTGTGATGAAATACAGGTAAATATACATAAAGATAACTCAGTTACCATAGAGGATAATGGTAGAGGTATGCCTGTAGGTATGCACCATAAGATGAAGATGCCTACAGTTGAAGTTATAATGACAGTACTTCATGCTGGAGGTAAATTTGGAGGGGGAGGATACAAGGTATCCGGAGGACTTCATGGTGTTGGTGCTTCTGTAGTTAATGCTTTATCAGAGCACTGTAGTGTTACAGTTTTTAGAGATGGGGATGTTTGGAAGCAGGAATATTCAAGAGGAAAGGCTGTTACAGGTTTAGATAAAGTAGGAAATTCAGATAAGCATGGAACAAAGACATATTTTCTTCCAGATTCCGAAATTTTTGAGGAAATAGATTTTGATTATGATACATTAGCTCAAAGATTAAGAGAATTAGCATTTTTAAACAAGGGAATTAAAATAATATTTAAAGACGAAAGAGAAGAAAAAGAAGAGATTTTCCACTATGAAGGTGGAATAAAATCTTTTGTAAGTTACTTAAATAGAAATAAACAGGCGTTGTATCCAGAACCAATATATGTAGAAGGTACTAAAGATGATTATATTGTAGAAATGGCCCTTCAACATAACGATACATACTCAGAGAACATCTTTTCTTTTGCAAATAATATAGATACTGTAGAAGGTGGAACACATTTAGCTGGTTTTAAAGCTGCTCTTACAAGAATAATAAATGATTATTCTAAGAAATTTGGATTTTTAAAAGAAAATGATAAAAATCTATCAGGAGAGGATATAAGGGAAGGACTTACAGCTGTAATATCTGTAAAACTTACAGAGCCTCAATTTGAAGGGCAGACAAAAACAAAACTAGGAAATAGTGAAGCACGTGGAATAGTAGATAGCATACTTACAGAAACAGTAGAGGCTTATCTTGAAGAAAATCCTCAGATTGCAAAAATTATAGTAGATAAGGGACTTACTGCATCTCGTGCAAGAGAAGCTGCTAAAAAGGCAAGGGAACTCACAAGAAGAAAATCTGTACTTGAAAGTACATCATTGCCAGGAAAACTTTCGGATTGTTCTTCAAAGGATCCAGAGAAATGTGAAATATACTTAGTAGAGGGAGACTCTGCAGGTGGTAGCGCAAAACAAGGAAGAAATAGAGAATTTCAAGCTATCTTACCTCTAAGGGGTAAAATAATGAATGTAGAAAAACAGAGGCTTGATAAAATATTAGGTTACCAGGAAATAAGATCTATGGTAACAGCTTTTGGTGCGGGTATAGGAAAAGAATTTGATATAAGTAAAATAAGATATAATAGAATTATAATAATGACAGATGCGGACGTTGATGGTGCCCATATAAGAACTTTGCTTTTAACATTCTTCTACAGATACATGAAAGAATTAGTAGAGCAAGGACATGTATATATTGCACAACCTCCACTTTATAAAATATCTAAAGGCAAGAAAGAATATTATTCTTACAGTGATAAAGAATTAGATATGATATTACAGGAAGTTGGAGGAAAAGATACAAATACAGAAATTCAAAGATACAAAGGTCTAGGAGAAATGGACGCGGAACAACTTTGGGAAACTACCATGGATCCAGATAAAAGAACCTTACTAAAGGTAACGGTAGAAGACGCTATGGCTGCAGATGAGATATTCACTATACTTATGGGTGATAAAGTAGAACCTCGCAGACAGTTTATTGAGGAAAATGCTAAAAAAGTTGTTAACCTAGATATATAAAGATAAAAGAGGTGTAACTACATGTTTGAAGGTAAAATACTACCAGTAGATGTAAAGAATGAAATGAAAAAATCTTATATAGATTACGCTATGAGTGTAATAGTAGGTCGTGCACTGCCCGATGTAAGAGATGGTTTAAAGCCAGTTCATAGAAGAATAATTTATTCTATGCATGAGCTAGGTTTAACACCAGAAAAGGGATATAGAAAATGTGCAAGAATAGTCGGAGACGTTTTAGGTAAATACCATCCACATGGTGATACTGCAGTTTATGATGCTCTTGTTAGAATGGCTCAAGATTTTAATATGAGATATACTCTTGTAGATGGCCATGGAAACTTTGGTTCTATAGATGGCGATGGTGCTGCGGCTATGAGGTATACTGAGGCTAAAATGAGCAAAATAAATCTACAGATGATTAGGGATATAAATAAAAATACTGTAGATTTCATACCTAACTTTGATGGAGAAGAAAAGGAACCTTGCGTTTTACCATCTAGATTTCCTAATTTATTAGTAAATGGTTCAGCAGGTATAGCAGTAGGTATGGCCACTAATATACCACCTCATAACCTAAGAGAAGTAGTAGATGGCATAATAATGCTTATAGATAATCCCGAAGTTACAATACAAGAACTCATGACAAAGATAAAAGGACCAGATTTCCCAACAGCAGGAATAATAAAAGGAACTGCTGGAATTAGGCAGGCTTATGAAACTGGTAGAGGAAGAATAGTCATGAGGGCTAAAACAGACATAGAAGAAGAAAAAGGAAGAACTAGAATAATAGTTACTGAAATACCTTATCAGGTAAATAAGTCAAGACTTATAGAGAATATAGCTAATTTAGTTAAAAATAAAAAGGTAGATGGTATATCTGATTTAAGAGACGAATCTGATAGAGAAGGTATGAGAATCGTCATTGAACTAAAAAGGGATGCCAATCCTAATGTGGTTTTAAATAGGTTATATAAGCATACTAGACTTCAAGATACCTTTGGAGTAATAATGCTAGCATTAGTAAACAATGAACCTAAAGTTTTAAATTTAAAACAAATATTAGTAGAGTATGTGAAATTCCAAGAAGAAGTAATTACAAGAAGAACTCAATTTGAGCTAGATAAAGCTTTAGCAAGAGCTCATATTTTAGAAGGATTAAAAATAGCATTAGATCATATAGATGAGGTAATAAGCTTAATAAGAGCTTCTAAAACTACTCAAGAAGCAAGAAATGGCCTTATGAGTAAATTTAATCTTTCTGAAAAACAATCCCAAGCAATACTAGACATGAAGCTTCAAAGATTAACAGGTTTGGAAAGAGAAAAAATAGAAGATGAATATAACGCATTACAGGAAAATATAAAGAGATTAAAAGAAATATTAGGAAATAAGGAGATACTTTTAAACCTAATCAAAGAAGAACTTTTAGAAATAAGAGATAAATATGGTGATGAAAGAAGATCTGCCATAGAAAAAAATATTCATGATATAGACATTGAGGATTTAATAGAAGAGCAAAATGTAGTTATAACATTAACTCATGAAGGTTATATTAAGAGATTGCCGGAAGATACCTATAGTGCTCAAAAAAGAGGCGGAAGAGGAATACAGGCTATGGCAACGAAGGAAGAAGACTTTGTTGAACATTTATTTATTACATCAACACATAATGAATTGATGTTCTTTACTAATGAAGGTAGAACGTATAAGTTAAAGGCATATGAGATACCAGAAGCAGGAAGAACAGCTAAAGGAACCAACATAATAAATATAATTCCTTTAAATCAAGAAGAAAGAATTCAAGCGGTAATAGCTTTAAAAGAATTTGATAAAGATAAATACCTAATGATGGCTACTAAAAAAGGTATAGTAAAGAAAACATCCTTAAGTCAATATGCTAATATAAGGAAATCAGGATTAAATGCTGTAACATTAAAAGATGGAGATGAGCTAATAGATGCTAAATTAACAGATGGAAACAATGAGCTTATAATGGTTACAAGAAATGGATACAGCATAAGATTTAAAGAGACTGATGTTAGACCTATGGGAAGAAATGCAGCAGGTGTTAAAGCTATAACTTTAAGAAATAATGATATAGCAGTGTCTATGAATGTAGTAAATGAAGATGAAAAATTATTAGTTGTAAGCCAAAATGGATTTGGTAAGAGAACTCCTATTTCAGAATATAGTACTATAAAAAGAGGCGGAAAAGGTATTATAACTTATAAGGTTACAGATAAGACCGGGTATATAGTTGGAGCTAAGATGGTCAAAGAAACGGATGAAATAATGCTTATAAATAGTAAAGATATAGTTATAAGGATAAATGTTTCTGATATATCTATTACAAGCAGAAATACTATGGGCGTAACTCTTATGAAAACTGGAGAAGAAATAGAAGTAGTGGCTATGGCTAAAATTAACTGTGAAGATGAAAAAATGTGTGAAGAAAATATTGATGAAGATAATAGCCTAGCAGAGAAACAACAAAATGGCAATCAAGAACAGAACATTGATTCAGTAGACCAAGAAGAGAATAATGAAATATTAGAACAAGAACAAAGTGAAGAATAATAAAGTGAAGAATAATAAAGTAATAAAAAATGCTACATAAACATGTAGCATTTTTTTATTGGTTTATATAAAACAAATATTTACCAAAAAATAATAATAAACTTAACCTTGCGTATCTATATAAGAAAAACTAAGTAAAAAGAAATAAAAAAGAGAAAATTGTATTTAAACTATATAATTTAATTAATTTATAAAAATATAGTTTTGTTTATATGATATTATATATTTCGTCGCAAGGCGACAGAGAAAAACTGGTCTTTGAAAATTAAACAGAGATGATGATGATAAATCATAAAGTCAGTGAATTTGAGTTTGAGATTGAACTTTAAATTGAGAGTTTGATCCTGGCTCAGGACGAACGCTGGCGGCGTGCCTAACACATGCAAGTCGAGCGATGAAGTTCCCTTCGGGGAACGGATTAGCGGCGGACGGGTGAGTAACACGTGGGCAACCTGCCTCAAAGAGGGGAATAGCCTCCCGAAAGGGAGATTAATACCGCATAAAATTACGAAATCGCATGGTTTTGTAATCAAAGGAGTAATCCGCTTTGAGATGGGCCCGCGGCGCATTAGCTAGTTGGTAAGGTAAAGGCTTACCAAGGCGACGATGCGTAGCCGACCTGAGAGGGTGATCGGCCACATTGGAACTGAGACACGGTCCAGACTCCTACGGGAGGCAGCAGTGGGGAATATTGCGCAATGGGGGAAACCCTGACGCAGCAACGCCGCGTGAGTGATGAAGGCCTTAGGGTTGTAAAGCTCTGTTATCTGGGACGATAATGACGGTACCAGAGGAGGAAGCCACGGCTAACTACGTGCCAGCAGCCGCGGTAATACGTAGGTGGCGAGCGTTGTCCGGATTTACTGGGCGTAAAGAGTGCGTAGGCGGATGTTTAAGTGAGATGTGAAATACCCGAGCTCAACTTGGGTGCTGCATTTCAAACTGGGCATCTAGAGTGCAGGAGAGGAAAGCGGAATTCCTAGTGTAGCGGTGAAATGCGTAGAGATTAGGAAGAACACTAGTGGCGAAGGCGGCTTTCTGGACTGTAACTGACGCTGAGGCACGAAAGCGTGGGGAGCAAACAGGATTAGATACCCTGGTAGTCCACGCCGTAAACGATGGGTACTAGGTGTCGGGGGTCCAACCTCGGTGCCGCAGTAAACACATTAAGTACCCCGCCTGGGGA